>CALNCU010000117.1 GCA_937875395.1 uncultured Armatimonadota bacterium | reverse complement strand
CCTTTGGCATAGGTGCTGCCTATGAAGATGCTCTGCTTGTTGATCTCCGGGAGCCTGTTCTCCTTATAGACAGAATCCAGCCTGCCATCCAGATAGAACTTAACGTTTTCGTTGTCATAGGTTACGGCAACATAATGCCACTGGTTAAGAGAAACCTTGGTTTTGCTTTCCCGCCCGTATAGGAAAGATTTAATTTTGCCGGCTTCTCCAAATGGGCCGTAGACGTTAAAGAATACCTTTCCGTCGGACCCTATCCGCAATCCATATGTGCTTTCACCATAGTAGGCCTTTCCGGCTATTCCAGCCCAAAACACAGGTGCGCCCTTTGGGTATGCTGACGGGTTTATCCAAGCGGAGATGGACATGCTGGTGATGGCAAATGGGCTGTTCTTGGCAGTATCTTTAATTTCAACATAGTCGCTCTCGCCGTTAAACTCCAGTGCGGAGCCAACCTTGCCGGGAACCCACTTTGCGCCGTGAATCTCTCCGTCATATCCGCTTACGGCGGAGGTCTTTGCAACTGTACCCTGGTCTTCATCAAACGACCAGTAACCTGCCAGTTCGGCGCCATTCACAGTGCACGCCAGTAAAGCGATAACAATGCCTAGCAAAAGAACCTTGACTCTCTTCATTCTCTACCCCCTTGTATCTTTTTATCTATTGGGTAAGAAGCACCCGTTAGTATAGTTAAGGCCAAGCATCTCTTGTTTAGAATACCATTTTGCATGGCCATCGGCAAACGCCAAGTTACATCCTCCGTTATGGCGTCCGGCAAGTTGAGAGGAAACCTCGAAGCTTCTCCAGGGGTCTGTATTGCTGATATCCGCAAACAGTATAAATATGCTATTCTGCTTGTTTAGGTCTATTAGAGGATAAGCAAAAATACCTGTGCTTGTATCCATCAAACCAATACGCCTATTATAGCCTATACTTACGCCGCATCTGGATTCGCTTGTGGTGCCGTAATCTGTAGGCGATGATGGGCACTTAAAGATACTGCGAGTGCTTTGTGAGCCTTTCACCCAACCCGACGAACGGTCCCACTGCGCACCCGGCTCCAGGCAACCTGCAATAATAGTTATCCAAGTAATACCGGATGTGCTTGCCACACATGCGGGGATATAGCCTTCCCAATCCTGCGAATACATGGTTACGGTCATTCCCAATTGCTTGAGATTGCTCTGGCAAGTAGTCTGCCGCGCCTTCTCCCTTGCCTGTGCAAATACAGGAAAAAGTATTGCCGCAAGAATAGCTATTATAGCTATGACAACGAGGAGCTCTATAAGGGTAAACCCGCTGCATTTCCATTTATGTTGAAACATCTACACACCCTCCTGTTAATGTAAATTAAAATATGCCTGGTTGAAAAAGTTGGAGTAGCTAATACTATGATAGAACATTTAAAAATAAAGACCTTGAATATATTTCAGGTTTTTAGGATTATCTTTTCATTATCTTACTTGCGCCG
>CALNCU010000116.1 GCA_937875395.1 uncultured Armatimonadota bacterium | reverse complement strand
GATTTTTTGCGCTTATACAACTTATCCGCCAGCTGCTTTGCCGCCATAATACCCTGTTTTACAAACGGGTCTCTATAATACTGGCCCATGTCATAGTACCACCAGCCGAAACCGCTGGCCAGAGCAATCCCTACAAGCTTGCGATGCATCTGGTTCCATTGTTCAACGGTCTCCGGGAGCGGCAGCCACTCTCTGAAAGAGATATCCGATGGGAACCCTATCCCTGTTGTAGAGCGCAGGTCAAGTTCTACAAACTGCAACTTTCCGTCAATCTCTGAGGCGGAGACGGGCATGTGTGCCGTAGCGTAGCCTACATTGCGGTTGGGATAGTCCGGAATCACTCCCACGCAATCCATGTACTTGGAGCGGGCGAACTCCGGGTTATAGGGGGCGGAGTAAGAGAACACCACTACAGGCCTCCCTATGGATTTCTTCAGGGCGCCGGCAAGACGCTCCCGCATCTTCCATGTCTCTTTATCCCTGAAGTATTTGTAATCCGGCACGGGGCCGGGGGCAAGGTGCGTGACAGCCAGGCTGTATGTATCATTTGGTATTCTTACTTCTTCAAAAGATGCAAGGGATGTTTTCCAGACTCTATTAAGCGCATTAATGGTGGCATACTTTTCCTTCAGGAACTCTTTAAAAGCCCTCTCGCTAGGTTCCGAATAGTCCATGTATTTTACTATAAACTGTCCGTCGTCCTTGCCGCTAATATAGAAACCTGCAACAGCTTTGCCGTAGGGGCTTGATTTTATATGGAGCGCTATATTTGTGCAAAGGTCTTCAAGGTCCTTCCGCCAGACTTCTGACTGCCAGGATGGGTACCACCACTTGCCGCTGCCCGGCCTGTCTACCACGTCCGAATCTGACGTAGCGGACGACATCCACCATCCGGGGCCGTATGACCTCTCTCCCTTTGAGTTCCTTACCACCTCCTGGGGATTCTCCTTCCCCCAGGACTTGTACGGCAAAATGCTGATATTAAGAATAATTGTTGCATCCGGGTTGCGCCTGAGCGCATCTATTATTGCATTGTCTATGGGCTTGAAATTGTATTTTCCCTTGCCCAGCCATATGCAGCCGTCCGCCCTCTCCGGGTCTGTTGCGCCGGTAGTTACAACTTTATCTACCAGGTTTATCCCTATGTTACCAAAGGAGGTATAATCGTTCCCTTTAAGCACACCCAGGCTTGTAGTGGTCTTATACATAACCGGAACTATCGGATTACCGTTTATTTTGAGCATCGCCCGGCCTTCTGATGAGATCACTGATGAAGTTCCGGCTGGACGGTTCTTGATTCTGGCAACGACTTCTTCTTCCGAGTAAACCGGGGGATACGGTTTAAGGTCTTCGCTCATCCTGGACATGCTGCCCTGGAAGATTTGGGGCTGGGTTAGCTTAACCGTTGCCGGGTTTCCAAAGAGCACCGCCCTAAGGTAGACGGTTGTATCCCTGGAATAACGAATCCTTCTTATCCGCCGAAGCCACACGCCGTCCGGGCTGTTCCGCAGAAGGGTATGGGCAGTCCATTCGTTAAAATCCCCTGGGATATATTCGGCCGTCACGGGATGATCCGGCTGAGTTGTTGTGGCTAAGAAGAAGGTATTTGATACACTGGCATCAGTAGAGTTATACTCCAGGTAGAAGATGTAAGAGGTGTTTGCCTTAAGCTCAAACGGCTCGCTCCAGCAGAGTTCCATGGTGCCGCGGGCATTTGTCTTGGTCAGACGGTATGCTCCGTACTCCCCGGAGAGAGTACCCTTGGCTCCGTCCCTGGTAACAAGCTTCCACGCAGCAGCATCAGCCCCGGAACCAAACACCGCAACCAGCACAAAAACGGCTATTACAACGCGCAAAGTATTCATCCTTCTTCTCTCTCTCCGCATAAGTACCGTAGCATACTCCGGATAGTTGCTATTAAAGCCATTATAGGCCAGACGGCAGGATGCGGCAAGCATGAATTTTACACATAAAAAAAGGACTATTCCGATATTAACGCAAAGAACAGTTGACGCCGCCAAAACTGGGTGCTAGATTAATGTTAGATTATAAAATTAAGGAGCGCCTGAAGTGGAGCACTACGTTGCAGATTGGCCCGCTGGTTTTGCCCCCATACATCCGGCCGATGGGCAAAAGGTTGAATTAAACGGCTTTATAGGAGAGAGCACAGCAAAAAATATTTGCAGTATAAAAAAGGGATTTGCTTCACCTATAGGCGAACCGTACCGCCTCCTTAACTCCGGGCAGAAGCTCTCCGGTATCCATAACAGGCTTGCAGCTGAATCCGACCTTTTCAAGCTTATAGAGGGCGCGTGCTATGCCTACGCGCAGACCAAAGACCCTGAGCTTTTAGACCTGATAACGGAAAATCTGGACCATATATTAAAACACCAGGACTCAGATGGGTTTATACGTTACCCAAACAGAGAGAATCTTGATAAAAAGTACTATCACGACCTCTACATAGCCGGGCATTATATAGAGATGTCCGCGGCCCATCATGCCGCCACGGGAGATACGCGGGCGCTTTCTTCTGCATGCAAATGGGCGGACGCCCTTATAAAAGCGATGCAGGATGAGGCCGATTATTTTAAGGATGCCGGTAAAAAGGAACATCCCGAGCTTGAACTTGCCCTGGTGAGGCTCTTCCGCGCTACCGGTGAACAGAAGTACCTGGATTTTGCAGAAAAGATAATAGACAGCTACACACTCTCCAATAAAATAAGCGACCTGTGGATAGGGAGCGGGAGGACTCATGTAGTGCGGACGGCCTACCTGCTTATGGGGTGCGCAGAGTTTTATCTTACCACGGGGAATAACCGGTACCTGAACTATGTGCAATCCCTGTGGGAAGAGATATGCGAAACCAGAAGATACATCACCGGCGGATTTGGTTATAACGAATGGTTTCCGCTCTATCCGTGGTTCCTGCCGGAGACCGGCAGAATAGCCGAAACCTGCGGGTCCATAGCCATGATGATGCTTGGGCTTAGGGTTCACTCCATCAATGGATACAGTGATTCCCGCGTATACGATGTTATAGAAAATATCTTCTACAACCACTTTCTGGGCGCCTTAAACGCAGAGCAGGACGCCATATTCTACTACAATCCCATCCGGGTGCTGCCGTCCGTGCCGGAGATGCTCACTCTTGATAACGGAAAACCGGTGAACAGCAGAACAAAGCTCCCTGCCATTCATTCCTGTTCGTGCTGCTTCCCTAATACATGGCGGTTCCTGGCACAGCTCCCGGACTACATCTTCTCAACAGACGGCTCAGCAGCAGCGGTAAATATGTACACGGATTCCACTGCCACAATAGACCTTAAAGACGGCCCGGCGGAGATAAAAGTTAAAACCGGCTACCCATTTGATGAGACCATAGAAATAGAGGCTTCAAGGGATATTATGCTTAAACTGCGCATCCCCGGCTGGTGCGAGGGGGCATATGTAGAGAGCAGTAATGGGGTGGAACAGGCAGCGTCAGGCTCTTATAAGGATGTACGCACGGGCGGAGCAAAGGTAAGGCTTGTACTGCCAATGATTCCGCGCTTTGTGGGCGCCTCTCCCCTTTCCGCCGAAGGAGCAGGCCGGGTGGCCGCTGCAAGAGGGCCGCTGGTCTACTGTTACGAGGTATCCAATGCTGAGGAACGGGCGGAACTCTACAGGATTCCGCTGCCGCAGACCCCTAAGCTGGTCCCCGGCACTGCACATAATTTAGAGGTAAGCGCAGTCAAGATGAACAATGGCGAAGGCGCCTACTTTACGGTATGTCAGAAGCCTGCAGAAGAGTGCCGGATAACACTTACACCCTTCTACCAGAGGGGCAACCACTCATCCAACGAACCAGGCTGGATAACTATGTTCCCGGCCATATAATGCGCACCGGCCCGCAGGGTTTGCAGGCATCAACCCCCTAGGGCGATACTTCGGT
>CALNCU010000115.1 GCA_937875395.1 uncultured Armatimonadota bacterium | reverse complement strand
TGCGGGGCTCATCTGCAAAGAGCTCCGCATATGCCGGGTGCTATCCCCCTATCCTGCCGTCTACTATGGGGAGGGTGCGGTCTGCCTCGCGGGCAAAGCCCTCATCGTGGGTTACCATAAGAAAAGATTTTCCGGTGGTACGGTTCAATTCCTTCATAAGCTCAAAAACCGCCAGCCCGCTCTTGCTGTCCAGTGTGCCTGTGGGTTCGTCTGCAAGCACAAGCGCAGGATCGTTTGTAAGCGCCCTTACAATGGCCACGCGCTGCTGCTGTCCACCGGAGAGCTGGCCTGGATGGTAATCTATCCTGTTCCCAAGCCCAACCTGCTGCAGAAGTTCTATGGCCCGCGCTCTTTTAGCATCCATCTCCTTGCAATTACTTATCCGGCAGGGCATAAGGGCATTCTCCAGCACCGTAAACTCCGGGAGAAGGTAGTAAAACTGGAAGATAAAACCCAGGTATTCGCGACGCATCTGCGCCCTCTCGTCCTCAGAGAACTGGGAGACATCCCTGCCGTGCAGTATAACTTGGCCGGATGTGGGGGCGTCCAGCAGGCCTATTATATTCAGGAGGGTGGTTTTGCCGGAGCCGGATGCGCCCACCACCGAAACAAACTCCCCCGGCGCCACACAGAGATTTATGTCAAAGAGCACCGGGGTTGCCACTCCGTTGTAATATGTCTTATTCACATTTTTAAGCTCTACAACGCATCTTTCCTGCATCACTGCCCCCGTATTACCTCTATGGGGTTCACTTTTGCCGCACGCCAGGCAGGGTAAAGGGAGGCCGCAAACCCCACGGCTATGGCAATGGCAATGGCCCCTGTCACAAGCTGCCATCTTAAGTCTATAGGGAATACCTGGCCCCCCTGTCCCGGCACAGCCTGCGCCGTCCTTACCCGGTAGGCCGCAAGTGAGAGCCCTATGCCCAGCCCGGCCCCTATGATTCCGCCTATTGCGGCTAGCAGAGTGCTTTGAAGGGTGAATATGCCTATAATCTGCTTCCTTGTGGCCCCAATTGCCCTTAAGATGCCTATCTCTCTAAGCTTGCTTGTAACAACGGTTATAAGTATGCTTGCAATCCCAAAACCCGCCGCAAGGGTGGTAAAGACCAGGATAAGGTTAGATGATTGCGATTGTGCGGAGAGCGCAGTCAGCAGTTCCTGGTTCTCTCTCATCCAGGAATCTATCTTGTAGGGCACCTGAAGCTTAAGCCTGTCTGCAATGGTATTGGCGTCAAAGATATGCGCCAGCTTTATGTCTATGCTTGTTACGGCGTTTCCAAGTTCAAAGAGCGATTGCGCATCTGTAAGCGTAACAAAGACCATTGCATTATCCACGGTGGGCAGGCCCGTATTAAAGATGCCCGCCACCCTGTAGGTGACGGTGTTTCCTGTGGATGTTGAAAGGCGCGCCCTGTCCCCCACCTTAAGCCCAAAGTCATTTGCAATCTGGTAGCCTATAACAATCTCGCCCGGCCTAAGCCCAAAGAACCGGCCGGATATAAGCTTTGATTCTATATTCACTACGCGGTTGTGCCTCTCCGGTATAACCCCCGTCACCTGCACCCCCCGCTGAGTAGCTCCGGCAGAGAGGATGGCCTGCCCCTCTACAACGGGAGAGACGGCGGTTATATCCGGGTCAAAGCGTTCAAGGCGCGGCAGCCAGAACATCCAATCCTCTATCTTTCGGGTGCGTTCCTCAAGAGTTGTGCCGCTGCCTATGTAGAGGGTTCCCTTCTTTCTGAGGGATGCAATATCCCTTGGCGTAAGCGGCATGCGTTTGGGCTGGGTTATAACAATATTTGGGATGGATTCTGTTACCGTCTCCAAAATCATCTTTTGCAGCCCGCCTATCAGGGAGCCCAGGAAGATGATAAGGGTTACGCTTATTGCCACAACCCCCATTGTAAGAAAGGTTTGAGTGATTCCGTACCTTAGCTGCCTTATGGCCACGGATATAGAGAAGCTGTCCCACATTCTACTTCTCCTCCGCAATACTTACCCTTTGGCCGGGACGGACCTCCGTGCCCTGTAGAATAACCGCCGAGTCGGGAGAGATGCCTTCAACCGCCGCCCAATCTGTAGAAAGAGCCCTAACCCTTACATTTCTGCGCCGGGCCCGCCCATCTTCCACAACAAATACGTAAGGGTTCTCCTCTGGCTGCAACACTGCGGATGCCGGAAGCGCAAGAGCGTTGGGGATGCGCGCAACTTCTATGTTTACATCTACCGTCATATCCGGGCGAGCGTAGGAGGGGAGCTGCACGGGCCTAAGCCTTAGCTGCACGACTCCGCGCTGAAAGTTTACCTGCGGGCCTATGCGCACAAGAGCTGCCTTAAACGGCCGGTTCTGGTAGGCGGGGGCAATAATTGTGGCCGGCTGACCTACGGAAAGCTTGGGAAGGTTGCTCTCATCCGTTTCTACCACAATCTCCGTCCGGCTCATATCGGCCACGGTAAAGAGCAGCTGCCCAGGAAGCACGCTCCCGCCGGGGTCTGCGTTGCGCTTAACCACAATTCCGGCAAAGGGGGCGTATATCTTGGCTTTGGCCGCCTCATCCTCTGCGGTTTTTAAGGATGCTTGCGCCTCACTTAAGCGGGCGCGGGCAACGCTCACATCTTCCGGCCTGGGCTGGGAGAGAAGGGTCTGCAGATTGTCCCGGGCTATTTGCACAGAGGTATTAAGCATGGCCTGTGCCGCCCGCACATCTGATCTTGCCTGCGCAATCTCTTCTACAGAGGCCGGTTTTATTGCAAGGGCAAGGTTCTCTTCCGCCTGGCGCTCCTGCGAGCGCGCCTGGGTAAGCGCCGTCTCCGCCCTGTCCAAATCTGCACGGGGGATGGCTCCGCGGGAGAAGAGCAGCCTTTGCCTCTCTACATCCAGCTCTGCCTGCCTACGGGATGCCCTGGCTTGTTCCAGCGCTGCCTGCGCCCTGGCCCGCTCCTCCGGCCGGCCGCCCCGTTGAAGCTGCGCAAGCCTTTGCCTTGCCGCCTCAAGATGCGCCGTGTTTACCTGCCGCGCCTGGGCAAGTTCTGCCCTTGCGCGGGCAATATCTGAAGGAAGGGCGGGGCGGGCGGCCTGCGCAAACTGTGATCTGGCGGTCGCTACGGCCAGCCGGGCCTGGTTCATCTGCGCAAGAAGGTCTTCCCGCCTGAGCAGAGCGAGCAGCTCTCCGGCGTAGACTGCATCTCCCTCACGCACGTAGACCTGAGCTATCACCCCGCTTATCTGTGTGCCTACATCGCTCTGTCTTACTGCTGCAAGGTAGCCGCTTGCAACTACAAGTTCTACAACTTCACGCCTTACTGGGCGGATAACGGCCACCTCTTTTACAGAGGCCCTTATCCGCCAGATAACTATTATCAGTATTATGGCAAGGAGCACCAACGCAGCTATTCTTAAACGCTTGTTCCGCCACATTTACCCTTCCTTTAAAGAAACCGTGGAGACTCTTTAAAGCCTACCCTGAAAGCAGGGCTACGCACGTGCGGAGCCCTGCATGCCTTTCTCTTTTTTGCCTTTGCGCGTAATCTCTTCAACGGACGGTATCTCTTCAAGCGTGGCCACATCCTCCGTGGTCTCTACGGAGGAGCCGTCTGATGCTACATCTGCGCCTGTGGGTACTGTGTCTATCATGGGTTCTCCGCCTGCGGGTTTCTGATTGCCGGCCATATTCCACCTCCTGTAGAATTGGGTGAATTCCGTTAAACAAAGCTACCCTTTGTGAGTGCTCTGCAAACAGGCCGTTCTTTTACGGATAGATTCTTGATCTGCGGGCATAGCTTGGACAGGTATTCTGCAGGCATCGAAACAGCGTGGAGGCTTGTATAGTGGTGTCTTGAGAGGGTTTAATCCCCTGGATTAATCTTGATTCTCCTGCGGGAGACGGTATACGGCGGCCAGGCCGCCTTCTGAAGTTTCCCGGTAATCTTCAAGCATATCCCGACCGGTCTGTTTCATAGTCTCCACTACATCATCAAAGGAGATTCTATGCCTGCCGTCGGAGAGAAGGGCGTATTCTGCGCAGTTGAGCGCGCGCGTGGCGGCGAAGGCGTTCCGTTCTATGCAGGGGATTTGAACCGTCCCGCCCACGGGGTCGCAGGTGAGGCCAAGATGATGCTCCATGCCCATCTCTGCGGCGTATTCCACCTGCCTGGGAGTGGCGCCAAGAAGCTGCGCGGCGGCGCCGGCGGCCATTGCGCAGGCCGTGCCCACCTCTCCCTGGCACCCCACCTCCGCCCCGGAGATAGAGGCGTTCTTTTTTACAAGATTGCCTATAATCCCCGCCGTTAAAAGGGCGTACAGTATATCTTCATCAGAGATATCCATGCTCTCCTGAAGGTTCTTTAAGACTGCCGGGAGGGTGCCGCAAGACCCGCAGGTGGGCGCCGTAACCACTACCCCGCCGGATGCGTTCTCTTCTGAAACCGCCAGGGCGTATGCAAAAAGGAGACCAGCACACTTTATATTATCATCAAAGAGGCGGGCCTTGGTGTAGTAAGATGCGGCCTTGCGGGGGAGCCTGAGCGGGCCGGGGAGGACTCCCTGTGTCTTTATGCCTCTGGAGATTGCAGCTTTCATTGCAAGCCATACTTCCTGCATATATTCCAGAATTTCTGCGCCCTCGCACTCTACGGCGTATCCCCATATGGGGTTCCCGGTCTGGTCCGTCCAGTCCAATATGGATGTAAGGGAGCGCAGCGCGTAGAGGCCGGAGGGTTTGCCGGAACCGCCATCCACTGCAAGAGCTCCGCCGCCCGTGCTGTAGAAGATTTTTTTGCAGATGGAGGCGCCTGCATCATCCAGGCATTCAATCTGCATGCCGTTTGGGTGGCGCGGGAGCACCGTCTGCGGCTTCCATTCTATGCAGGAGAGCCGCTCGCCAAGGATTTCCCTTATGGCCTTATCTGTGAGGTGGCCCTTTCCGGTGGCGGCCAGGCTGCCGAAGAGTTGCACTTTAAACGCGGCGGCGTCCGGGTGGTCTTTAAGCATTATCTCTGCGGCGCGCCTGGGCCCCATGGTGTGGCTTGCCGACGGGCCGGCGCCTATTCTGTAGATTTCTTTAATGGATTCCATTTATTTTCCTATGCAAAACTCGCTAAAGATGCGGTCTATTACGTCTTCAGAGACGGTTTCGCCCGTGATTCGGCCAAGAGCATCCACAGCCGCCCTCAGGTCTACTGTTAAGAGGTCCAGCGGCATGCCAAACTGCGACGTAAGGAGCGCCTGCGCAAGGGATGTGTGCGCCTCATCAATCGCCTGGCGGTGGCGGAGGCTGCTTATCATTGCGCCCTCTGCTTTTGGGGCGCTGCCCATAAGAACTATCCCGGCTATGGCATCTTCAAGCGCTTCTATCCCCCGGTTTTCTGATGCGGAAGTTGTTATTACCCCGGGCTCCTCCGCGCACCTGTCCAAGAGCCATCCCCGCACCTGGGCCAGCAGCTCTGGGATGGAATCTTCCCGTATAAGGTCTGTCTTGTTCAGCACAACTACAAGCTTTTTTTCAAGCAGCCCGGAGAGGAAGTCTTTTGCGTCATCATCAAAGCCCTGCTCTGCATCCAGGACGGCAATAACAACGTCTGCCTCTTCCACGGCTTTTTGTGCGCGGTCTACGCCCATGCGTTCCACTACGTCCTTTGTCTCCCGGACGCCGGCGGTGTCTATGGTGCGGACGGGGATCCCTTTGATGCTCAAGCTCTCTTCTATAACGTCCCTGGTTGTCCCGGGGATGGGGGTTACTATGGCCCGGCTCTCTCTTAGCAGGGCGTTTAACAGGCTGGATTTTCCCACGTTGGGGCGCCCGGTTATAACTGCAGAGATGCCTTCCCGGTAGATCTTTCCGCGGTTTGAGGTCTCCAGGAGCGCTGCCATCCCCATAAGCGCTTTGCGGATGGATTCCGTCATGCGGGAGGATTCCATCTCTTCTACGTCATCCGGGAAGTCTATGGAGGCCTCTATGTGCGCCATGATTTCTACAAGGTCTTCTCTTAGCATGCGTATGCGGGTGGAGAGGACTCCTTCAAACTGCATGCGGGCTACGCGGAGCGATTCGTCTGTGCGGGCGCGGATGATGTCTAACACGGCCTCTGCCTGGGCAAGGTCTATTCTGCCGGAGAGGAAGGCGCGTTTTGTGAACTCGCCCGGTTCTGCAAGCCGGGCCCCTGCGCGCATTGCGGCTTCAAGCACCCGGCGCATGGGGACTATGCCTCCGTGGCAGCTTATCTCTACGGAATCCTCCCCCGTGTAGCTTCTGGGCGCTCGAAAGACTGTGAGAACGCCGTCGTCTATCTGCTCATCAGAGAGGGGGTCTATTGCATGCCCATAGTGCGCCGTGTGCGTGGGGAGCCCGGGCACGGGCACGCCGGATGACGTGCGGAACATTTCGCCCGCAACGTTTAGGGCGCGCTTGCCGCTTATTCTTATAACCCCTATTCCGCCTTCCCCTATGGGCGTGGCTATTGCTGTTATTGTATCGTCCAGCATAGTTATCACCATCAAAAAGGGCGACCGTGAAGGCCGCCCCTTGTTTTAAATAGATTTTTGTGCCTATATCTTAAGCTACTTTTTGGGAGATATTACCACGTACCTTTCCGGTTCCGTGCCTTCGCTGTAGGTATAGATATCCGGGTCGTCTGCAAGGGCGGTGTGCACAATCCGGCGTTCGTTTGCGCGCAGCGGCTCAAGTACGGCCTCCTGCCCGCTCTCTTTTACTTTTTTTGCAAGGAAGAGTGCGTGCTGGCGCAGAGTATCTTCGCGCCGCTCGCGGTAGCCTTCTACGTCAAAGGAGATGCGCACTCTCTCTTCCAGGTGCCTGTTTATTATTACGTTTACCAGGTACTGCAGGCTGTCTATAGTCTGCCCGTGTTTTCCTATAAGAACGGCGGAATCTCCACCGGTTATATTTATCTGAATTCGGCCGTCTGCTGCGCTTTTTACCTGGGCCGTGCCGCCCATTCCTATACCGTCCAGTATATGCTGAAGCACCTGGCGGGCGCGCTCTGCCGTCTGGGCTATGTCTTCTGTGATTTTTGCCTTTTCTACTTCTGCTTGAGGAGCGGCGGGTTCGGCCTTTGCGGGTTCCGGCGCTGCTTCTTTCTTAACCGGCGCGGGCTTGGCTTTGGGTGCCGCCTGCTTCTCTGCTTTTACGGCGGCCTCCTGCGCTTTTGGTTTGCGCTGCCGCGGAGCGCGGGGGCGCGGAGCCGGATGCTCTTCCGGTTGTACCTTTACGGTAACTCTTACAACGGCCGGGGACTGCTTGATCCCCAGAAACCCTTTTGTTCCTTCATCCAGTATCTCTACATCAACCTGGTCCTCTGTAACACCTAGCTTTTCAAGGGCCAGCTGCGTAGCTTCTTCTACATTCTTTCCTGTCTGTTCTATACTGGTCATGTTAAGTACCAACCTCCATATAGCAGGGCCTGTAAAGCCCACTTGCTGCTCTGTTTTAGGCCCTCTCTAACCTTTAGCCGGAAGGGCGGAGAAGTGCTTCTTGTGCCGCTTTCCGGATTTGGGCCGCGGAGTGCCTGCAGAGGGCGTAATATGCTCGCCGCCTCCGCCTGTTGCCGCTGCGGGGGTCTGGGGGCCTCTCATTATCATGTATTGCTGCACCGTGCTCAGGATGTTAAAGAGCAGCCAGTAGAGCATGAATGCCGATGGGAACTTCCAGAAAATGTAGCCGAAGATAAGCGGCATTGTCCACATCATGATCTTCTGCTGTTCCGCCTGCGCCGGGTCTACTATGGCTATCTTCTGCGAGATTATCATGCTTATGACATAGATAATCACAAGCGCTATATCTGGAAGCGCCAGGTTTGCCGCTACAATCCCGGGGAACTTGTGTGCAAGACCGGAGCCTATCCAAAGAAACTGGCCGTTAGCAAACTGTACCTGGTAGAGCCGCACCATAACGTAGAGCAGCCAGAGCAGCGGGAACTGCACCAGGATGGGGAGGCATCCGGCAAACGGGTTTACCCCGTGCTCTTTATAGAGCGCCATAGTCCTCTCCCCAAGCTCTTTCTGATCGCCCTTGTACTTTTCTTGAAGCTCCCGCACAAGCGGCTGAATCTTTTGCATCTCTTTCATGGATTTAAACTGCACGTTGGAGAGCGGGGTGGTGAGCACCTTAAAGACCACTGTTATAATAAGCAGCGCCAGAAAATAGCTGTATGCGGGGTTCCTGCCTGTAAGCGCAACAAGCGCATCTATAACCTTATACAGCGTAGTCCCGGAGTTTTTATGGTCTATCTGGGCCAGGCGTTCTTCTGCTATGCCTGCCTGGGGCCACTTATCTTTTGGGAAGTCTCTTAGAGTCTCGGAATAGGTTTGTACGGCTGCCTGCTGATTTTTCAGCTTTTCGTAGATCATACCTATCTGCAATCTGGCAGAGAGAGATTTGGCGTTCTTGGGTTCTGTTTTTACAATTTCTTGATAGGTTTTAATTGCTGCGTTTAGGCTGCGCTTATCTTGCTTGGCGGCCTGTTCTTGTGCCTGCTCAACGCTTGCCACGGGTTTTTGCTGCGGTGCGGGCTGCTTGGGCCTGGCCCAGATGAGTAGAGAAAGGCTTACCACCCACATGAGGGCAAGCACCCAGATCATACTTTTATTTTTATCCATTATCCCCTCAGGTTGTTAATTCTTTATGTTTAAGCCTTCAGGACTATTTTACGGGATCAAACCCGCCTGCAGACCAGGGGTTGCAGCGCAGGATTCTCCAGGCGGCCATGCCCACGCCTTTTACGGGGCCGTACTTTTCTATGGCCTGCACAGCGTATTCAGAGCACGTTGGCTCATACCGGCAGACTCTTGGCCTGTATCTGGAGAGTTTTTGGTATATCCTGATGGCGTAAATTAATACTCTTCGCATTTATTTGTTTTATGCAGATACTGCCGGTCTTCTTCTAATTTCAGCAGTCCCGCTTTCTGAAATACCTCGCAGACTGCAAGGGATACCTCAGAAAAATTTGACTCCCTTATCGGCGGACGTGCTATCAAAACTGCATCGTACCCGGACATCCTCAGTCTGTTGCCGAGAAGCCGTACCGCTTCACGAAGGAGTCTTTTTGATCTGTTTCGTATTACAGACTTGCGCAGCTTTGAACTGGCTGAAAAGGCGAACCGCGCATCTGATTCGCCGCCTTTCATCAAAACTTTAAGTATCAGCAGCCTGTGCGAGTATGACTTGCCGCCGACAAACACCCGCCTGAAATCTTCTTTGCTGGAAAGCCTGTTTTTTTTTGGTAGCACGGCGCCCTCCGCCTGCCCTTCTTACGGGCATAAGCGAGCGCAGGGCCCGCAGAACGGGTGATTCATATAACCGCAGGCTTCGGATAAAGGCAGAAGGGTTTTGCTTGAGAGGTGTTCCAGGAGGGCCGTATCCGTGTGCACCTCCTGGCAGCAAATACTACTTAAATCAAGCGCAAACCAATTTGTTTTACCCGATGTTGCTAGACGGTCAACCGGCGCCGGCCCTTGGCCCGGCGGGATTTGATTACGTTCTGTCCGCTCTGGCTGGACATTCTGGATAAAAAGCCGTGGACTCGCTTGCGCCTTCTTGTTTTTGGCTGATAAGTTCGTTTCATAACGGGTTCAGACCTCCAATTCGGGTAATTATAACACATAGGTATTATGAGTGACAAGCTAAATTTGGCTTCAAGGGAGGAAGGCGGGTTTCCGGCGGTCTATTTTGCTCTGGCGCGGCCGCAGATTCACCTCCGCTAGGCAGAGTAAATCTGCGGTCCGCATGCCTTGCTAGGCGACTCTTCTTACCTGTCCGGGCTTGGCCAGCCGGGAAAGAAGGAGGTTCAGGGGCAGCGCATTTAAGACATCGCCGGGCGTAACCCAGCCGCGCCGCGCTGTTTCTACTCCAAAAAACATAAGATCAAGCTGGTCTGCCGCATGCGCATCAGAGTTTATGCAGAGGCCTGCCCCCATGTCCCTGGCAAGGCGGGCATCCGTATCTTTAAGATCCAATCTATCTGTCTGGGAGTTAATCTCAAGCGCAACCCCCGTCTCTGTTGCTGTGCGGATGACGGCTTCCAGGTCTACTTCATAGGGTTCTCTTTTGCCTATTATCCTTCCGGTAGGGTGGCCGAATATATTGACGTAAGGGTTTCGGATAGCCCGGATTATCCGTTCCGTCATCTTCTGCTTATTCATGCCCAGGCCGCTGTGAACGCTTGCCGTTACCACATCAAAGCCTGCCAGCGTCTGGTCGTCATAATCCAGCGAGCCGTCTCCCCGGATGTTTACCTCTATCCCGTGCAGTATCTTTATCTGGGGGTACTTCTTTTGCAGGGTTTGAATGAGCGCTCTCTGCTCTTGTATGCGTTCCTGCGTAAGCCCGTGGATGAACCCCATGGAGACGGAGTGATCTGAGATGGCTATGTACTGGTAGCCGCGGGAGCGCGCCGCTTCTATCATCTCTTCCGGCGAGTTTGCGCCGTCGCTCCAATCTGTATGGACGTGCAGATCGCCTTTTATGTGCGAGGGTTCCACAAGTCTGGGCAGGGCGCCCTCCCTTGCGGCCTCTATCTCGCCCCTGTCCTCCCTTAGCTCCGGGGGCATCCATAAGAGGCCCAGCGCCCGGTACATGCTCTCTTCCGTCTCGCCCGCAATACGCTCTCCGTCTGCCTTAAAGATTCCGTATTCGTTTACCTTAAGCCCCTTCCCTTCGGCGATGGTTCTTATCCGTATATTGTGCGGCTTAGAGCCGGTGAAATATTGCAGGCCCGCGCCGTATTCCTCCGGCTTGACTACTCTTAAATCCACCTGAAGGTTCCCGCTTGTTATAATGGAGCCTTTTGTGGGGCCTTGGGCAAGGATGCTTATGGCGCTTGGGAGATGCACAAACCGGTCTACCACCGCTTCCGGCTGGTTGGAGGCGGCAATAAGATCAAGGTCTCCAATAGTCTCTCTCATGCGCCTTAAGCTTCCGGCAAGATCGGCCTTTTCCACCTCCGGGAACTCCCGCAGCTGCAGAAGAAACTTCTCTGCGGCGCGGTATGCCGGTGCAAGAGGGGTGCGGCCCCCGCGTCCGCGCATACGCTCTATAGAGGCAAGAATATTCGCCTCCGTCTTTTCCCCTATCCGGGGAAGGGAAGAGAGCCGGTGGGCGCGCGCCGCTTCTTGAAGCTTCTCCACGGAATCTATGCCCAGCGCATCAAAGAAGAGCCGGGCCTTTTTGGGGCCTATTCCGGGCACTGTAAGAAGCTCCGCCACTCCTGGGTTTACCTGCTTTTTAAGGTTTTCATAGTACTCTGAATGCCCTGTTGTTAAAAACTCCGTAAGCTTTTCTGCAATTCCTTCTCCTATGCCGGGGATGCTGCGGAGTTCTCCCCTGCGGAGGATGTCTTGTATATCTTCTGTAAGGTTTTCTATCTGCCTTGCTGCGTCCCGGTATGCGCGCACGCGGAAGGTGTTCTCTCCCTTTATCTCAAGCATATCTGCTATGTTATCCAGAAATTCTACTGTAGCTGCGTTTTCTGCACCCGGCATAAATCTCTCCTGTTATTTATTGGATGTTAATATATATACCCACAAGGGACCTGGTATATAACTTGCATTGCCTTGACAATAGGTGCGGCAGGTGCCACAATACCCGTAAGCTGCCTTTTAAAGACGGCGTTATGGTTATCTACAGATCTCCGGTCTGCTACAATAAATCTTTGGTGAGGAGCCTATAAACCTCCTCCGGTAAAGTTTGACAGAATTGCAATGGGGCGAGTATAATGTAATGCTGTCCGTCTTCTTAAGAAAAGCTTCTTATCGGCAGGCTTAGGATAATTGCTGATTGAAATAATAATCTAATGCGAGGGATTGATAATAATGGCTAACTCACCAAGCAAGGAACAGGATAAAAAACTACAGAGCAGGTACTCGCTGGTTATAGCAGTGGCCAAGCGCGCGAAGCAGATTAGAGAAGGTTCGCCGCTATTAGTGGAATGCAAATCCACCAATTCCGTAACCTGCGCGCTTGAAGAGATCAAGCAGGGCAAGCTCACAATGGTCGCTCCTTCTCCGGAGGAGCTGGAAGAACAACAGCATGAAGCTCCATCCAAGCCGGCAATAAGCAAAACGGCGGAGCTGCTTAAAGTTCCGGATGCCGGCCTTGAAGATGATGCCGAAGAGGATACGGAGACTGATTCCGATAACGAGTCGGAGGAAGAGGCCGAATAATAGTCCATTAAGGGAAGATGTGCCGCATGCGGCATAAACCCTCACAGGCTGTACTATTTTTCAGGGATTCACTTCTGTGAGTCCCTTTAATTTTGAAGAGAAAGCGTGACTTATCTAACATGTCCGGAAAAAGAGATTATTACGAAGTATTAGGAATAGAGAAGAACGCCTCCTCTGAAGAGATAAAAAAGGCTTACCGCCGCCTGGCCAGAAAGTACCACCCGGATGTAAACCCGGGCAACAACGAGGCCGAGGAAAAGTTCAAGGAGCTGAGCGAGGCCTACGAGGTCCTCTCCAATGCAGACAAGCGCCGTGCGTATGATGCCTACGGCCATGCGGGCGCACGCGCCGGAGACGCCGGTTTCGGTTTTGGCGATATGGGCGGCTTTGGAGATATCTTTGACATGTTCTTTGGAGGCGGCATGCGGGGCGACGCACGCACGCACTCCGGGGGCCAGGCCGGCGCCGATATTCAGGCCGATGTAGATATGACCCTTGAAGAGGCCGCGCAAGGCGTGGAAAAGACCTTAAGCTATGCAAGGCAGGAGCTCTGTGATGTCTGCTCCGGCACGGGCGCCCGCGCCGGAAGCTCGCCGGAGACCTGCCGCCAGTGCGGCGGAACAGGCCAGGTTCGGCAGAGCCAGCAGACCATACTGGGGTCATTCTCCACAGTCACAACCTGCCCAATCTGCCGGGGAGAAGGCCGCATAATAAAAGATCCCTGCGAAAAATGTCACGGGCAGGGGCGCAACAGAGTGAGCGCAAAACACAAGGTAACCATCCCTGCAGGCGTGGAATCCGGAAACACCATGCGCATCCGCGGGGCGGGCGATTCCGGCCTGCGCGGCGGGCCTTCCGGCGATCTGTACGTGCGTATTCGCGTGCGCACGCACCAAATCTTTGAGCGGCGTGGCGATGATATCTTCTGCGAGATACCCGTAAGCTTTATTCAGCTTGCCCTTGGAGACACCATAGAAGTCCCCGTGCTTAACGGAAAGAGCAACCTGCATATCCCCGAAGGCACGCAGACGGGGCACTCTTTTAAACTTAAAGGCAAGGGCATACCAAACATAAACTCGGGCGCTCGCGGCAACCAGTATGTAATTGTAAGGGCCGTAACTCCAACAAAGCTTACGGATGAGCAAAAACAGATGCTCCTGAAATTTGCAGATTCCGCAGGCATAACCCTAAACCCTGAAGAGAGCAAGAGTTTCTTTGAAAAATTACTTGGCAAGTAGGTACTTCACCAAATTAGGCTAGTACTCTGTAAGCTTGAATTTGCAAGTTCAAGCAAGGCTTCGGCAGCGGCGTGCTTTGCACTCTACAGCCTAAGTGTTATCCGGTCTGGTGAGCTGCCGGTACTTGCCTGAAAGGCAGGCCTTATGCGTTGGGCAGAGATCAAGATTGAAACAACAGCGCAAGCGCAGGATGCGGTTGCAGATATTTTAATAAGAAACGGTTGCACCGGAGTAGCCCTGAAGGGGGAGGCCCCCGTAGAGGTTAAATGCTATCTTCCGGAAGACGACCGGCTTGAAGCCCGGCTTCTCGCCGTGAAAGAGGAGCTGCACAGGCTCCCCGATTTTGGGCTTTCCGCCGGAGATGTTACCGTAAATACTGTAGAAGATCAGGACTGGGCGGAATCCTGGAAGCAGTACTTCCACACCACCCGCGCAGGAGCGCACCTTGTAGTAAAGCCCACCTGGGAGGACTACGCCCCGGAGAGGGGAGATATAGTAATAGAGCTTGATCCGGGCATGGCGTTTGGCACCGGAAACCACGCAACAACACGCCTCTGCCTTATAGCGCTGGAGAAGTACATGCACCCCCGCCGGCTTGTGGTGGATTTTGGAACAGGCTCCGGAATTCTTGCCATTGCCGCGGTCAAACTGGGGGCTGCGCTGGTTATTGCCTTTGATTCCGACCCTATTGCAGTTAAGGCCGCCAGAGAAAACGTTGTAAGAAACAACACGGACGAGCGCACAGAGGTGCATCAGGCGGAAAGCCCGGCCTTTATAAACAAACAGGCAGACATAGTTACGGCAAACATAGTTGCCGAAACTATTATGGAGAACGCCGAAGCCATTAGCGGCCTGCTTAAACTTGGCGGCATACTTATTGCCTCCGGGATTACGGAGGGCAAATCCTTTAACGTGGAACAGGTCCTTAAAAACGAAGGATTTGATATTAAAGAGAAGCTGCAGGAGGGCGAGTGGGTGGCCCTTGTGGCAATAAAGGCAAGGTAGCTTGCCGCTGCTTCAATTAGATGCCTGCCATATTTGAACAAGCCTTCTGGTGGCCTCTTCCATGTTGGGGGATGCAACCACGGCGGAGATTACAGCGGCGCTTTCAACCCCAAGGGCTGCAACTTCTGCAAGGTTTTCCCGGGTGATTCCGCCTATTGCCACAACGGGAATCCCCCCGGCGGCGCACTTAATGCGCTCCATTTCATCCTTGCAAAGAACCGGGCCGGCATCTTTTTTTGTGGTGGTGGCAAAGATGGGTCCAACGCCAATATAATCTGCGCCGGCTTGGGCGGCGGCCTTTGCCTCTTCTTCCGTACCTGCAGAGACTCCCAGTATTTTGCCCTCAAAGAGACGCCTCAGCTCCCCTGCCGGATGGTCGCTCTGCCCAACGTGTATGCCGCCGGCTCCGCAAAGAAGCGCAACATCCACCCTGTCGTTAACAATAAAAAGGGCGCCGGACTCTTTGCAAAGCCTCTGCATCTCCCGGGCAACGGGGAGAAGGTCTTTATCCGAAGCCGTTTTATCTCTTAGCTGAATAATGGCTGCGCCGCCGCAGAGCGCGGCCTGCGTTATATCTATATGCCCTCTTCCGGAGGCAAGGTATGGGTCTGTTATAACGTAAATTCCTTTAATCAATTACTTTCCTTTTCACAGGTGGTCTGCACAAAAAGAGGGGCACGCTGCCGTGCCCCTTCTTGCAAACTATCTTGCAGGCGCCACAGGCGGCGGCGGAGCTTCCGGCCCCGGCATCATGGAGGCGCCGCTGGACGCGCCCGTAACCGGAGGCGGTGCTGGCTCTTTAAAGTAGAAGAACCATCCAATAAAACCGATAACCAGCACGGCAACTACAATAATAATTGTAGCGGTTGCAGGGCTTAATTCACCATTCCCTTTTTGAGTATTAGTCATCAATTTCTCCTCCTTGAGGATGCAGTTTTGATGGACCAATTTGAGTGTAGCACGTTGATATCAGGCAGTCAAATCCCTTCTAAGCAGGCGATGGATTTGTTTAGCGCCCGGGTGTTACACAAGTCCTGGTACCTTGTTTACCCACTTTGGGGACGGATGAATCAGGATTAAGCCTTTGCATGTGTTGAAATACGTGAAATTTTTGGCGGATACTGGCAGACAGTCTTTCTGTAAAGAGCTAATCTCCGGAGAGCTGCAAAGGGTCAAAAGTAAGTTTAGCCTGGCGTTAAACCCCTGTATGCCCAAATCCGCCGCCGCCGCGGAAGGTATTGGGGAGTTCGTCTACTTCTAAAAGGGCTGCCTGTACAACGGGGCAGATTACAAGCTGTGCAATTCTGTCTCCCCTTTTTATAACAAACGGTTCTTCTCCAAGGTTTGTCATAATTACCTTTATCTCTCCGCGGTAATCGGAATCTATGGTGCCCGGGGCGTTTACTATGCTTATCCCGTGCCTTAGTGCAAGGCCGCTCCTTGGCCTGACCTGGCCTTCAAAACCTTCCGGGATTGCTGCCATAATACCGGTGGAGATGAGCTTTCTATCCATGGGGGCAAGCACGGTCTCTTCTTCAACCGCCGCCAGAAGATCAACGCCGGCGGAGCCGGATGTGGCGTAGGACGGAAGAGGAAGGTCCTCCGTGCCGGGGATTCTTTGCACCAGCACTTTGACGGGGCTGTGGAGCATTTTGAATAACCTCAGACTTTCTGTTCTTCTTTTACGGGCTCCCTGGGCAGAAAGATGGTAAAGGTTGATCCCTTGCCAAGCTCGCTCTCAACCCGTACGGTACCGCCGTGCGCCTGGGTCAGGTGTTTTACCAGATAGAGTCCTATTCCGGTGCCGCCCACCCGGCGCGTATCGCGGTTGTCCACTCTGTGGAAGCGTTCAAAGATTTTGGGAAGGTGATCCTTGGGAATACCCATTCCCTCATCTGTAACGCTTATCTCTATGCCGGATTCCGTTTGATGGGCTTTTATGGTAATCTGCCCGCCATCGGGAGAGTACTTAACGGCATTTGTTAGAAGATTGTTCAAAATCTGGTCCAGCTTATCCGGGTCGGCTATAACTTTGGGCATCTCGTCAAGTTCTACCTTAAAAGTATGCTTATCTGAGAGGGCCCTCTGGGTCTTTACCACCTTCTCTACAATCTCCGGCATATGCACCATGGCAAGCTTAAGATCAAGGGCACGGCCGGCCTCTATCCGGGAGACGCTCAAAAGATCTGTTATCAGCCGGGTTAGCCTGTCGCATTCTGTATCTATAATCTCGTAAAACTCCTGCTGGGTGGCCTTGTCATAGTAGCCTTCATTATCATCAAGCAGGGTGGAGATGAAACCCTTGATAGAGGTGAGGGGCGTTCTTAGTTCATGGGAGACCGTGGAGACAAAGGCGGTTTTCATGCGCTCCACGCTACGTATCTCTGTTATATCATTTAAAATAAGCACCGTGCCTACGGTACGCCTGTCCTCTCCGCGGACAATGGCCGTCTGCGCCTGAAAGATGCGCTCCTCCTTGTTGCCGGAGAGCAGGATGGATACCTCCCCGCCGGATTCCTCATTGTTTCTGATAGCGCGGGTTATCATATCGGTTATGGCGCTGTTCTTAATGGTTCCAAAGTAGGGTTTGCCGCTTGCGTCTGATTCGCGGATACCGGCTACTTCGCGGGCAAGGGCGTTCATCTGCATTATGCGCCCGGTTTTGCTTACCGTCATAAGCCCGGCGTAGGCGTTTTCAATAATATGTTCAATATCCTGCTTCTCTTCCAGCACTTCGCGGTAGAGATTGG
>CALNCU010000114.1 GCA_937875395.1 uncultured Armatimonadota bacterium | reverse complement strand
CCCAGGCCTCTCCTGGCTGTTGCTGACAGGTGTTGGAGGGGTGCGAATGTTAGGGATTTGCACGATGCTTCGGCCCATGAGCCGAAGGCGTTGCGTTGCCTAACCATAAGAATTTCTTTAATCTTGCATACAGGGAGTGCATATGTGCAGGAAGATTTCCATAGCTATAGACGGGCCGGCCGGGGCGGGAAAGACCACCATTGCGCGCCGGGTCTCCCATATACTGGGCCTCAAGTATATAGATACGGGGGCCATGTACAGGGCGGTCGCCTGGAAGATGCTCAAGGCGGGCATTCCGCTCTCTGATGAAGATTCCATTATAGATATGGTACGTAACACAGAGATAGATTTTGCAGAGGGCGATGGATCAAAAATATTCGTAGACGGCAAAGATATCTCCCGTGAGATAAGAACGCCGGAAGTAACAAGACTCTCCTCGCCTGTCTCCGCCATCCCGGGCGTGCGGCGGCTCCTTGTCGCCCGCCAGAGAGAGCTTGCCGGTTGCGGCGGCGTGGTAATGGAGGGGCGGGATATAGGCTCCGTAGTGCTGCCGGATGCGCAGATTAAAATCTTCCTTACGGCCTCTGCAAATGAACGCGCCATGCGCCGTTACAAGGAGATGAAGGCCGCCGGCATGGATGTGAACCTTGATAGTTTGCGCCATGACATAGAAGAACGCGACCACCGCGACAGCACCCGCGCCGACAGCCCGCTTGTAAAGGCTTCGGGCGCAGTAGAGGTGAACACGGATAACCTTTCAATAGAAGAGGTTGTTGAACAGATTTTAAATATCAGCTCTGAAAGGATGAGTGCTGAATGCTCTACTGGATAGGCTGTGCAATCTTTAAGCTTCTGTTTTGCGCCACCGGCGGCATAAGCGTAACGGGAACAGAGAACATTCCAAAATCCGGGGGAGTAATATTTGCCCCAAATCATATAAGCTTCACAGACCCTCCCGTGGTGGGGTGCTGCTGCCCCGGGCGCCAGGTTCATTTTATGGCCAAGGAAGAGCTCTTCAAGCCGCCCATCCTGGGAGCCATGATAAGGGGCGTCGGCACCTTTCCCGTACGGCGCGGAAGCGCAGACAGAAGAGCCCTTAAGCACGCAATCGGCCTGTTGCAATCCGGCAAAGTGGTATGTATCTTCCCGGAGGGCACCAGAAGCCTGGACGGAAAGCTTGGCAAGGCCGTCGCCGGGATAGGGCTTATTGCGCTTAAATCAAAGGCTCCCGTGGTTCCCGTTGCAATTACCGGGACGGATGGCGTGCTTCCCCCGCATGCAAAGCGGCTTTACAGAAAACATATAAAAGTATCATTTGGAAAACCCTTATTCTTCACAGATTTATACGAATCTGCTGACTCCCGTGAAGCCGTAAAAGAGACAGGCAGCCGTATTATGGAGGCTGTCTCAATCCTCAGGAACGGCATCTCTTCTCAAGCATAGCAAGCGCTGTGTAGCAGTCAGAAACAAGGACATAAGATTGGCTCCGTTCCGGCGGTCTTATGCCCTTATTTAACTGTTAAAACAAAGTCCATGTTCTGCTATATTGCATGTTATCCAAAGCCGGCATGCAGGCGCTCAGGGAACCGTTAAAGTTTGCACTATGCTATTGACAATCCTGTCATAATTATGTATACTTGCATCCAAGTTAGCGGGTAGATACGCCTAACTTTGTTGTTTGAATCGGGGCGAACCCACCACCGGTTAATCTAAATACCAATATTCTGCATACAGCCCGTGTGTTTGTCTTCAACATTCTGTGACTGAACCGCCTGGTTTATGCAGTCCTTATTGCTGTTGGTAATAGCCAGCCGGAATCAGCTTTGCCGTGCAGTACGCAGGAGATGACAGTTGCAGCTTACGCTCAGCCCTTATATCCATTATTTTTCTCATAAGCTTGCCGCATAGTGTACCTAGTTTGGTGGGGTAGCACCCAATTGCAATTTTATAGCAGATCTCTGCCATGCATGAGCGCCGGAACTATTTTGCGCTGCATGCGTGCGTTCTGCTGTCTTTATGGGCTGTTGCACTGCTTGATCTTGCTTATATAGAGGCGGGAAGGGACGATAACGTGGCTAAACAGAGAATTTTGATTGTAGATGATGATGATGCTACCTGTGAACTAATAAAATTGCAGTTGGAGATGTCGGGATTTGAGCCCGTATGTGCGTATAACGGCAGGGAGGCCCTTACAACTGCAAAAGAGCAGAAACCTTCGCTTATGATATTAGATGTTATGCTTCCCGAAATGGATGGGCTGGAGGTGCTGCGCGAAATAAGACGTTTTGCAAACACCCCCGTCATAATGGTTACCGCGCGCACAGATGAATTTGACAGAGTACTTGGCCTAGAGATGGGCGCAGATGATTACATTACCAAGCCCTTTAGCGTAAGAGAGCTTATGGCCAGGGTAAAGGCAGTCCTCCGCCGCGCAGCATCCGCACAGTCTCCTGATGATATCCAGGTGTTGAATCTAACAGGATTCTATATGAACCTGCTCTCAAGAGAAGTCACTGTAAACGACAGGCGCATAGAGCTCACCCCAAAAGAGTTTGATCTTCTCTGGCATCTGGCAAGCAACCGCGACCGGGTATTTACAAGAGAGCAGCTCCTGAAACAAGTGTGGGATTACGATGAGTTTTTGGGCGATGAGCGCACCGTGGATCAGCATATAAAGCGTCTGCGCAGAAAAGTAGAAGGGGATTTTGCATCTTGCCGCATAACCACAATATGGGGTGTAGGGTATAAGTTTGAGCTAATCGCAGGTTCATAACGCGGCATAACCACTGTTTATATAAAAGGCGGAGTACCTTATGGTGCCCCGCCTTTTTATTTTTAGAGGCCCAGGTTATGCGCGATGGGTTGTGGGTAATATATTGCGGAGCGCAGAGTTCGTCCAGCGGGCGGTTCTGTGCCAAAACAGGGTAATACAACTTGCGCATCGGGCAAAATCCGGTGGCGTGTAAACTTAATTATTCTAGGATACTTCGGTCGCAGAGCCGTAAAGCGCCGCTGCCGAAGCAAGGGGCATCAACCCCGGGGGCGATACTTCGGTCGCAGAGTGCCTTGGCACGCCGCTGCCGAAGCCCTGTTTGAACTCGCAAATCCAAGTTTACAGAACACTAGATGTAGAAAGGATAAAATTATGCAAGGCTCTCAACCCTTCAAGGCGTTTAAGCGGAATGGATCTCAAATTCGCATAAGTGTGATAGGCACCGGCTATGTGGGCCTTGTCACGGGAGTTGTTTTTGCCCATCTGGGAAACCAGGTGATATGCATAGATACAAACAAAGAGAAGATAGATATGTTAAGGGCAGGGAAGATTCCCATCTACGAGCCCGGCCTGGAGGATTTGGTGCTTAGGAATGCAGAGGACGGCCGGCTCTCATTCACCACTGATCTGGGCAGGGGTATCAGGGAGAGCGAGATAATCTTTATTGCAGTAGGCACCCCCCCAGGGGATGATGGCGAGCCGGACCTATCCCAGGTTACCGGGGCGGCACACCAGATAGCCCAACACATAAACGGCTACAAGGTAGTAGTAAACAAAAGCACGGTACCCATAGGAACCGGGAACCTTGTATACCAGATAATAAATAAAAACAAGCGGCAGAATGTAAACTTTGATGTTGTTTCAAACCCGGAATTCCTAAGAGAAGGTTCCGCCATGCATGATACGCTCTATCCCGACAGGATTGTGATAGGCGCTTCCTCCCACAAAGTGGCTATGCGGCTGCTGGAACTATATGCACTTCTGGAGCGTCCCATGCTCATAACGGATATCACCAGCGCCGAGATTATAAAATATGCCTCAAACGCCTTTCTTGCAAGCAAAATTTCCTTCATAAACTCCATTGCCACACTCTGCGAAAAGGTTGGCGGCGACATAACTCAGGTGGCAAAGGGTATGGGCTATGATAAGCGCATAGGCGAGCAGTTTCTGCAGGCCGGGCTGGGTTTCGGCGGCTCCTGCTTTGGCAAGGATGTAAAGGCCCTTGTCCATACCATGTCAAAACTTGGATGCAATTGCAACATGCTTAATTCCACTCTTGACATCAACCAGTTCCAGCCCAACCGGTTTGTGGACAGGGTTGAGGATGTTCTTGGCGGTCTGGACGGATGCAACATTGCAGTCCTTGGACTTGCCTTTAAGCCAAATACGGATGATATGCGTGATGCCAAATCCATTGATGTGATAGGCCGGCTCCTCTCCGGCGGGGCTAACGTAAGCGCATACGATCCCATTGCCGCAGAAAATTGCCGGAGTATCTACCCGCAGATTACCTATTGCCCGGATCTGTACCAGGCATGCAAAGATACATCCGCAATACTTATAGTAACAGAGTGGGATGAGTTCAGGCACCTGGATTTTGAACGGCTGAAGGCCCTTGTCGCCCGCCGAATAATCTTTGACGGCAGGAACATGCTTGATGCAGGCCGGGTATCTTGCATGGGCTTTGACTACTATGGAATAGGGCGTAACCCGGTTATATTAGAAGAAGAGGCGCCTCTGCTGCATGCAGCAGAGGCGGCCTGATAGATGCCTACAGCTGTTTCCTGAAGGCTCTTATGCTTAGAATGAAGAGCAGCAGCCCCAGTAGTGTCATGGGGAGCGCCTGCATCCAGATATCGCCCAGCCCTGTGCCCTTAAGGAATATCCCCCTTACTATCACCAGAAAGTAACGGGCGGGGATAAGATAGGTAATAACCTGAACCGGCACCGGCATGCTTGATATTGGGAAGATAAAGCCGGAGAGCAGAAGGCCGGGGATAAGGGTTGCAATAAACGCAAGAAGAGTTGCGCTCTGCTGCGTCTCCGACCTGGAAGATATAAGAAGCCCAAGCCCCAGCGAGCTGGTAAGAAAGAGCCCGGACATAATAAGAAGCAGCGGAATGCTTCCCCTGAACGGCACCTGAAACCAGATAGTCCCCACCAGAAGCACAAGAGCTATATCTGCAAAGGCAATTAACGTGTAAGCCGCAATTTTGCCCGCCATAAGCTCCCACTTCTTTATGGGAGATGCAATAAGCGGCTCCATGGTGCCGTGTTCCCTCTCGCGAGCAATAGTGCCGGATGTAAGTAGCGCAGACATCATCATAAGTATTATGGCCACAAGCCCCGGCACTATAAAGTTTATGCTTCTAAGCTCCGGGTTAAACCATATCCTGGGCCTTAAGTCAACGGGATAAAGCCGGCTGACCTGCATATTGCTTACAACCACCTGCTCAGAGAACGTACCCACAATGGTGCTTATATAAGAGATGGCGGCGGATGCCGTGTTGGGCTCAGATCCGTCTACCGCAATAAAAACCGGCGAACTCTTCCCCTGCTCAAGCCTTCTCCCAAACCCTGGGGGAATAATAAGGCCTATCCGCGCATTCCCGGAATCTATGGCCCGGTCTATATCCCGCGGTCCTGCGGCATAACTTTGAACGGTAAAGAATTTGGAACTTGTAAAACTTTGTATAAACTCGCGGCTCTTTGGGGACCTATCCATGTTAAGTATGGCCATGGGGATGTTTCTTATATCCGTAGAGACGCCGTACCCGTAGAGTATAAGCATAAGTATGGGCATAAAAAGTATAATTGCAAGCGTGCGCGGGTCTCTTGAAACCTCTATCAATTCTTTTTTAAAGATTGCATAGCTTCTGGGGCGGGGCTTTCTCATTCCTTTCCCCCTATAAGCCGCACAAAGACGTCCTCAAGGGTGGGCGGCACTACTTCTATGGAGAGCAGCTTAATCCCTGCCTTTTGCAGAGCATCCCGTATGCGTCCGGATACCGCAATCCCCTCTTTAGTGAAGATATGCACGTAGCGCCCGTAGAGTGCAACATCCTCCACGCCGGGCAGAGTCGCGGAAACTTCCATGGCCTCCGTGGGCTGGTTGGTATCAATAGAGAGTATCTGCCCGCTGATTCTTTCTTTTTTAAGACTATCGGGGGAACCGCAGGCAATAATCTTTCCGCTCTCTATAAGGAGCACGCTGTCGCAGCGTTCTGCTTCGTCCATGTAGTGGGTTGTAACTATTACGGTTGCGCCGCTATCGGTTATATCATAGATAAGGTTCCAGAATCTTCTGCGTGAGACAGGGTCGGCGCCGGATGTGGGTTCGTCAAGAAAGATTATTTTAGGGTTGTGGATAATTGCGGAACCCAGCGCAAGTCTTTGCCTAACCCCGGTGGAGAGGTTCCCGGCAAGAGTATTTTCCTGGCCGGAGAGCCCGGTTGATTCCATAACCTCTGCAATACGTTCTGCCTGATGCTCTTTTGGTATTCCGTAGATACCGGCATAGAATCTAAGGTTCTCAAAGGCCGTCAAATCCGGGTATAGGCTGAATTTTTGGGACATGTAGCCAATCAGTTCCTTCACGGCATCCGGTTCTGTGCGGATGTCTTTACCTGCAACCGTGGCCTGGCCAAAGGTTGGGTCCATAATCCCGCAAAGCATGCGTATGGTGGTAGATTTGCCGCTTCCGTTGGGCCCCAGCATCCCAAATATCTCTCCCGGTTTTACAGTAAAAGAGATATGATCCACGGCCGTGAATGTGCCGAAGCATTTGGTTAGCTCTCTGCACTCAACTGCAAAGTTGTTCAACCGGCCACCCTCCGCCTGGGATTAGTACCTGCCATTAAAACTTTGTGGAGTACCGTAACTTATATGATATACCCATACAGGCGGATGCAGCCCCGGATATACCGGACGGATGGGGGGGGAAGATTAACGCTCTGAGAGTTCTCGCTGGGCCTCACGCTGAGCCTCACGCTGGGCAATAGCTTCACGTTTATCATAAAACTTTTTGCCCTTGCCTAGCCCCAACTCCAGCTTGGCGTAACCCCTCTCAAAGTAGAGTTGCAGGGGTACCAGCGTAAGTCCCTTCTGCTGAGTCTTTGCAGCCAGTTGCGCAATCTGTGATTTATGCAGAAGCAGCTTGCGGGGGCGGCGCGGGTCCAGGTTGTAGCGGTTTCCAAACTCGTACGGGGCAATGTACATGTTGAATATCCAGGCCTCTCCGCCTTCAATCTTGGCAAAGCTGTCCTGAATGCTGGATTTCCCGGCGCGGATGCTCTTTACCTCCGTGCCGGAGAGCACTATGCCTGCATCGTAGGTTTCCTCAATAAAATATTCATGCCGCGCCTTGCGGTTTACCGTAACTATTTTTCTGCCTTTTTCCGGCATACTGTATCTCTCCATTTCTCAACATAAGATTATACCAGAATAATAAACATGCTAACAAGCAGTTCTGAAACCTCATCCGTACCCGGGTAATGTTTGACCATACCCCTTGCAGCATGTTACAATCCAACAGGTAATATAAAATGAATCTAAATGAATATTTAAACAAAATACAAGGAAGCAAAGGGTTCCTCATAATCATCTCCGGCCCATCAGGGGTAGGGAAGGGCACGGTTATTAAAAGGCTTATGGAAGCTTGCCCCAATCTCTCCCGCTGCGTAACCTGCACCACCAGGGCGCCGCGCCCGGGCGAGGTGGAAGGTGTGGACTATTGCTTTCTCACCGCGGAGCAGTTCCGGCAGATGGTGGAGGCCGGCCGGTTTTTAGAGTACGCCCACGTTCACCTTAATTACTACGGCACCCCGCTGGCATCCGTTGAGAAGATTGTAAACCGCGGAGAAGGATGCATACTGGAAATAGACGTCCAGGGCGGCATAGAAGCAAAGAAGAGGGCGCCGGATGCTGTGATGATCTTTCTTGCGCCGCCTTCCATGGAGGAGCTGGAAAGGCGCCTTCGCGGCCGGGGTACGGAATCTGCTTCTGCAGTAGCGAAGAGGCTGGCAAACGCGCAAAAAGAGCTGGACTGCATTCCAGGGTACGATTACCTTGTGGTAAATGATAATATAGACGAAGCCGCCCACAAGATTGAATGTATAATACTTGCAGAGCGCGCAAGGATAAAAAGATATGAGTAATCTTTCCCAAAAGAGAATAATACTTGGAGTCACCGGCGGAATAGCCGCCTACAAAGCCGCCGAGGTATGCAGCGCGCTTGTAAAACTGGGCGCCTGCGTGCATGTGGTAATGACGGAGCACGCCACCCGGTTTGTGGGGCCGGTCACCTTCAGGGCCCTTACCAGCCAGGCGGTAATAACCGGGCTTTGGGAAGAACCGCAGGAGCACCGGATAACGCACGTCTCCCTGCCGGAGAGCGCAGACCTGGTGCTGGTGGCGCCCGCAACCGCAAACATAATAGGAAAGCTTGCCGCCGGAATTGCAGACGATATGCTCTCCACCATGCTTTTGGCCACAACCGCCCCGGTGCTTATTGCGCCGGCCATGAACTGCAATATGTGGGCAAACAATCAGGTTCAAGAGAACGTGAATCGGCTGAAATCCTTAGGGTATACTTTTATAGAGCCGGAAGAGGGCAGACTGGCCTGCGGAGAGGAAGGCGCCGGACGCCTTGCCTCCCCGGAGACTATTGTGCATGCAGTAGAAGCCAGCCTCTTTCCGCTGAATGATTTTGAGGGAACCACCGTACTTATAACCGCAGGGCCTACGGAAGAAGCCATAGACCCGGTACGCTTTATTACCAACCGTTCCTCCGGCAAGATGGGGTACGCAATTGCGCGCGCAGCAAAAGAGAGGGGCGCAAAGGTTATCCTTATCTCCGGCCCGGTGAGCCTTCCTGCGCCGCCCGGCGTAGAATTGGTGAGCGTGCGTTCCGCCGCAGAGATGCTTAGTGCAGTGCAATGCAGGCTTCCGCAGGCACAGGTGGTAATAGGCGCGGCAGCGGTGGCAGATTACACCCTCAAAAATCCGGGAAAGAATAAAATAAAAAAGACCGGCGGCAACCTTACCCTGGAACTTGCCCCAACTGCAGATATAATGGCAGAGGCGGGGGAGACAAAAGGGGATAAGCTGCTTGTGGGGTTTGCCGCAGAGACAGAAAACCTTATTGAAAACGCGCAGAAGAAACTTAAAAAGAAGCACCTGGATATAATTGTAGCAAACGATGTATCAAAGCCCGGAATAGGCTTTGGCGCAGATTACAACCAGGTTTCAATAATAGATAACACAGGCGCAGAGCCGCTCCCCAGAATGCCCAAGGCAGAAGTTGCCCACGCCATTCTGGATAGAATAAAAAAGCTGCTTGGCGGCAAAGCTAAACGCCGCTGCTGAAGCTTAACAAACTGCTAACCGCTGCAAAAGGAGGCATCCGGCATGGAAAGGCATCTCTTTACATCTGAATCCGTCACGGAAGGTCACCCGGATAAGCTTGCAGACCAGATATCAGACGCCGTGCTGGACGCCATACTTGCAGAGGACAGCAGAGGCCGCGTGGCATGCGAAGCCCTTGTTACCACGGGCCTTGTCATGATTGCTGGAGAGATTACCACAAATGGATACGTGGAGATTCCGTCCATCGTGCGCAAAACAATAGAGGAAGTGGGCTACACTCGGGCCAAATACGGCTTCGATTATGAAAACGTGGGCGTGCTTACGGCTATACAATCGCAGTCGCCGGATATTGCCATGGGTGTGGATGCCGGCGGCGCAGGCGATCAGGGGATGATGTTTGGGTTCGCCTGCACGGAGACTCCGGAGCTTATGCCTCTGCCCATCATGCTTGCGCACAAACTTGCCCGCCAGCTTGCCTCTGTACGCAAAAACGGCGTACTGGACTACCTGAGGCCGGACGGTAAGAGCCAGGTAACCGTGGAGTACAACGGCCACACGCCTGTAAGAATAGACAAGGTGCTTATTGCCGCACAGCACCAGCCGGGCATACCGGAGAGCACCATCTTTCAGGATATAGTAGAAAAGGTTGCAGCGCCCATCCTGCCGAAAGAGATGGTTGACAGCCGTACAAAATACCTTGTAAACCCCACGGGGAGCTTCTCTATAGGCGGCCCGCGTGCAGATACCGGGCTTACCGGGCGGAAGATTATAGTAGATACATACGGAGGCATGGCCCGCCACGGCGGCGGATGCTTCAGCGGCAAGGACCCCACCAAGGTGGACCGTTCCGCCGCCTACATGATGCGCTATGTAGCCAAAAACATAGTGGCTGCGGGGCTTGCAGACAGGTGCGAACTTCAGGTTGCCTACGCCATAGGGGAACGCGAGCCGCTCTCCATCCAGGCAGATACTTTTGGCACAGGCAGGGTGGCGGACAGCCGCATAGTAGAGCTTGTTACCAAATACTTTGATCTCTCCCCGGCGGGTATTATAAACCAGCTGGAGCTTGCCGCCCCCATCTACCGGCAGACGGCCGCATACGGTCACTTCGGCCGCACAGACCTCTCCGTAAAGTGGGAGGACACAGACATGGCCGAAACGCTTAAAAAAGAGGCTTGAGGCAGATAGATAAGTATTTTACAGCACCGGCAGATTTTTGCCGATGCGCTCCGGCATGCCGGACGTTTTAGGTTCAAATTCTACCCCGGCCGCGTTTTTCTACAGGTGGTACCCTAATTGTTTGCAGATGTAATAGTTGATGTAGATGCCCCCGGCCTCTCCCACGCTTTCACCTACCGGGTGCCGAATGAACTTTTGGATGCGGCCGTCCCCGGCGCGTGTGTGGCGGTGCCCTTTGCCGGGCGGGAGTTGGTGGGCTATATACTCAAAACCTTCACGGAAGCCCCGGATCTTAAGAAGATTAAAGACATTTCCTCCGTTATAGAAGATGCCTGCGCGCTCACCCCGGAGCTTATCAACCTGGCTGCGTGGGTTTCCGGGCATTACGCGGCGCCGCTTTCCCACTCCGTGCGGGCCATAATCCCGGAGGCCATGAGCGCCATCGTCTGCCAGGTTGTGCACCTGACGGCGCCTGCAAATGTATCCCAGGCATCCCCGGCGCAGATTAAGCTTGTGCGCGTGCTTGAGGAGATGGGCGGCCGGGCAGACCAGGGAATACTTAAGGCGCGCTGCGGCATAGATAAGTTTGCGGTAACTCTGAGGCAGCTGAAAAACCGGGGCGCTGTAAACATTACAAGGACTCTGGAGATGCCCAAGGTTCGCCCGCTTACGGTGCAGGGGCTTCAGATAACAGACCCGGACGATATACCGGATGCAGATCTCTCCCGTGCCCCCAAACAGGCCGCCATACTAAAAGAGCTGGCAAAATCCGGTGGAGCGGTTAGGCGTTCGGATTTGCTTGCAAAGACGGGAAGCTCCTCCAGCCCGGCCCGCACGCTTGTTGAAAAGGGCCTTGCCGAAATGGTGCAGATACGTGTTCGCAGAAAGCCGTTTAAAGATAGGCCGGTGGAGGCTTATAAAGAGTTTACCCTTACCCGCAATCAGGAGGATGCCCTGGCCGTAATACGCGAAGGCCTGGAATCCGGCGCGCCGCAGACAACGCTCCTATGGGGAGTCACCGGAAGCGGCAAGACAGAGGTCTATCTTAGAAGCATTGCCCATGTGCTCTCCGCGGGCGGATGCGCAATATCCCTCTGCCCGGAAATCTCCCTTACGGCACATCTTATGGATGCCTACCGCGCCCGCTTTGGAGAGAGCGTTGCCATCCTCCACTCCAAGCTCTCTGCCGGCGAGCGTTATGATGAGTGGCGCAGAATAGAGAGCGGAGATGCAAGGGTGGTTCTGGGGCCCCGTTCCGCCATCTTTGCCCCGGTGCGCAACCTGAAACTTGTAATAGTGGACGAAGAACATGAGCCGTCCTACAAGCAGGATCATTCCCCGCGGTACAATGCCCGGCTTGCGGCAGAAGAGAGGGCGCGGGCGGAAGGAGCATCCGTGGTTCTGGGGAGCGCCACGCCGTCGCTGGAGACATTCTACAGGGCATCGCAAAAAGAGATAAGGCTTGCCGTGCTGGATTCGCGCGTAGATGACAGGCCCATGCCCCGCGTGCAGGTAGTGGATTTGCGGGAGGAGTGGGCGCAAGGCAGGAAGAATATCTTCAGCCGGGAGCTTCACACGGCAATAGAAGACAGGCTCTCTAAGGGGGAGCAGACCATCCTTTTTGTCAACCGCAGGGGGTACTCTTCCTTCCTGCTCTGCCGCACATGCGGGTACACCCCAAGGTGCGAGAACTGCGATGTCTCACTGTCATACCATGCAATCACCCGCACGCTCTGCTGCCACCACTGCAACGAGAGCCATCCCGCGCCTGATACATGCCCATCCTGCGGCGGCCCGCATATTCGCAGGTTCGGCACGGGGACGGAGCGGGTGGAGGAGGAAGTGCAGAAGCTCTTCCCGGATGCATCCGTCATTCGCATGGATAGCGATACAACAAGCAGAAAGGGCTCCCACGCACGCCTCTTGGATCAATTCAGGGAGGGGCGGGCCAACATACTTGTAGGCACTCAGATGGTTGCAAAGGGACTTGATTTCCCAAACGTCACCCTTGTGGGCGTAATAAGTGCAGACACGGCCCTTAACCTGCCGGATTTCCGCGCCGCAGAGCGAACCTTTCAGCTTCTAACGCAGGTCTCCGGGCGCGCGGGTAGGGGCACAATTCCGGGAGATGTTATAGTACAAACCTTCTCCCCGGAAAATTTTGCTATCTGCGCAGCGGCAAAGCAGGATTACATGGAGTTTTACAACCAGGAGATTGCAAACAGGCGGGAACTCTTCTATCCGCCCTTTTCAAGGCTGATAAACGTAATCTCCGCCGATCCGGTAGGGGAGTATGCCAGGGACAGGCTTGCAGCATTTGCAAAGAGTGTAAGGGAGAAGGCATCCGGTCCGCTAAAAATGCTTGGGCCGTCGCCCGCGCCCATCACCCGCCTGAAGGGGCTCTACCGCTGGCATCTGCTAATAAAAGACGACGAATCCTTTACGCTTAGAGAAATAATCAGGGACGTATATGAAGGCATGCCGCCGCAATCCCGGACGGGCCTGATTATCGACGTAGACCCCATTTCGATGTTATAATATATGCGCAAACCAAAGGAAAGGCACGGGCGCAGCCGGTTTTTTTGGCTGGCTCCATTGCAGATTTCAGGAACATTTTTATGGCAGATAAAGAGATTGTAAGATACCCGGATGATGTGCTTAGAAAGCATGCAAAAGAGGTCTCCAAGGTTACGCCGGAGATAAAAAAACTGGCGAAAGAGATGATGGAGATTATGCACGCCTCTGGAAACGGAGTGGGGCTTGCAGCAAACCAGATAGGTGTACTGCAGAGAATATTTGTTTATGATGACGGTGAAAACAAGGGTGCTGTTATAAACCCCAAGATTACAAGCGCAGAGGGCGAGCAGACGGGCCCGGAAGGCTGTCTTTCCGTGCCCGGGCTTCAGGGCGAAGTTATGCGGGCAAACCAGATTGTTATGAAAGGTCTTAATGCAGACGGCAAGCCGGTAAAGATAAAAGCGGAAGGCTTCTTTGCCAGAATTCTGCAGCATGAGTTTGACCATTTAAACGGCACACTCTTCATAGACCGCGCAGAGCCGGACACCCTTGAGTACATAACTGCAGAAGATGAGGAAGCACCGGTAGAGTAAATCCCCATGAAGAGATGCTTCTGCCGCAAGTGCTAAGCACACCGCCAAAGCAAGGTGCTCAACCTCCGTGGCGATACTTCGGTCGCAGAGCCGAAGGCGCCGCTGCCGAAGCAAGGTGCATCAACCC
>CALNCU010000113.1 GCA_937875395.1 uncultured Armatimonadota bacterium | reverse complement strand
TGGGCGACTCCTATTGGGATGGGGCGGAACAAACTTGGGTCTACTACCGGCTTGCCGTCGGATTCTGCCACAAAGGCTGAACGCCCCGTATCGCTCTCTTGTATGCAGAGAATATAATCGTGCTTGGGCGACCACGCGGCAAAGACATACGGATCATTAAGCCAGCTGGCCTGCATATAGTTTTGCATGCTTGCGGGCGGAAGATACTGTTCTTCCTTTCCGGTATTGACATCAAGGGTGTACACCTTTGCGCTGCCCAGATAGGTAAGCTCGCCTCCGCCCCGGCTCCACAGGGGCAGGTCCTTGGTTATGGCGCTGGCAGTTACCCGCCGGTTGTACCGGCCGTTCCATGCAGAGATGTATATCTGATAGACCTGGCCTTCTTTGTCGCAAATAGACGCAATCTGCATAGCGTCCGGCGACCATACGGGGCTTCTCTGGTCTGCATTGTCATTTGTAACCTGAATCAAATCTCCGCCGGTACTGTTCATTGTCCATACTTCGGAACGCCCGGATCTGTCGGATACAAAGGCTATCCTATCCTCCTGGGGCGCCTTAAGAAAGAGTGCCGGGCCCTTCTGTATGGCATACAGGCCCAGTGCGCCCAGCGTTATTATACAGAGTAGAAATATTACTATTCCCCTATTCAATGTGCCACCTCCTACAGCATTCCCCTGCGCAGCACGCGTCCGGGGGCCGCCTCTGCTACAGGCTTAAGCATGTTGTCCTCTATAACTGTCTGGCCGTTGACCAGCACGTGTTTTATCCCGTCCGCCCAGGCATGCGGATTACTGTATGTTGCCGTATCCTTAATGGTTTGCGGATCAAAGATTACAAGGTCTGCAAAGTATCCCTCTTTTACAAGGCCGCGCATGGGCAGATTGAACCTTTGGGCTGTCCTGCCAGTCATCTTTGCAATAGCCTCTTCCAACAGTATGACCTGCTCATCTCTGGAGTACTTCCCCAGCACCCGCGGGAATGTACCAAACGAGCGGGGATGCGGTTTGCCGTTGCTTGCGGGGCCGCTTACGGCCCGGGCGGTTGCATCCGACCCTATAATCACTGCCGGGTGCTTCATAACGGTGCTTACATCCTTTTCATCAATAACGAAACGGAGGATGTTTACAGCGCCGGATTCTTCGCGCATTAAATCCAGGACGGCATCAACCGGATGCTTCCCCATTTGCCTGGCTATATCCTGTATGTTTTTGCCTTCACACCAGCGGTTTTTCTCTTTGGGTACATAACTTATTACTATGGCCTTCCAGCCGCCCCAGTCATCTATCCAACCGTTCTCCGTATCTTCTAAAACTTTGGCCCTAAGGTGCGCAAGCTGTGTCTTATCTGTAAGCCGGTGCATAAGCGCCGGGAGCCCTCCATCATGCGCCCACGCCGGAAGCATGGTGCCAAGCCCGGTTGCGGTTGCAGTATACGGATACTGATCTGCCCAGACATCCAGGCCTTCCGCCCTTGCGGCGTCTATCATGGAGAGGCTCTCCCTGACATTGCCCCAGGATTTCATGCCGCATACCTTGTGATGGGAGATTTGAACGCCCGCGCCCGCCTCCCTGCCTATGCGGATGGCCTCTTCAACGGCGGAGAGCAGGTCTTCACCCTCATCCCTTATGTGCGAGGCGTATATACCGCCCGCGCGTGAGAGGGGCCGGCAGAGTTCTATCAGCTCTTCAGTGGTTGCATAGCAGCTGGGCGGATAGATTAATCCGCTGGAGAGCCCCAGGGCGCCGCTTGCAAGAGCCTCCTCCACCATACAAACCATCTTGCTCAATTCGCTTGCGGACGGGGGGCGGTCATCGTAGCCAATCACGGCCGTACGCACGGAACCCTGCCCAATATGCGTGGCAAAGTTTATGGTCATGGGGAGTTTGTCTAACGCAGAGAGGAACTCTCCCATGCTCTGCCAGGCCCCGTCCACTCCGGCCTGTGCAAACGCATCTGCAAATTCGCTGACCTCTGACGGATCTTGGCATGGGTACGCGCTTCCGCCGCAGTTACCGGAAATCTCTGTGGTTACTCCCTGGGTCACCTTGCTCTCGCAGGTTGGGTTTATAAACACGGTATGATCTGTATGAGAATGGGCATCTATAAACCCGGGGCAGATAACCATGCCCTCTGCATCAATTATACGCAAGCCGCTAAGACCCGGTTCCCCAACAGCGGCTATTTTATCGCCGGATACGCCCACGTCCATTCTGGTTCCGGGGGCGCCGCTGCCGTCTATTACCGTTCCGTTTGCTATAACAATATCAAACATATCTTCCGTACCTCCAAGCTCTGCACTAATTGTAACTCTTTCGCCAGGCGTTGTGAAGTATCTAGTACTCTGTGAACTTGGATTTGCAAGTTCAAACAGGCTTCGGCAAAGCCGCTTTGCTTTGCGACTGAAGTATCACCACCAAGCTTCGGCAGCGACGTGCTTCGTACTCTGCGACCGAAGCATCTTCCCGGGGCTGGCATCCATTGCTTCGGCGGCGGGCGAAGCCGGGGTAAGCCATTGCAGGGTTCTCAATTATCTACATATACTTCGGCAGCGGCGCCTTCGGCTCTGCGACCGAAGTATCAACCCGGGGGTTTATACCCCTCGCTTTGGTAGCGACGATTCCGGCTCTGCGACCGAAGATGCAGGACATAATTAAGTTTACACGCCACTAGCCATGGAATGCAGTATTTAAAGGC
>CALNCU010000112.1 GCA_937875395.1 uncultured Armatimonadota bacterium | reverse complement strand
CCCGGCTATGGGAGTAAAAGACGGAGAGCTTATCCTTTCAGCCAAAACAGATTTTCACGGCGTCCTGGTGCCCATCACGGTAAGAGGCGGTTTCACCCGCACATCAAACGGAGACGCAGCGTTTAAGGTACGCTCCGCGCTTATGGGAAGAGTCGCCCTGCCAGACAGCATAAGGCTTAAAATAGAATCCGCCGTAAACGATCCCATCAGAAAGGGGATAGGGTCCAACCGCATATCCCAAATACGCATAGACGGCGACACAATAACGTTTACCGCATCACCCAAATAAAGGAGATCAACGTGGAACTTGAAGAGACATTCCGTACTATTGAGATGCTGCAAAGCGAGCACCTGGACGTCCGTGCCGTGAATATGGGCATAGACCTCTTTGACTGCGCCGACCGCAACATAGACCGGGCATGCAGCCTTATAAAAGAGAAGATTATCCGGCATGCCTCCCCCCTGGTAGAGATCTGCAACTCAGTCTCACGCAGGTACGGAATCCCTATAGTAAACAAACGCGTCTCTGTAAGTCCCGTTGCAGATGCAATGGCGGGCCACGGTAAAGACGGCCTTGTGCAGGTGGCCCATACCCTGGATGCGGCGGCAAAAGAAGCGGGAATAGATATTATAGGCGGCTACACCGCCCTGGCGCAAAAAGGCCTCACCCTCTCAGACAGGGCGCTCCTCACAAGCCTGCCGGAAGTCCTTGCCAACACCACAAACCTGTGCGCCTCCGTTAACGCAGCCAGCACAAAAGCCGGGATAAACGTAGAAGCCCTGCTCATGCTGGGACACATCTGGAAGCAGGCCGCCAAGCTTACTGCAGATGCAGACGGCTTTGGATGCTGCAAACTAAGCGTCTTTGCCAACATCCCTGAAGACAACCCGTTTATGGCCGGAGCGTACAAGGGCACGGGCGAGCCGGAAACGGTAATAAACATAGGCGTAAGCGGGCCGGGCGTGGTAAAACGCGCGGTGGAACGCCTGCGCCAGAACTCCCCGGGCTGCACCCTGGGAGACGTTGCCGAGCAGATAAAGAGCACGGCCTTCCGGGTGACACGATGCGGCGAGCTTATAGGCCGGGAAGTGGCAGAAAAGATAGGCGCAGAGTTTGGCATAGTAGACCTCTCCCTTGCCCCCACCCCGGAAATAGGCGACAGCGTGGGAGAGATATTTGAGGCAATGGGCATACCCATGGTAGGCGGGCCCGGCACAACGGCGGCCCTTGCCATGCTGAACGATGCCGTTAAAAAGGGCGGCGCATTTGCATCCTCCTCCGTAGGAGGGCTCTCCGGCGCCTTCATCCCCGTTGCGGAGGACTCTGCACTGGCCCGCGCCGCAGAAGAAGGGTATCTAACCCTGGAAAAACTTGAGGCCATGACAAGCGTCTGCTCCGTGGGATTAGATATGGTAGTGCTCCCCGGAGACACCAGCCCGGAGACCCTGACGGCACTTGCAATGGACGAGCTTGCAATAGGCGTAATAAACAGAAAGACAACATCTGTAAGGCTAATCCCCGTACCCGGAAAGAAGGCCGGGGAGCGGGCGGTCTTTGGCGGGCTCTTTGGAGAAAGCCCCATAATGGCAATCAAGAACAACACATCAAATGCGTTTGTAAGAATGGGCGGCAGAATCCCCGCCCCCCTCACCAGTTTGAATAACTGATTTGAATACAAAGAGAACCGGGGAACGTGCTGCCGCAGAGGAACGCCTCCCCGGCCCGCATTGCCGCTTAGAATAAACGTAGCTGATAAGATAAAGGGAGTATCGCATATGATACTCCCTTTATTGCATATGGGTTCCGCAGATTGCTTAGTACTTCACCAAAAAAGTTTTAATGGTAGATACGGCTTTGGCAGCGGCGTGCTTTGCACTCTGCGACCGAAGTATCAACCCGGGGGTATTCGCTACTCCGTGGGGGATTGCGCCCGCCTGATTAAGCTTCGGCAGCGATGCCTCCGGCTTGAGGGCCGAAGCATCGGCGTAAACCCTTTCATACACCTCCCAGGCCTGGGTAGTGCCGGAGAGGAGCATTGTTTGAACTTGCAAATCCAAGGTTGCAGAGTACTAGGGTTTTCCCTCATAGATAACGGCAATCTCTCCGCAGTTGGGAAACTTTACGCAGTGGATGCATTCGTTCCAGACTTTGTGCGGCAGTTCTGATTTATCTATGTTCTTAAAGCCCAGCCGTTTGAAGAATTCCGGTTTGTAGGTAAGCGCAAAGACACGGTATATCCCAAGGGCGCGGACATCCTCCATACAAGTTTCCACAAGCTTTCTGCCAAGCCCCTGCCCCTGCAAATCCTTATCTACCACCAGCGCCTTTATCTCTGCCAGGTCTTCCCAATTAATATGCGCGGCGCAGGTCCCCACAATACGCCCATCCTCCACCGCAACATAGAAATCTCTAAGGTCCTCATAGAGCTGGTTGAGCGATCTGGGCAATAGCTCATCCTTCTCTGCAAAGACGTTAATAAGCTGCTGCATCTTGGGCACATCTTCTATTATGGCTTTTCTTATCTCCAAATCTGATATCCTCTCAAAAAATTATCCTTGCGGGTGGCTGATATACCGGCGGACTTCGTTTATAAGCTCGTCCACCATCTTATCTTCAGGAACTTTTTTTACGGCCTTGCCGCCGGAGAATATAACGCCGCCGTCCTTTGCGCCTGCTATCCCTACATCTGCATCACGCGCCTCGCCCGGCCCGTTAACGGCACAACCCATAACGGCAACCTTTATGGGCGGAAGGTTCTCCATCTGCTGAAGCCGGCTCTCTACCTGTCTTGCAACCTCTGTAAGGTTTAAGGCACAGCGGGCGCACGTTGGGCAAGAGATTAGGTTGAACCCCTGCTCTCTTAGATTCAGCGATTTTAGTATCTCCACGCCTACATGCACTTCTTCCACCGGGTCTGCAGTAAGGGAGACTCTCAAGGTATCCCCTATCCCTTCTGCAAGGAGCGTGCCTATCCCCACGGCGGAACGGATGGCGCCCTGACGGATTAGGCCGGCTTCCGTTACTCCCAGGTGCAGCGGATAATCTACCTTGCCCGCAATAAGCCTGTAAGATTCTATGGTTGTGGGCACGTCAAAAGATTTAAGAGAGATTACTATATCTTTAAACCCTCTGGATTCCAGAAGCTCCACCTCATCCAAGGCGCTCTTAACCAGCGCATCGGGGGCTGGCTCTCCGTAGCGGCGCCTGTCCAAAGACCCGGCGTTTACCCCTATGCGTATGGGGATTCCACATTCGCCCGCTCTGTCTGCAATAAGTTTTATCTTCTCCGGGTTGGTTATGTTCCCCGGATTCAGGCGAAGCTTATCTATGCCTGCATCTATTGCTGCAAGCGCCAGGTGGTAATCAAAATGGATATCGGCAACCAGCGGGATATGTATCTGCTCTTTTATGGCGGAAAGGCACTTGGCGGATTCCATATCCGGCACGGCCACCCGCACAATATCACAGCGGGCCTGCTCCAGCCGGTGTATCTGCGCAACCGTGGCCGCCACATCCTTTGTGGGAGTGTTGGCCATGGACTGAACAGAGACGGGCGCATCTCCGCCTATAGTTACATTCCCTGCTTTAACCTGTCTGGCAACTCTTCTCATAAGTTCAATTATACCACTTTGCGCATGCACGGCTACCTTGCAATAAGCCGGTTTAGATCTAGATACATTACAAGCACAAAGATAAGCGCAATAATGCTTAGGCCTATCATTTGTGCCAGCTCCAGGGTTTGGGGAGAGAGCCTGCGCCTGCGGATACCTTCTACCATAAGCAGCACCATCTGGCCGCCGTCAACCACCGGTATGGGCAGAAGGTTAACCACCCCAAGACTCATAGAGAGCACGGCCATAAGTTGCAGCAGACCGCTTGCGCCGCGCTTAACGCTGTTGCTGGTCTCCATAACAATAGATATGGGGCCGCCCACGGCGTTCTTTACTTCCCGGCTGAAAATAACAGTAAAGAAGTTCTTTACAAAGCCTGCCGTCACCCGCGTGCCGTACCGTACAGATTCAACCGCCCCTACACGCTTAAGCTCCGGGGTGACCATTATACCTATTGCACCCATATCTTTGCCATCAATCTTGGTAAGTTTTGGGGTGACGTAGATGTGAAGGGTTTTATCTTCACGGTTTACGGTAAAGTCCAGCTTTTTTCCGGTGCTTTTGTGGATTACATCTACCAGCTGCTCGCCGGTTACTATGCGCTTGCCGTCTATGTGCGTAACCACATCGCCTACTGCTATTCCGGCCTTGTCTGCAATACCGTTTGGCATTATAAGTTCTATGCGGTTAAGCGAGTTTTTTGTTATGGGAAGCCCCACCATAACCCCCATGATACAGAAGATCAGGTAGGCAAGCACAAAGTTCATTAGCGGCCCGGTAAAGTATACCAGAAACCTTGCCCACCAGGGCTTGGAGTTAAATCCGCTGGGAAGGTTCTCTTCGCCCGGTTCTGCACCCGCAAGCTTAACAAATCCGCCCAGCGGGAACGGGTGGATGGTGTATTCTGTATCCCCCCGTTTCATAAGAGTAATCCACTTGGGACCAAACCCAAATGCAAACTCTTCAACTTTAATGCCCATAATTTTTGCCATGGTAAAGTGGCCCAGTTCATGCACAAAGACCAGCGCGCCCAGCACAACTATTACGGCTACTATAACCTGTATTATATTAAGAAGCCCGGCAGAGCTAAAAATTTGTTCCAACAATCTCCTCCGTTCTCTGCCTTGCCCAGATATCTGCATGGAGTATCTGGTCAAGGCTTGGGCGGCAGACCGGGCTGTGTTCATCCATTACCCGCGCCACCGTTCTGTAGATATCAAGATAACCTATTCTCTTCTCCAGGAACATGCTCACGGAGACTTCATTTGCAGCATTCATTACCGCCGGCATGGTTCCGCCTGCCCGGGATGCCTTATAGGCAAGCTCCAATGCGGGGTACCTGTTAAGATCCGGCTTAAGAAATGTAAGCGTTCCCTTTTCTATTAAATCCAGCCGCGGAAGCCCTGTGTCCACCCGCTCCGGGTAGAGCAGCGCATACTGAATGGGTATGCGCATATCCGGGATTCCCATTTGCGCAAGAACCGAACCATCTACAAACTCTACCATAGAGTGAACTATGCTCTGCGGGTGGATTATTACCTCTATGTTTTCCGTATCTACCCCAAAGAGCCAATGAGCCTCTATTATCTCCAGGCATTTGTTCATAAGGGTTGCGGAATCTATGGTAATTTTACGCCCCATGCTCCAGGTGGGGTGCGCAAGCGCCTGTTCTACGGTAACGTTTGCCAGATCTTCTATGTTATACCCTGCCAGCGCGCCGCCGGATGCGGTGAGCATAAGCCTGCGAACCTTGCCCAAATCCGCCCCCTGAAGGCACTGGAAGATGGCGGAGTGCTCGCTGTCTATGGGCAGAAGCTTTACGCCCTTCTCTGCAACCAGCCTGTTTACCAGGCTCCCCGCCGCAACCAGCACTTCTTTGCTGGCCAGGGCAATATCTTTTCTGGCTTCTATGGCCTTTATGGTTGGAGCCAGCCCTACCGTGCCCGCAACAGAGATAACGGCAACATCTGCCTCTGCAACCGTTGCTGCGCGCACAAGGCCGGCATCCCCCCATACAATTTCTATACTCTGCGGAGAGGTGAGGAGTTCCCGCAGACGCGCGGCGTCTTCTTCTCTCCCTACAGATACAACCGCCGGGCGATGCCTGTTAGCCTGCTCTGCAATAAGCTCTATATTTCTGTTTGTTGCAAGAGAGACAACCTGCAATCTATCTGGAAGCTTCTCCACAACATCCAGCACCTGTGTGCCTATGGAGCCTGTTGAACCAAGAAGCGCTAGTTTTTTCATAGTGTTTCAACCGTTTTCCAAGTCTGTTATCAGGCAAAAAGTTTTGCCTTGCTTCGGCAGCGGCGTGCCAAGGCACTCTGCGACCGAAGTATCGCCCCGGG
>CALNCU010000111.1 GCA_937875395.1 uncultured Armatimonadota bacterium | reverse complement strand
ACCATCCAGTGGGCGCTTGAACAAATCCGCGATGGAACTCCGCCGCCCGGAGAGACCCAGGCATGCGAAGAGGCACGCCGCCGATTAAGCGAAGGGTGGATGGCATCGCAGAAGCGGCTCTGGAGGACGCAGCCGGAAGATGGCTACCCAAACCTGTTTGACCACTATTACGGCATACCCTGGCAGAAGGCTACCACAGACCGCCTTAAAACAAAGGCCTTCACAAGCCTTAAAAACTTCTTCAACTCCCCTGTATTCAGGCGGATTGCAGATACCAGCCCGGATAAGTGGCTGCCCATAGAGAAGTATTCTGCATTCCGGCTTGATGGCATACTCTTCTACCTTAAATTTGACTTTGCCATGAAGGATGGGCAGGGCATCCGCGTCTACGATTGGAAGACGGGCAACCCATCCCCTAGTGAATGCCGCCAGCTTGTCTGCTATGCAATGTATACATCCGGCAAGTGGGAGGTGCCGCTTTCAGATATTCATGTTTCGGCAGTGCACCTGCAGCCGGAGTTCTCTTCAGACGACCGCCTTGTAGATGAGGACAATATAATAGAGACCAAGAGCTTTGTACGCCAAAGCTTTGACGGAATGGTAAAATGCCTTAGGAACCCGGCAAGGGATATTGCGGTTATGGCGGATTTCCCCACTACGGGCAACTATTTAAGATGCGCCAGATGCAACTTCCGGGGCCTTTGCGAACAGGGCATACAGGCCACCGGGAGCATAGAAGACGCCCCCGTTCCGGAGGACTGGGACGGTTGACCCCCACCCCAGCCCCCATGAAACGGCCGGTTATTTCTACTTCAAAAAGAGTTCTATTACCGGAATGGTTACATTGGGCTTCTTTACAGGCAGTGTAATTGCAAGGGTGCCATCCCCGCTGGATATCTGCGCAGGGTCTTTGGCAACGGAATCCATCTTAAGCTCGGATGCATCGTTTAAGAGCTGTGCGTATTCCACCTTTCCGGCAAAGCCATCCAGGTATATTCTGCCAAACGGCCAGGCAAATACATGCACGTACAGCCGCTTCTTTTCCGGGTTATAGGTAAGGCGGCAGTCTTCCGGCGTTTTAAACTCTGCCGGGGCCTGCGTGCAGCCGTAGATGGACCGGCCGTGACGCCTCATCCACTCCCCCATGCTCTTAAGACGGCTGAGCGCTCTTTCATCAAACTCACCACGGCCGGTAGGACCCACGTTTAAGAGCAGGTTGCCTCCCTTGCTCACGCTGTCTATAAGAATCTGAATAAGCTGCTCCTCACTCTTCCAGGACGATTCATCCCGGTGGTATCCCCAGGCGCCGGAAAAGGTGTGGCATGCCTCCCATACCACGGGGCGGCCGTCTACCTTCACCCACTCGCGCGGCATGTACTGTTCCGGGGTCTTAATATCCCATCCGTCCTTTAAGTCCAACCTGTCGTTCAGTATAATATCCGGCTGAAGCTCTCTGATCATCTTGATAAGGTTCTGGCTATCCCAATCTTCACGGCCCTTACCCGGCAGGTTTTCGCAAGGTTCGTAGCTAAAATCGAACCACATAATATCAATCTTGCCAAACTGTGTTAAAAGCTCACGCACCTGGCCGTGCAGGTACTTTGCATAGTTGGCCTGGTTTCTGGCAAGGTTCATTGTTTCACGATCCGGGCTATTTCTCATGGGGTGAAGCTTATCTACCATAAACTCCGGATGATGCCAGTCTATAAGGGAGTGGTAGAAACCCACCCTCATATCCCGGCTGCGGAAGGCTTCCACCATGGGGGTAAGCAGATCCCGTCCGGCAGGCGTATTAGGCGCCTTGTAGTCCGTAAGGGCGGAATCCCACAGGCAGAACCCTTCATGGTGCTTGGTTGTTATCACAAAATACTTCATGCCCGCATCACAGGCCGCCGCCGCCCAAAGATTGGGATCGTACAAATCCGGGTCAAAATGCTTAAAATATTTCTCATAGTCTTCGTTTGATATCTGTTCGTAGTTTCTAATCCACTCATGCCGGGCCGGAAGGGCGTATAGCCCCCAGTGGATAAACATTCCGAACCTGTCTTGTGTAAACCAGCTTGAATCTCCCTGTGTGGGACGCACATCCATCATTTTGCAACCTCATTATGCCTTAGATATTTGTAGGCAGCCTGTATGCTTCCGGCATCCGCCTGAATACCATCCTATTCTACGTTCGCGTGAACTTTCCTTCTTAATAAACAATACTATGCAGATTTAGGAAGAAATTATGCGCCCGGCCTAACCCTTATCGGCTGCGGTTTCATCATGACCGAGCGGAGTCTCAAGACCTTGCAGGTGGCAGGAATCGTTCATGCGCTCAAGCATCCACCTGCCGCCATTTTTAAGATGAAAGCAGGTAAGGGCGGCGTTATCCAGCCCAATCTTTCTAAACGTTAGAAGGTCTGCATCAAGTGCATGGCAGATGAATGCGCGTATGGGCCCGCCGTGGGTGGCAATAACCACCGTGCCGTCCGGGTGGCGGCGGGAAATCTCCTCTACAGATAGAACAACCCTTTCCTGCAGGGCTTCCAGCCGCTCGCCGTTTGGGGCGCGGTTGGTTATGGAATCCTTGCGGTAATTGGCAAAGAGAGCTTCGTACTTCCGGCGTATCTCCCCCACCGTAAGCCCCTCCCAATCCCCAAAGCAGACTTCCCTTAACCGGCAGTCGGCAATGGGCGTAAGATTGTGGGGCGCGGCAATTATTTGTGCGGTATCCATTGCGCGGGATAAATCGCTTGAGTAGACTGCGGATATGACCTCTGAGGCAAGGCGTTCTGATGCTCTCTCTGCCTGAAGTATGCCCAGCCTGCTCAAGGGCGAATCTGAATGCCCCTGGTAGCGTGATTCTGCATTCCAGGTTGTCTGTCCGTGGCGGACAAAAATAATCTTCAACTAAAACTCTCCTGCCGGCAGGCGTCCAATCTCCGTGCCGTCATCCCTTATTTTAAGCTCACCAAAGGCTATGGACCTTATCGGGTCTGCGGATTTAAGAGGAGTAATAACAGAGACTGCCCCGGCTCTAAAATCTATCTTTTGGATGATGCCCAGCGCAAGCGTCTCCAGGTTCTCATCTGTAAGCCCGACCACCAGATTTGCGTAATCCGTCGATGCAACAAGGTTTATATTCTTTGTACGGAAATGCTCGTAAAGCTCGGCAATCCCCTGTTTATTATAGCCACCGGAGAGAACAAGGTAAATACCGCCATCCACAGCCTCGCCATACAGCACGTCCGATGCAAGAGACCGCTCTGCAAACTTTAAGTATTTGGGAAGAAGAGGAATCCCTGTACCCAGCATTGTCCCGGATGTGGCTGTCTTTTGAAACAGAAACG
>CALNCU010000110.1 GCA_937875395.1 uncultured Armatimonadota bacterium | reverse complement strand
GGCTACGACTGGCAGCGCCTTGCGGGAGATTTTAAGCTGTGTAATGTCTATACCACCCTGCACCAGCAGAGACTGCTCAGCTCGTTCATGCGGGACAAATCGCTGACGGGCATGTGGTTCGGGAGCTATGTGGCCGGCATGGATGAGGGGCATATGAGAAGCCATCCGTGGAGCTCGCTGTTCCAGGGGATGAACTCCGCATGGTGGTGGACTGCATTCTCCTCCTCCGGTGGCGCGGGCGGCGCAAGCGCATTTTCCCCGGATTTCTCTCCGCTTCCGGCTCTGCAGCAAACCCTTGAAGAGATTGGTGATATAAAAAGCGGCATAGGCAAACTGCTTCTTTCCTCAAAGAAGAGCCCGGCCAGAATAGCTATTCAGTATTCGTCCGTGAACCTCTACGCTTCCATAGTCAATCCCCGGGATGTACCAATACCATCGCTGACTCACTCCTGGGATAGCTTTGCATTAGCGTTTGACACGCTGGGGCTGGATTACAGTTTCCTTGCAAGCAAGTCGATCGAGCAGGGAGGGTTGAAGGATTACAAAGTCCTTGTACTGCCGTTTGCCCAGTCGCTCTCGCAGCGGGAAGTTGCGCAGATCCGTGCGTTTGTTCAGAGCGGCGGATTGGTGATAGCCGATTACTTCCCCGGCATAATGGATCAGAACTGCCGGATGCTGCCGGAGAGCTCCCTGGCAGACGTATTCGGCAAATTTTCTGCCTGTTCAATAAACAACTTCGGCAGGGGTAAATCCTTGTACCTGGGCGGATATGACAAAAAAGCCATATCAGGTTTCCTGCTCTCCGCCGGTATCGAGCCAAGAGTAAAGGTGGCAGAAAAGGAATCGGGCAAGGCGTCCGAGGGGATGACGACGGCGGTTTTTGCGAATGGCGGCGTAACGTACATTGGTGTTCTGCCGGATTACAAGACCGCAAAAAAGCAGAGCGCGGAGATAACGTTTCCCGTCACCGGGCATATTTACGACGTGCGCAGCAAAAAATACTGCGGCTTCGCAAGTAAGATTACCGACCTCCTGACGCCCGGATCGGCAAAGGTGTATGCCGTATCGCCGTACAAAGTGGCCGGCGTGCAGGTGAGTTCTTTCGACAGCAAGATAAAACGGGGGCGGGAACTCAAATTCCAGATAAGGATCAAGGCGGATACCGGCAGGCTTGCTCCGCATGTTGTAAGAATTGAGTTGATAAATCCCAAAGGGATGATCGTGCCGGAGTATGCGCAGAATATCCTGGTTGAGGGAGGTATCTGCAGCGCAGGGTCAAAGGTGCCGTTTGCTTATAACGAGCTGACCGGTATCTGGCATATCAGAGTAAAGGATGTGATGAGCGGTGCAAGCGGCGAAGCTGAGTTTGCAGTTGAATAAACAGGTGTCGGTTTTGTTGATGCTACCCATTGTGGTTATGCTGCTCGCCGCCGAAGCCACCGCCGGAGGGGACTCGCCGATGTTTTACAAAGTTGCCAGGACGAGTGCGCCGCCGGTTATAGACGGAGAGTTCAGCGACTCGTGCTGGAGCGGCGCAGAGTGGGCAGGCGATTTCAAACAGGTGGTAACCGGCAAAGACAGCCCGGAGGAGCAGACCCGGTTCGCAGCTGTCTACAACGACGAGTGCGTATACTTTGCCGTAGAGTGCCGGGATTCCCAGGCGCGTAAGATTATCATGAAGCAACGTTCGCATGACGGCGCAGTCTGGGAGGATGATGATGTGGAGATATTCTTTGACATCAACCTTGACCGCACTTCGTACCGCCACTTTGCAGTTAACCCGGCCGGTTCCGCGTACGACAGCAGCAGCATGGAGGGCCCCGCATGGAATCCAGAGTGGCGGAGAAAGGCTTCGGTAACGGATAACGGCTGGTCCGTGGAGATTGCCGTTCCGTTCGGTTCGCTTGGGTTGAGCACTCCCGTCGAGGGCGAAGCATGGGGCGTAAACATCTGCCGCACGCGCCGCAGCGGCAGGTTTGAGTACAGCATCTGGTCTCCCACGTTAGGCGGGTTCCATGACCCTCAGCATTTCGGCAGTTTTATATTCGGGAGTTACAAGGCCTGGGTGCTGAACAATTTTCTGCCTTGCTGGAATAAGATAACAGGGGAGATGCCCGGCATATTATCTTCGGCATACCTGAGCGCCGGGATGAAAAAGGAGCTTGCCGCGGGGCAGGCAGAGATCGCCGAAAGCATTGCGGGCAGCTTACCGGCGCTTGACCGCAAAGGAGATTTGGCCGGGTTGGAATTTGCCGATTTCTACCTCGCACCGGAGCGCTGCCGGAAGTTGGAAGATAAGATATGCGATGCTCAAATTAATGATCTCTTACAGAAGGGGATTCGTTAAAAAGCCAGCCGCGAAATGCGTTGTCGGTACGAGCATTGACAAATGTATTTAGCACGGGAAGGGAGTCTTCTGTAAGAATGACTGATGTTGCTTTTGAGAGGTGTCTGGGATTTTATCCGTACGGGGTTCAGTACTACCGCGCACCTACGCCCCTGCCGGAAGAGTGGGAAGTTGACTTAAAAGAGATTTCCAGGGCGGGTTATACGCATGTTCAGTTCCGTCCACAGTGGCGCTGGCACGAAAGAGAGCGGAATCATGCCGCCTGGGACGATCTTGATACGCTCTTTGACCTGGCCCTTCGGTTTGGATTAAGAGTAATCCTGAAGCCGATGCTGGAGACGGCGCCGGACTGGGTTTTTGATGAATTGGGTGGTACAAGAATAGGTTTTCACGGCATACCTATAAGCCCGTTCGCCCACGGCGCATTCTATGTGGGCGGCTGGCTGCCCTGCTTTGATAATCCGCAGGTTGCACAAGCTGCCTCCGGTTTTGTTATACGCATGGTGGAGCGTTATCGCAGTCATCCTGCGCTCTGGTTCTACGATGCCTGGAACGAGCCGGTCAGCCGCCCGCTGGGACAGTGCCAGTGCGAACATTCCGTAAAATCCTATCAAAAGTGGCTTGAGAACCGCTTCAAAACGATAGATGCACTGAACTCCTTTGCCGGTAAGGGCTGGGCATCCTTTGAGGATATCCGCCCGCCATCTTCCGCGGCTGATTACTTTGAGATGTTCATGTGGCGGCAGTGGGCAGTCCGCGCCGTATCCGAACATGTAGGCCTTGTCTCACAGGCTATCCGTAAAGCAGATAGCGATGCCTTCATCATGGCTCACGCCGGGGGGCCCAGTGTGGTGCAGGATGTTGTTGCGGCATGCAGTGATGATCTTCTTAATGCACAGAAAGTTGACCGGTACGGCACTTCATTCAATATTCCGCTAAATCCCGTTACCCTGACCGATCATGCCTATCCGGATTATGAATCCGACTG
>CALNCU010000109.1 GCA_937875395.1 uncultured Armatimonadota bacterium | reverse complement strand
GGGACTTGGCGTGGGCCCCGGCGATGAGGTAATAGTCCCCGCCTACACGTTCATGGCAACGGCGCTTGCGGCAGTAGCAGTGGGCGCAGTGCCGGTTATAGCAGAGGTTGATGAAACCCTCACCATAGACCCGGACGATGTTGAGAAGAAGATAAGCCCGCGCACAAAGGTCATCGTCCCCGTGCATATCTGCGGGTTTCCGGCGGATATGGAACGCATAACCGCAATTGCGGGGAAGCACGGCATAAAGGTGCTGGAGGATTCCTGCCAGGCAGACGGCGGAAGCTACAAGGGCAGGCGCCTTGGAACTTGGGGGGATGCAGGCGCATTCAGTTTCAACGATTACAAGATACTCTCCTCGGGAGAGGGCGGCGCCTTAGTTACAAATGACCCGAAGGTATACGAGCGGGCGCTGGTCTTCCATGACGGCGGCGCATCCTTCCGGCCGTATGCCACGGAGCTTTCCATACCCATCTTTGCCGCCCAGCAGTACAGGGTAAGCGAAGTTACGGGAGCAATCCTCAGGGTGCAGCTCTCCCGCCTGGATGGGATTCTAAATGACCTGCGTGTCGTAAAGAAGAGGATGCTCTCTGCCATTGCGGATGAACCCGGCCTTGTGCCCGCAAAGTCCAATGACGCTGCCGGGGACTGCGCAACAACGCTCGCCTTCACATTCCCGGATGCAGAGAGCGCAGAATCTTTTGCATCTGCAGATGGTGTGGGCGGATTGTGCCCAATACACAGCGGCAAGCACGTCTATGCAAACTGGGATCCCATCATAGAGAAGAACGTGTGGCATCACCCGGCAATGAACCCGTTCAACTTTGAGGCTAATAAAGCGTGCAACACCAACTACACCAAAGATATGTGCCCCAGAACGCTTGATATTCTGGCGCGCACTGTACTTATAGGCCTCAGCCCGGATTGGACGGAGGAGTTCACGGCGCAGAAGATAGAAGCCTGCCGGAACGCCGCCAGAAGCCTTTGCGGCACAGCCTGCTGCAAGTAGGAGCATTCACATGATAATACCTGATGTATGCATAGAGACGCTGTTCCCCCAGCTCTTATGTGAAGAGAAGATTGCGCGTGTAGCAGCTTGCGGCTACCGTGCCGCAGAGATATGGATGCCGGAGGGCAAGGACGCCTGCGCCCTCCGGCAGGCCGCCGAATCCCATGAAATCAGCCTGTGTTCAATGGTTGTGAATGCCCCAAACGGGAGCCTGGGCGGCGCCCCGGTGGATGCAGGAGATTTGAATAAGTATCTGGAGCGCACAGAGCAGGTTATAGAGTTCGGCGCTGCCGCCGGAATAAAGCGCGGAATCACCTGTTCCGGAAACGTTATTCCAAACCTTTCAAACGGCGAAATGCGGCAAAACCTGGTGAATGCTCTCTCCCGCGCGGCAGATATTGCAGCACATCATGATTTTGTGCTGCTGCTGGAGCCGCTGAATACTAAGGTGGACCACGCCGGATACTTTCTGGATTCATCATGCGTTGCGGCAGAGGTTGTGCGGGAGGTCGGCAGCCCGAATCTCCGGCTTCTCTGGGATATCTACCACATGCAGATCATGGAAGGTAACGTAATAGCCGGTATAGAGGCAAATACGGATATAATCGGCCACTTCCATGCCGCCGGGGTGCCGGGAAGGCATGAGATTACGGGCGGAGAACTGAACTACGCTGAGATAGTCCGGCGCATAGAAGCGGCCGGATACAGCGGCACCTTTGGTCTGGAATATATCCCGGCTATGGAAGATCATGCCGAATCACTCAAGGCATCTTTGCAGGGGATTATGCAGGCAAAGAGAAATTAAAGGAAGAACTGCAATAAACTATAGCTTTAGGAGTGTAGCCCCATGAAACGCACTCCGAATCTGTAAGTCGTTGAGGTGGATGCAATGGAATGGGATATTACGGACATAAACACCGGGATAGGATATGTTCCGGGAGTAAAGACTCGGTTTGATGATCCGGCGGGGCTTCTATCTGCCATGGATACCTATCACATAAGCCGTGCGGTGGTATTCCACACGGATGCCGAGCGGGATGCCGTGAGGGGGAACTCCCTTGCGCTTGAGGCGTCACGGAAATCCGAGGGGAGGCTGAGTCCATGCTACATCCTTCGCCCGGACCTGGGCGGCAGCGAGATACCATCCGCTGATGTATTGTACAACCAACTGCAAAAGGAGCGCCCCGCAGCGGTAAAGCTCTATCCAAACAGCAACGGCTACGCGCTGGATGAGTTCTATGCCGGGGAGCTTCTGGATGTGTTGAACCAGCTCCGTCTTCCGGTGCTTCTGGATACGGAT
>CALNCU010000108.1 GCA_937875395.1 uncultured Armatimonadota bacterium | reverse complement strand
GAAGAGAATATTCTGCTGGTAATGGAGGCTGCGGGCATAAAAAAGCGGGAGCGCGCAGAGCGGCTAGAAGAGGTTTTGCAGGAACTCCGCATAGCCCACGTGCGGGGGCACAGGGGATACATGCTCTCCGGCGGCGAGCGCAGAAGAGCGGAAATTGCCCGCGCGCTTGCTGTAAGGCCTAAATTCATGCTCCTTGACGAACCGTTCACCGGAGTAGACCCCATTGCCATAAATGATATTCAAGATATTATTGCAGATCTTAAAAAGAAGGGCATAGGCGTTGTAATAACGGATCATAACGTTAGGGAGACGCTGGCCATTACCGACCGTGCCTATATACTCTCTGAAGGCCATATAATGACCTCCGGGCTTGCATCAGAGCTTCCAAATGATCCCATTGCAAGAAAGTACTACCTTGGCGACAGGTTTGAGGTTTAGCGCCCGCAAGGCGTAGAAGAAAGGAATCTCCATACGGGCTATGAAACTTCTGGACAAACACATTCTTACGGAGCTTTTGGGCCCGTTCCTGTTTGGTGTTGCAGCCTTTACCAGCCTTATGTTTGCAGGCCAGGACCTCTTTAAGATTACAGAGATGCTGGGCAAGTTCCACGCGCCAATAGGCGATATAGTAAAGCTGGTGCTTCTGCGCATGCCCATGTTTGTGGTCTACACGCTTCCCATGGCCATGCTGCTGGCAACGCTGCTGGGGTTCGGCCGTCTCTCCGGCGATAGTGAGGTTGTGGCCCTGTTTGCCGGTGGAATAAGTCTCTATAGAATAGCCGTGCCGGTGGCAATTGTGGCCCTCTCCGTTACGGGTATAAGCTTTGTAATAAGTGAGATAGTTGTACCAAGCACCAGCATGCAGTTTGAGACCATTAGAGCCAAGCTTGTAAACGAGCCCTTAAAGACTGACAAGTCCTTTGCCGGAGTAGTAGAGAAAGACGGCGTAACCAGCACTGTTTTTTATGTGCAACGCGGCATTGATGCAGAGAAGGGTACCCTGAAGGATGTTGTAGTTATGCAGTACAGGGAGAACAAGCCGGCAGCATTTATCTACGGCAGTGAAGCGCGTTGGAACATGGAAGATAATACCTGGGCATTCATGAACGGCTACTGGAAGAGCCTGAACACCGGGCATACCATGACCATGACCTTCAGCAATTCCGAGACGCACATTGTAAAGCTGGATAGAACGCCAAAAGAGATGGCCCTTCTGCAAAAGGGCGCAGATGCGCAGAACAACCTAAGCTTTGCGCAACTCAGGTCGGTGTTAAAAATGCTTAATTCCTCCGGCCAGGATATTAATACATACAGGGTACAGCTCTACCAGAAGATATCTATTCCGCTTGCCACGCTTGTCTTTGCGCTTATAGGGACTCCACTTGGACTCAGGCCCCACCGCAGCAGTTCCGCAATGGGGCTTGGACTATCTATTGTTATTATATTTGCCTACTGGGTGCTTATGAACTACATGTCCATTCTAGGGAACAGCGGAGTAATCCACCCGGCTGCCGCCAGCTTCATCCCCACCGTTGCAGGGATTGCGGCCGGCGTTTTCCTTATAGTAAGGGCGGCAAAGTAGGCCGAAAGGCAGGTACCAGATTCCATGACCTGGCGAACAATTGCAGCGCTTATAGTGTTTATTGCAGTCTGCGGTTTAATTGCCTATATCGGCGACCTTATAGGCCGAAGAATGGGGAAGCGCAGGCACAGCTTCTTTGGGCTGCGTCCACGTTACACCGCAATTATTGCCACCGCCATAACCGGCATGATTATTGCCGTTTTTACCATTGCATTTATGATGGTGGCAAGCAGCCAGGTTCGCACACTGCTGCTTAAGGGCGAGCAGATATTAAAGGAAAGAAAAGCCATCCTCAACGAATATCATGCAACCCTCCAGGCCTCCAAAATGATTGCAAAAGAGCTTGGCGTTCAAAAAACCATTGCAGAAAAAGCCCGCCGGGAATCCAAACAGGCGGTTGAGCAAAAGCAACGCCTGGCAGAAGAAATCTCAAAAATAGATGCAGAACTTGAACGGGCAGGGGCCGCTCTCTTAAAGAATCAGGCACAGCTTAAAAATACAAAAGGCAGTCTCTCAACTGCCAGAGAAGAGATTTCGCTTAGAAGAAAGCAGATAGAGAAGCAGAAGGCAGATATCATAAGGCTCACCGCGCAGCGCGCCAAAATAGCATCGCTTTTTGTGGAAGAGATGGGAGAAGCCGCCTCAAAGTGGCCCAAATATATAGCCCTCCGCGAACGCAGAATCATCTTCTCCTCCGGCCAGGAGATTGCACGGGGGAGCATCTCTAACAACCTCCCCGTTGCAACTGTCCGGTCAAGGATCAATGCCCTCTTGAAGGATGCAGATAAATATGCAAGAGAGAAGGGCGCCAAGGCCGGAAATAACGGGCTTGCAGTTGTTATTATGCCCAAGCGTGTAGAATCAAGTAAGGCCGGGCAGGGGCGTTTCCTTAAAGAATCAGAGAACATAGATGCCATAGCCGAGCAGATCTCGGAAGGGGCCGGAAACGTTGTTGCCCGCGTAGTCTCTGTGGGTAATTCCGTGGAAGGGGAGCAGGTATTTGTAGAAGTACTGCTCAACTATAACCGTCTTATCTATCCAGCAGGCGCTACTGTGGTATCCGCCGTCATAGACGGGCGGGAGTCAAGGGGCAGCATACTGGAGAAGCTGACAACCCTTTTAAGGCGGGATGTGCGCTCTGCGGCAATGGGTAAGGGGCTTATACCGTCGTACGATGAAGACGGGCAGCCGTCGGTAGGCCAGCTCTCCTGGGATGAACTCTACGATGCTGTGGAACGCATAAAAGAATCCGCCCGCATAGTAAGAGTGAGGGCGGAGGCATCAAAAGAAACATGGTCTGCCGGCCCGCTCATGCTCAATCTGAATGTGGAATCAATTAAATGAACATAGTAGTTGCCGTAGACCCCGGCAGCCAAAAATGCGGAGTAGCCGTAGCCTCTCCCAAATCTGTGCTTCTGCAAGAGATAGTCTCCAGCAGCAAGCTGCCGGACAGGGTGGCGGAGTTGGCCCGCATCTACTCTGCCGATGGAATAATTGTGGGTGACGGCACAGGCTCCGGCCCGCTTATAAAGAAACTCTCCGCCCGCATAAGCCAGGTTCCAATTGAACGCGTAGATGAAAGCCATACATCAGAACGCGCAAGAAAGGAATACCTTAAGGCAAATCCCCCAAAAGGCCTCCGCCGATTTATTCCCGCCTGCCTGCTCTACCCGGATTCCCCTTATGATGATTACGTTGCCGTAATACTTGCAAGAGACTATTTCAACCCCCGCTAAATATTTCTTCCTGATTTACTTCACTTGGCGTTTTACTTATATTTTTAAAGGGTATAACACACTAAAATCTATAGTGTTTTTTGCACCGCCGCATTTATCTGCCAGGTTCGGGGTAAATTTTTGTGTAACATCATAACCCTTCCGGTCGTATTACCATTAAGTAAGCAGTTTATCAGGTAATATGCATGTGCAGGCAAGGTGCTATATCGCCTAAGACAACATATGCTTGACAGTATTGCTATATGCTGCTAACATACATACTATATAAGTAGGCTATCACACTGCACGGCACAAGGTTGAAAGGAGGTGCAACATACCTTGAATG
>CALNCU010000107.1 GCA_937875395.1 uncultured Armatimonadota bacterium | reverse complement strand
CATTTAAATCCTTCAAGGCCCGAATGACGGTTAAAGCTACATCCGGGCGTTACTTAGTATCCAGTCTACGGCATCCGGCAGGTTTTGTGCAATATAGCAGGGTTTTACAGCCCATCTATCCACATCTTCTGCACGGGCCCGGCCTGTAAGAACAAGCACTGTTTTGCAGCCCGCCCTGTGACCTGCCTCTATATCCGTCTCTGCATCCCCCACCAGAAAGGCATCAGAGAGGTCCATCCCAAGCTCGCTCCCGGCCTTTAAAAATAGCCCCGTCTCCGGCTTGCGGCAGTTGCATCCCTCGTCACGGCGGTGTGTGCAGTAATACCAGGCTGCAATATCCCCGCCGCTGTATCTTACGGCCTTAAACATAAGGTCGTTTATTCTGTGCAACTCCTCTTCCGGGATTACCCCGGACGCAACCCCGGCCTGGTTGGAGATGACTATAACAGGCACTCCCGCCCGCTTAAGCCGGGCCAATCCGTGGGTTACGCCGGGGATAAGCTCAAACTCTTCGGCCGATTTTACGTAATCATCTCTGTTGACGTTAATAACACCGTCTCTATCCATGAATACAACTGTCAAGCCGCAAGATCCTCCGGCAGATGCATTTCATCCAGTATATACCTAAACAGGAGATGTGCAAAGACCATGTGCAAATCTTCTATATGTTGCATATCATTGCTTGGCACAACTATATTATAATGGCATATTCCGACAAGCTGCCCTCCCCTAAACCCGCTCATCCCTATGGAAGTAGCGCCCGATTTGTTTGCGTAATCCACTGCCTTCAGCACGTTTTTGGAATTGCCGCTTCCGCTTATGGCTATTACCACGTCCCCAGGCCCTACCCAGGCCTCAAGCTGGCGGGAGAATATATCGGAGTAGTCAAAATCGTTTGCCCACGCCGTCATTAACGGAGAACTGTCGGTTAGGGCCATCACTCTGAATTTGCGGTTCCCGTGAAGCCCTATCGTCTTTTGCAGATCGCAGGCCATGTGTGATGCGGTGGAGGCGCTTCCACCGTTACCCATAATAAATACCTGCGCATCAGATTTGTAGGCATCTACAAGTATATCCGCCACTACCATAAGATCAGACCTGGATGTGTCCGAAATCAGCCCTGCTACGTTTTTAAGGTATGCATCTATCATATCCATTTTTATTACCTCCTGGCATTGAATATCACTTTGGTGCCGTCCCGCTCCAGGTTGAACGGCATCTCTTTTAGCCCTGAATCCCTCATGCGTTCGCGGACCGATGACTGATGCTCGGGCGGGCAATAAAACAGAAGGAATCCGCCTCCCCCTGCCCCGGCAATTTTGCCGCCCATGGCGCCGGATTTAAGAGCCGATTCGTACAGTAAATCTATATCCTTGCTTGAAACGCGGCCTGCAAGCTGCCGTTTGTACATCCATCCCTGATTAAGAATATCCCCTATGCGGTCTGTGCAGCCATTAGAGAGATTAAGGTATATCTCTTCCGCCTGTTCTTTCATCTTAAGGAGGATGCTGCGCTTTGATGATATATTCTGCTTTTGCTCTGAGAGGATGCCGTCTGCGCGTCTGGTGATGCCGGTGAAGAAAAGGATCAGGCGTTCTCCAAGGCGCAGCTTCTTCTCTGAATCCAGTTCTATTGCTGATACCTCTACGGTATCATCCGGGAGAAATTTTATATGCCTTAGACCGCCGTATGCAGCTATGTACTGGTCTTGCTTGCCTATGGGTTTGCCCAGGATGTCTATCTCTATCTGGCAGGCTTCATGGGCCAGCGCTTCCGCCGGTTTTATCTCACCCTTGAAGGCGTAGAGGGCGTTTAAGAGTCCCACGGTGACAGTGCTGGAGGAGCCCAGCCCGGACCCGGTGGAGGGGATGTCCGCCATGGTGGCAATCTCCAGCCCCCTGGATATTCCGGTCTTTCTAAGGCATTCGCGGACAAGTTCATGCTCTATCTGGTCTACGGAGTCTACCATCTCCGTTTTGGAGTAGCCGACGCGGATTTTATCGTCAAAGCGTTCTTTTACAATAACGTAGATGTACTTATCTATTGCCGTAGAGACTACGCATCCGCCGTCCTGCCTGTAGAAATCGGCAAAATCCGTGCCTCCTCCGGCAAAACTTATTCTAAGGGGCGTCTGAGTAATAATCATCTGCTGCCAGCTCCAGTTTGCGACAGGAGCCGGTTTGGCATAAATTGCCGGATCAGCCCCTGTTGCTATACCATTTTTGTGTAAATTCCCGATAGTCCGCCTGGTGTTCTTTTATTTTTTTCCACCAGGCCTCATTATCTTTGTACCAGCGCACGGTATCTTCTAATGCGCGTTCAAAATTATACTCCGGCGACCATCCCATGCTCTCCGCCAGTTTGCAGGAGAGCGAATAACGCCTGTCGTGCCCCGGCCTGTCCGTAACGTATCTTATAAGACTCTCCGGCTTCCCAAGCAGTGCCAGGATGGATTTTGTGATCTCCAGGTTTGTGTGCTCGTTACCGCCGCCGACGTTAACGATTCTTCCCGGTTCCCCCTTGTGTAAAACCATATCTATTCCACTGCAGTGGTCTATAACGTATATCCAGTCTCTTACCTGTCCGCCGTCTCCGTAGACGGGGAGCGGTTTGTCTTCCATGGCATTGGTTATAAAAAACGGGATCAGTTTTTCCGGGTACTGGTACGGCCCAAAGTTATTGGAGCCCCTGGTTATCACTACAGGCACGTTGTATGTGACATAGTACGACCGGGCCAGAAGCTCTCCCCCGGCCTTGCTGGCGGAGTACGGGCTGTTTGGTTCCAGCGTGTCGCCCTCTGCAAAAGAGCCTTCTTCTATGCTTCCGTAGACTTCATCTGTGGATACGTGCAAAAATTTTTCTGTGCCAAATTTGCGGCAGGCCTCAAGGAGCGTAAAGACTCCGTATACGTCTGTAAGCACAAATCCGCCGGGGTCTTCTATGGAGCGGTCAACGTGGGTTTCAGCGGCAAAGTTTACAACTGCATCAACGTTTCTTACAAGGTTTTCAACTATGGTTTTGTCTCTTATATCACCCTGAAAGAACATGAACCTGGGGTTATCCGCCATGTCCTTCAGGTTATCCATGTTTCCGGCATATGTAAGGGCATCCAGCACAACAATACTGTAGTCCTGATATTTTTTAAGCATGTAGCGGCAGAAATTGCTGCCTATAAAACCGGCTCCGCCGGTGACCAAGATTTTTTTCATATAGATCATCCTTAAGTTGATATGATTTATCCATACTTACCCAAGTTACCGGCACTTGAACTTAGCTATTCTGCGGTGTATGGGAGGTAAACTCTTTATTCTCTGCATTATCTGTAGTGAGTTCATAGGAATCTTCAAATGCCAGGTGGGATGCGTAATCGCTTCTAAAGATAGGATGCTTAATAACACCCTTTTTGTGCAAGGTGTACTGAAGGGCGACGCCAAGGGTTGAAAACCCGTATTTAAGGCTCCTTGCAAAGTTTATGGAAGAGGCTTCCGGCATGTATCTGCATGGTACGCTTATCTCTGCTATCTTAAATCCAAACGCCACGGCTTGGAAGAGCACCTGGGAATCAAAGACAAAATCATCAGAATTGCGCAGGAAGGGTATGGCCAGAAGCAGGCGCCTGGAGTAAGCTCTGTAGCCCGTGTGGAGTTCGCTTAGCGCCGTGCCCATGGCCCGGTTTTCTAATTGCGTGAGGAAACGGTTTGAAAAGTATTTGTATGCCGGCATGCCAAACTTGCGGCCGTCCACCCCAAGGAGCCGGGAGCCCAGAACCAGGTCTGCCTCCCCTTTTTTTATTGGTTCTATCATCTCTGGAATAAGACGCGGATCGTACTGATAATCCGGGTGAAGCATTACTACTATGTCTGCCTTACGCCGCAGGGCCTCTGTGTAGCAGGTCTTTTGGTTTGCGCCGTAGCCTCGGTTCTCCGGGTGCACAAACGTTGGTATATTGTACCTGCGGGCAATTGCAGCTGTTTCATCGCTACTGTGGTCATCTACCAGCAGGGCTTCGTTTACGCAATCCTTTGGTATCTGCTCGTATGTTTGAAGAAGAGTGGCGGCGGCGTTGTATGCCGGCATTACCGCTATTACTCTGGTCATAGAACAGCCCTTCTATACGATAAGGGGCGGATGCTTATCATACATTTAATATAGCAATATAACTATTTGCAGTATTCATAAGTACTTGAGTATTTTAGCAATAGTACCGGGCCGGTGTCAAGGCGCTCTTCCGGCATGAATCTTCGGCATCTTGGCTTTTGCACATGACCGCTCACCCAGCATAATTAATTTGGGGAGCTAATAGTTGCTGGTCCGGAAACATTGCGTATAAACTTACATCCTGCCGTAGACTTCTACTGCATCCCTGTACAGATCCCCGCCTGCAGAATCATTAACCACAACAAGCGGAAAATCCACTACCTCAAGCCTGTGTATGGCTTCCGGCCCCAGGTCTTCATATGCCACTACCCGGCAGGACTTAATTCTGCGCGCAAGAAGCGCCCCGGCCCCACCGGTTGCCCCAAAGTAGACGGCGCCGTATTCCCTCATGGCATCCTTTACAGCATCGCTGCGCACGCCCTTCCCTACCATCCCCTTAAGGCCAAGAGCAATAAGAGCGGGCGCATAAGCATCCATCCTGCCGCTTGTGGTAGGCCCGGCGGAACCTATCACACGCCCCGCAGAAGCGGGCGCAGGCCCCACGTAGTAGATAACCTGACCTTCAATATCTATGGGAAGAGGGCGGCCCTCCTGCAGAAGCCCGGTAAGACGCTTGTGCGCGGCATCCCGCCCCGTGTATATAACCCCGGATAGATAAATGCGGTCTCCGGCACGGAGGCTCCTTGCATCTTCATCTGAAAGCGGAGTCTCAATTTTAATTATCTCTGTCATCCACTAATTCCTCAACCTAAAGCACGGCTTCCCTATGCCTTGCAGCATGGCACTGAATGTTTACAGCAACCGGCAGGCTTGCAATATGGCACGGGTAGGCCTCTATGTTTACAGCAAGCGCCGTCACCCGGCCCCCCAGACCCGCCGGACCGATACCGGTTTTATTTATCATATGGAGCAATTTAGATTCCAGCTCTGCATCTTCCGGGTTTCGGTTGCGGGAGCCAACCTCCCTTAGAAGCGACTTTTTGGCAAGGAATGCGGCAATCTCCATTGTGCCGCCCATGCCGACCCCTACAATTATGGGCGGACAGGGGTTGGGCCCGGCTTTCTTTACCGTTTCAAGCACAAAATCTGCTACGCCGTCCATACCGTCAGAGGGTTTCAACATGCGGACGGCGCTCATATTCTCGCTGCCGCCGCCCTTGGGAGCAACCACAATTCTAATCTTCTCTCCCGGAACCATCTTTGTATGGATAACCGCCGGGGTGTTATCCCCGGTGTTCACCCTGTCCAGCGGATGACATACTATGGACTTACGCAAAAAGCCCTCATCATAACCCTGGGCAACACCGGCGTTTACGGCATCTTCCAGATACCCGCCCGCTATATGAACATCCTGGCCTATCTCAAGAAAGACCACGGCAAACCCTGTATCCTGGCACATGGGCACGCGTTCTGTGCGGGCAATCTGCGCGTTCTCCAAAAGCTCGCCCAGTATCTCCCTGCCTATGGGGGATTCCTCCCGTGCAATGCCGCTCTCTATGGCGGCGTATACATCTTCCCCCAGCATAAAGTTGGCTTCTTTGCACAGCCTTGAGACTGTTTCTGTTATATCTGATGCTTGAATCTCTCTCATAAAAACCTTCTTAGCCCCTGTGAACATACACCCTGGGCACCCTCTTGCTCACGGAGCATGTTACCTCGTAAGAGATGGTGCCGGTAAGCGATGCCACCTCTTCAACAGATATAAACTCCCCGCCCTGCCGTCCCCAGAGCACTACCTCATCACCTTCAGATACGCCGGGGACTCTGGTAACATCAAGCATTACCTGATCCATGCATACCCTGCCCGCAACCGGAACCCGCATGCCCCTTACCAGCGCCTCCCCCTTGTTTGAGAGCAGGCGGTTATATCCATCGGCATACCCTACAGGAATAGTAGCCATGAGTGCCCTGGCGCCGGTGGTAAAAGTTCTGCCATAGCTTACCGGGCTGCCCGGGGGGAGTTCCTTTAAGAACATAATCTTTGTCTTAAACGTCATGGCCTGCCGGAAGCAGGGCGCAGCGGAGAGGCATGCTCCATTGTAAGAATTATAAAGCACTATGCCCGGCCTTACCATATCAAGGTAAGACTGTGGATAGTTTACTATTGCGGCGCTGTTTGCTGCATGACGTATGGGAATATGCACCCCGGCTGCTTCCACTTCTTCTGTCACTTTTACAAAGCGGGCTATCTGATTAGTAGAGAATGAGGCATCCTCTTCATCTGCAGAAGGCAGGTGGGTGAATATACCTTCAACCTCTATGCCGGGAAGAGATGCAACTGCGCAGGCAAAACCCGGGGCCTCATAATCCTGCACGCCAAGCCTGCCCATGCCGGTATCAACCTTTATATGCACCCTGGCCTTCTTCCCCATTGCCACGGCGGCTTTTGAGAGCCGCCCGGCATACCGCGTGCTGCATACTGCGGTGGCTATGTCTTTGCGGATAACCTCTTCCTCATCATGTGCAGCAGATCCAAGCATCAGGATGGGGGTCTTTATCCCCGCCTCGCGAAGCTCTGCGCCTTCCAGAACGGTTGCAACCGCAAACATATCTGCGCCGGACATTGCCCGGCAGGCGGCAAGTGCGCCGTGCCCGTAAGCATCCGCCTTTACCGCGGCGCATACCCTGGCCCCGCGTGCCATCTTGCGCACGCAAAGGAAGTTTTTTTCTATGGCATCAAGGTTTATCTCTGCAACGGTTGGCCTGGACATATAAAAACCTCGGTCTGAAAAGAAAACTATCTAAAATACGGAGGGTTGCTTCTGCATAAATCCTTGCGGCCGCTTGCACCTGCTCAATCTCCATAAATTCATCAGATAAATACGCCGCCGTTTATTATACCAAGCTCATACTCGGCTTACGCCGGAAAATAAAAAAAGCCCGCTTTAACCGGCGGGCTTCTGCATGGTAGCGGAGGGCAGACTCGAACTGCCGACGCACCGGGTATGAGCCGGTTCCTCTAACCAACTGAGGTACTCCGCCGTGACAGTGTATTGTAACATTTGAAGGGCATAGTGTCAATAGATGAATGGGTGGAATTCCAGTGCGGGTATTGATTCTGTGCAGCATACCAAGGCCGATTATTGTTCCACTCGCTTTCCGCACCCTGGGCTAACAGCCGCCGGAAAATTATATTAGCTTCTGCGGCCCACTATTCCGCGGGCAAGCTCTTCCAAGCAGGTGCGGGATTCAGATTCCGGCAACAGGTGCAGGTTATGTACGGCTTCCTCAACGTATCTCTCTGCCACTGTGCAGGCGCCGTCAAGAGCCCCTGTCTCCTCCGCCATCCGGCGTATCCATTTAATCTCTTCTGCGGATGCCGCGTTTCCGTGGATTATCTCTTCAATCCTTGCGGCATCCTCTGCAGAGGCCCTCTGCAGGGTGAGGATTACAGGCATGGTTATTTTGCCTTCCCTTATGTCCCCGCCTATGGGTTTTCCGGTCTTTGCAGGGTCTCCGGTAAGATCTAAAAGATCGTCCGTTACCTGAAATGCCATGCCGCAGTTCTCTCCAAAGAGTTCCAAGGCGCGCTCGTATTCTTTAGATGCCTCCGCCACCACTGCGCCTATGGTGCAGCAGGCGGATACAAACTCTGCAGTCTTGTTGCGGATTATTGTCTCATAGGCGGCAATCAACTCTTGCGTGTTGCCGTTTGCCTCCATCTGCCGGATTTCGCCTTCTACCATGGCAGATGTGGCGCGGGAGAGCACCTGCATTATCTTCATGTCGCCGTTCTTGGAGAGAAGGGAGAACGCCCTTGCCAGTATGTAATCTCCAGAGAGCACGGAGACATGGTTGCCCCATCGAGAGTTTGCCGTGCTGCGCCCCCGGCGGGAATCGGCCTTGTCTATGACATCGTCATGCATAAGGGTGGCCATGTGAATAAGCTCTGCGCTTGCGGCCACATCTATGAGCCTTGCCCGGCCCGATGCAGGGTTGCAGGCCTGAGCAGAGAGCAGCACAAGCGATGGACGCAGGCGCTTCCCTCCCGCCGCGAAGAGGTGGTTGGACACATCCACCACCATTTTGACGGATGAGTGCAGCTGTGCGTGAACCACGTCCTCCACCGCCCGGAGCGGCTCCCTTATGGCCCTGTTATAATCGGCGTCTATGCCTGCCACATGGGTGCTCATTACTTCACCCCCACGTGCACCGCGGCAATTCCGCCGGTAAGGTTGTGTATGCTAATATCATGCAGACCTGCTTCTATCATCATCTGCGCAATCTCTTCCCTGGAACAAAAGCTCTTTAAGGAAGCGGGCAGATACTTATACGGCTTAAATCTGCGGCTGATTGCTCCGCCAATAACGGGCAACATCCGCTCAAAATAAAAATTATACAGCCTGCCAAAGACCGGGCCTTCCGGTTTTGCCAGCTCCAGAAGAACCACCCGCCCGCCGGGCACCGTTACGCGGGCCATCTCCCGCAGTGCGGCCGGTATATCATCTACGTTCCTTAGGGCGAACCCGGTAATTGATGCCTGAAAGGTATCCGCCTCCGCAGGCAGGGCCTTTGCGTTGCCAAAGAGCACTTCTACGTTTTTTATATTAAGCTTCTCAATCCTCTTCTTACCCACTTTAAGCATTGGACGGCAGAAATCCACTGCAACAACACGCCCATCCCTTCCCACGGATTTTGAGAGGCGGATGGCAAGATCGCACGTGCCCGCCGCAACATCAAGGGCGGCATCCCCGGATGAAAGCCGGCAGCACTTTACTGCATACGCCCGCCATGCCTTGTGGATTCCAAAACTCAGGAGCGAGTTTAAAAAATCATACCTTGGCGCAATGGAAGAGAAGAGTTCTTCTACAAAGACTTCCTTTGGTTTTATATCTTCGCACATATCACTACCTTGCACGGTACATGGCAACCGTAAAATAAGCCACCGTGCCCAGCATTACCGCCAGCATGGCAAAAAGAATAACCGGGTTCAGGCTGCTCGACTTTCCCATTGCCACGTCTACTATGCCGCGTTCAATAAGCGTAAACATCCACACAATCCAGAGTTTGGTCCACTGCAGAAGAGAGACTCCCAGCCGGTAAAGCCTCTGCGCGTTCTCTTCCTTAACCTTAACAGGATAGTTTGATACATGCGGAAACCGCGCTGCTATGGTAAGCAGGGAATAAAGTACAACATTCAACGCCGGCATGAACCAGAGGGTGATCTTGGGCCCCCATGCATCCGGGCGGCCGGATGCCCCAAAATGCGTGGGGATGGTACCCGGAAGCAACGGGAAATAGTGGGCGGCCATGTAAATGCACGTCAGCACGCCTACAAGCGCAAAAATCTCAATCTGGATATCCTTTTGGGAGAGAGGCACCTTAATATTCGGGCGTTTATTCCGGGAAGACTTCATGGCCTGCTTATATACCCTTAAACATGCCGGAGGAGATGTGAGCCATAGAGATAAACGGCCCGGCGTAGACCAGTATTATAATGGTCATGGCAAATGTCATCCCAATTACAAAGTTCATAATACCAGGCTGTTCTATTGGCTCAATCCGCTTTGCCTTAACAAAGAACATATAGCGCACCACATTCATGTAGTAGTATACAGAGATTATGGTGTTTATAATGGCTACAATCGTAAGAGCCAGCAGCCAGCTGTTGCCAGATTGAATTGCAGCAGCAAAGATGTAGAACTTACCCAAAAACCCTGCAGTGGGCGGAATCCCCGCCAGAGAAAGCATAAAGAAGACCATGGCGACGGCCGCCGCCGGTGCGCGCCGTATAAGCCCCGCATAGTCCCGGATATAATCAGATTTAATGCGTGTGGAGATCATGCTTACCACGGCAAAGGCGCCCAGGTTCGTAAAAGTGTACGCAAAGATGTAGAGCAGAACGGAGGGCAATGCTATTGAACTATAAGCCATTGCCGCCACGCCAAGGAGCAGATAACCTGCCTGCCCAATGCTTGAGTAAGCAAGCATCCTTTTTATATTAGTCTGCGGAATAGCCACAAGATTTCCCACCGTCATGGTAACGGCGGAGAGCACCATTATGAGCCCGGCCCAGTCCAGTATTGCGGTAGAAATCCCCGTTGCAAAGACCCTTATAAGCACGGCAAACCCGGCCGCCTTTGATCCAACGGAGAGGAACGCAGTAACAGGGGTGGGCGCGCCCTCATAGACATCCGGCGACCACTGGTGGAAGGGCACCATAGCTATCTTATATCCAAATCCTGCAAGAAGCATTACAACTGCAAGGTACAGAAGCGAGTAAGAGGCCGGATTCACCTTAAAAGTGCTTGCAATCTCTACTATATTTGTTGTTCCCGTCAGCCCGTAGATAAGCGACATGCCGTAGATCATCACGGCAGAGGCTATGGAGCCGTAAAGAAAGTACTTTACGGCGGCCTCGTTAGACTTTGTATCTTGCTTAAGGTAACCCGCAAGTATGTACGATGTAAGGCTTAAAAACTCCAGCGTAAGGTAGATCATTATAAGATCTGCAGACGCTGCAAGAGTGGTTATGGCAAGCGTAGCAAAGATAAGAAGGGCATAGTATTCCCCGCGATGGAACCGTATTCTCCTAAAGAAATCCGTAGAGATAAGGGTCACTATTCCGGTAGAGATAAGGGCCACTATCTTAAAGAACATGGCAAGCCCGTCCACGGCAAAGATTCCGCCGAAGATGCTTGTGCCGGATGTCACACGACCCATGGTGAGCATTGCAATAGTTGGCACAAGAGCGGCCGCAAGAACAAGAAGGCAGAACACCTCCGGCCAGGGGAAGCCCTTTCTGCTTTTTGATGCAAGTCCCACAAAGAGCGCCGCTATTCCGCCCAAAGCAAGAATAAGCTCTGGAGATAAGTAGAACAGGGAGAAATTCACCTTATTAGCCTCCCGCTCCCACAGCCATGCCTACTATGCGGCTGACGGAGCCGTTAAACATGGTGAGCAGCACGGCCGGCACCACGCCCACAAGGATGGTGAGTATTACCAACGGCATGAGGGAAATAACCTCCCGCCTGTTAATATCCGGAAGTTCCGCCCATCTGGGATTGAGCGGGCCAAGGAGCACACGCTGAAGCATCCAGAGCAGGTACGCAGCGTTCACCACAATTCCTATGCATGCAAGCCCGGTCATAACCGTGTAGATGGGAAGCGCTCCGCGGAACACAAAGAACTCTGATACAAAACCTGCAAGGCCCGGGAGCCCAAGAGATGCAAACGCCATAAACGCAAGCAGCCCGCCGTAGACAGGCAGCTTTGCGCCCAGCCCGCCAAACTGAGAGAGATCCCTTGTGTGCGTACGATCATAGATTACGCCCACCAGAAGAAAGAGCCCGCCCGTGATAAGCCCGTGGCTGAACATCTGAAGCATTGCACCGTTTAGCGCCATAGCCTTGTCATTAAGCTGAAGCCCGCCAGTGGCGGCGCAGGCGGCGGCAATTCCAAGCATAACGTAGCCCATATGGTTTACAGATGAATAGGCAATGAGCTTCTTCATATCCTTTTGAGCCATGGCCACAAGCGCGCCGTAGATTATGCTTATCACCGCAAGCACTGCCAGCATAAACGAATACTTCTGAGCAGCCATTGGAAGCATGGGGATGAGGATTCTTATGAACCCGTACCCTCCCAGTTTAAGAAGTACCCCCGCCAGAATAACGCTTCCGGCGGTGGGCGCCTCTACGTGCGCATCCGGGAGCCAGGTATGGAAGGGCCACATGGGTACCTTAATTGCAAAAGCCAGGAAGAACGCCCAGAACGCAAGCGACTGCAGCATAAAGTTCTTGCTGAACGGAAGCTGCGCCACCGCCTCTGGTATGCTGAACGTATGCGGCGATGTGTAAAAGTACACGCCTATAATTGCAAGAAGCATGGCCACGCTGCCCACCAGGGTATACAGGAAGAACTTTATGGCTGCATACTCTTTTCTGGGGCCGCCCCACACACCTATAATAAAGTACATAGGCACCAGGCTTATCTCCCAGAAGATGTAGAACAAGAAGAGATCAAGGGATGTAAACACCCCAAGCATCCCTGTCTCAAGAAAGAGGAAGAGTGCAAAGTACTCTTTCACACGTTCCTTTATATTCCAAGAGTAGATAATGCAGATGGTAGTGAGAAGCGTGGAAAGAAAGATCATGGGCACGCTTATACCATCTACACCCAGGTAGTAGTTAATATTGAGCAGCCTGATCCACGGGATATTTACAACATACTGGTATCCGCCGCTGCTTTTAAGGTATCCCACCCAGAGCATAACGGAGAGCGCAAACGGTGGCAGGCTCCAGATAAGCGCAGTCCACTTTATGGCAGATTCCTTTGCCTTTGGGATAAAGAGAATTACAAGCGCCCCCAAAAGCGGCAGAAATGTTATTGCTGTTAGAATCCAAGAGTTCATCAGGCTTGTGCCTCCAAATATAGCTATTACTTTGTTAATTTAATTTTATAGATGGTGGAACTTTCCACCTTGTATATCCGGTATCCTGTTACCTGAAAAGGTAGAACCAGGCCAGCACCAGAACACCAGTGAACGCCACAAGCGCGTAGTTTTGCAACACGCCCGTCTGGCCGTACCTAAGCACCCGCCCGGATATCCGGGTTGCGCCGCCCACAAGGTTTACAATGCCGTCCACCACCACCCTATCAAACCAGGAATAGGCAATGGAAAGCCCAAGAGTTGCGTAGCCCACACCGTTCACCAGACCATCGACAATGCGCGCATCAAAGCGGGCCAAAACTTTTGTTATCCAGAAGAGCGGCACCACCAGCACCGCCCAGTAGAATTCGTCAAAGTAAAACTTGTTCTGAAGCAGGTTGTACGCCCACGGCAGCTTCTCCCGAAAGATGGAAGGAGAGATTACCGGCCGCAAGTAGAGCGCAAGCCCCAGCCCCAGCCCAAGGAATGCTGCGCTTGTTGCAAGAAGCATAACCGTCCAGGAGAACGGCACCGCCGCCCCATCGCCAAAGTGCACCAGGTGATGGAAGATATTATTAGACGGCCACGCAATATAACCGGAGACCAGGGAGAGCACCGCAAGCACAATAAGCGGAATTGTCATAACCCTGGGACTCTCGTGCGCATGTATGCTGGGGTCTCTTGCCTCCCCCCAGAAGGTGAGCGCTACAAGCCTTGTCATATAAAAAGCTGTAAGGAACGCTGCTCCAAGACCCAGCCAGAAGATAGGCAGGCTTGTGTGGAACGCCTCCAGCAGAATTTCATCCTTGCTGAAGAAACCGGATGTAAACGGCAGGCCCATAAGCGCCGCAGTTGCAATAAGGAAAGTCCAGTATGTTGTGGGCATCTTTTTTGAGAGGCCGCCCATCTGGCGCATATCCTGCGTGCCCGTGCCGTGAATTACGCTGCCGGAACCAAGAAACAGGTTTGCCTTAAAGAATGCGTGCGTCATAAGATGCAGCAGGCCCGCGGTGTATCCGCCTACGCCAAGCCCAAACATCATATATCCCAGCTGGCTTATGGTAGAATAGGCAAGCACCCGTTTTATATCATGCTGAACGGTGGCTATGGTGGCCGCCATAATTGCCGTTGTCACCCCAATCACAGTTACAACCGTAAGCGTGATGGAGTGCGGCTCATATGCAAAAACCGGGTACATCCTGCCCACAAGGTAGACGCCCGCCGCAACCATTGTTGCCGCATGGATAAGAGCGCTTACAGGCGTTGGGCCTTCCATTGCATCGGGAAGCCACACATGAAGCGGGAACTGGGCAGATTTACCCACCGCACCGGCAAAGAGCAGAATCCCCGCAAGCGGCAGCACCGGAAGCGCAACAGAAGCAATCTTTAAGGTGGTGCCCATAAGGGATGGAACGGCCGCAAACATCTCCTGCATATTTACGGTGCCGGTATACCAGAAAAGTACAATAAGCCCCAGGAAGAGCCCCACATCCCCCAGCCTTGTAACAATAAACGCCTTCTTTGCCGCCCTCATGGCGGAGGGCTTCTCAAACCAGAAACCTATAAGCAGGTAGGATGCCAGGCCTACAAGCTCCCAGCTCATATAGAAGAGGAGCAGGTTATCTGATATTACAAGAGAGAGCATGGCCGCGCTAAAAAGCGAAAGGTATGCGTAGTACCTGGGGTAACGCGGATCTCCATGCATGTAGCCTATAGAATAGACCTGCACCAGGAGCGTCACGGTGGTAACCACCATAAGCATCATTACGGTAAGCTGGTCTACGGCAAACCCCATACGCACATCTATATTGCCAAGCGTGGCCCACACAACGCTGTGGGTGAATGGGTGAAACTCATGCCCGCCCAGCGCGCTTGCAACCGTGATAACGGTAACGGCAAGGGAGAGCAGGAAGGACGCTGCAATACCGGCAATACCTATGTATGCGCCTTCCCCCGGGCCCCGCCTGCCTGTAAGCAGGATAAGCCCAAACGCCAGAATAGGCAGCACCGGAATAAGCCAGGTTAATTCCATTATGTTTTTAGAGAAGTCACACATCTTGCTCTCACTTTATGCTGGTACGGGAGGGCGTTGATTAACCCTACCACTTCATAACGTTAATCTTGTCTACGTTTATAAGCTCTATGTTTCTGTAGATGGAAATAATTATTGCAAGGCCCACGGCGGCTTCTGCAGCAGCAATGGTTATTACAAAAATAGCAAAAATATGCCCCGTAAGGATTGTTGGATGCATGTAACGAGCGAAGGCCACCAGGTTTATGTTGGCGGCGTTAAGCATAAGCTCTATGCCCATAAGTATGCCTATGGCGTTTCTTCTGGTTAATACGCCAAATATGCCCGTACAAAAGAGCACTGCCGCAAGCGCCAGATACCACTCAAGAGGGATCATCAGACTTGTCCTCCTTTGCAAGCAGGATTGCACCCACCACTGCCACCAAAAGCACTATGGATGCCAGTTCAAACGGCAGCAGATACTTTGTCATAAGAGATGTGCCTATTATGCCCGTAGTCGGCCCCGCGGGAGCGGCTTTCATCCCCCAGGGATTCAGCACTACCAGGCGGATAAGCACCACAAGAATGCCAAGCGTTACCGGCAGCGCCACAATCCACTGCTCCATAGTCTGGGAGACTCTTTTTGCCATAAGCTTACTTGTAAGCATAAGCGCAAACATTATGAGCACGGTGATGGCGCCTATGTATACAAGCACCTGCACCGCTGCAAGAAAATCTGCAGAGAGGAGCAAATATATTCCGGCTACGCCAAGAAACGTCAGCACCAGAAACAGCAGCGAGTGGAAGATGTTCTTCATTGTAACCACCGCCACCGCGCTGGCAAAAGTCATAAAGGCAACCGCCAGAAAAGATATCTTCTGTAGGGTAAGGGTAAAGACAAACTGCTTGCCCATATCAAAAAGGTTTATACTATGCAGATCAAACGGCATCTAGGACACCTCCTTGCCGGAATCTTGCTGCCCGGCTATGGTTCCGCCCAGCCTGTTCAGCCGTTCCCTGTTGTAGGCGGCTTCTTCCCGGGTAAATTCGGCAAGCTCATACTCTTTGCTCATAACAAGGGCGTGTGTGGGACAGGCCTCTGCGCACAATCCGCAAAAGATGCATCGCCCGGCAAAGAGCGAAAATTCATCTACAACGCGCTTTTTATCTTCGCCCATGTGCGCCTTAACTTCTATAATCTGAACAGGGCAGGCCCGGGCACATGCGCCGCAACCTATGCACTTGTCCGCGCCCGTCTTTGGGTCTATGGGAAGTGCGGGCAGGCCGCGGTAACCCTCTGGAAGCTCCCAGCGTACTTCCGGGTACTGCAGGGTAGATTTCTTCCTGAAAAGGTTCTTAAAGGTAACAACATGCCCCTTTACCACGCTTTTGGCAAAGCGCCATGCTTCTTTAGGATAAGATATTTTTTGTTTTACGCTATCTGTCATTGGTTTTCTTTCAGAGATCAGGCAAGAATTACCAGAAGCCCCGTCCAGGCTATGTTTAAAAGAGCCACGGGGATAAGTACCTTCCAGCCAAAGCTCATAAGCTGGTCTACCCGCACCCTGGGCAGGGTGGAGCGGATCCACATAATTACAAAGATGAATACGGCGGCCTTGCCCAAGAACCATATTACCGGCGGGATAAAGCTGAGCGACGGGTGAATGGGAAGCCATCCGCCAAAGAAGAGCGTAACCGCAATTGCAGAAACGGTGAACATGCTTGCAAACTCTGCCAAGAAAAAGAGCGCAAACTTCATGCCGCTGTATTCCGTGTTAAAACCGGCAACAAGTTCTGATTCCGCCTCCATAATATCAAAAGGAGTCATGTTGCTCTCCGCCAGGGCAGCAAGCAGGTAGATTATAAAACCCACGCCCTGCGATACTATAAACCACCTGGGGAATATGCCAAACCAGGTGCCCTGCTGGGCGTTTACTATGCCCTGTGTGCTAAGGGTTCCGGCAAGCATAACCGCCGGCACCATGGCAAGCACAAGGGGGATATCGTAGCTGATTATCTGGGCGGCTGCGCGGAAGGCGCCCAAAAGCGACCATTTGTTATTGCTGGACCACCCGGCGGTGATAATGCCTATGGTTGGGATGGCAAGCACGGCCACAACGTAGAGAATGCCTATGTTCAAATCCTGGACAACCCAGCCGTTCCCCTTGCCGAACGGTATAACCAGGTAGACCATGTACGCCGGCACAAAGACTATAATTGGGGCAATGATAAACGGCCATTTATCGGCGTTTTTGGGGATTATATCTTCTTTGGTAAGAAGCTTAAGCGCATCTGCAATAGTCTGCGCCAGGCCTTCCCAGCCAACCCTGTTGGGGCCTATTCTGGCCTGAATCCATCCCATTACCTTGCGGAGACCGTAAACAAGGTACAGTACTACAAGGAGTATGAACCCCAGGATAATGGCTGCCGCCACTATCATTACGGTGGGTTGCACTAGAAACTCCGGTATATGCAGCCAACCGAATACTAACTTTATTATGCCTGTAAGTGTTAAAGACATGGTGCCCCCGGACAGACGGCATCCAAGTATGCCATCCTCACAAAAAGCGACCCCGCTCCTCACAGGGGCGAGGCCAGCCTATCAATTATAGTAAGCTGGGCAATTTGTGTCAACTCTACCCAGCGATTGGAATACTCGCAAGTGCGTGGAATTTTCACTTCATGCGATTGATGGATATGAAGCATCCCGAAGGCGGCTATTCCATCTCTATCCTGCCGAACTTAAGCCTGCCTGCGCGAAGCACCTGCCCGCTCTTAAGTTTCAGCTCTGCATTGGGATTTGTAATTTTTTCTCCGTCCAGAGTTACGCCGCCCTGCTCTATAAGCCTTCGCGCCTCGCTGTTTGTAGAGGCGAACCCTGCCAGATCCTTCAAAAGCCGCACTATCCAGACTTTGCCTTCTTTTACCGCAGAGGCGGGAACCTTTACTCCCTCTATATCCGTGGGTATCTCCCGGTTGCTGAATACATGTTCAAACTCTGCCTGAGCCGCCTGGGCCGCTTCTTTGCTGTGGTAAATGGTCACAATCTCTCTGGCAAGACGCTTCTTTGCATCCATGGGGTGTATTCTGCCGGAAAGCATGCCTGCCTCAATCTCCCTTACCTCCGGCATGGGCACATTGGTGCACAGCTCAAAATACTGCGGCATAACATCGTCAGGTATAGACATAAGCTTGCCGAACATCTCGCCCGCAGGCTCCGTAATGCCTACATAATTGCCAAGAGATTTGCTCATCTTCTGCAGGCCGTCCAGACCCACCAGGATGGGCATAAATATGGCTATCTGCGGCTCCTGGCCAAACTCCCGCTGAAGATCCCGGCCCATGAGGATGTTGAACTTCTGATCCATGCCTCCCAGTTCCACGTCCGATTTTAAGGCTACGGAATCGTACGCCTGGCAGACGGGATAGAGGATTTCATGCAGACCTATGGGACGGCCTTCTGAGAGGCGGGTGGCAAAATCGTCCCTCTCCAGCACGCGGGCCACGGTCACCTTGGCGGCAAGACGTATGACGCCCGCAAAATCAAGCTTCCCCAGCCATTCGCTGTTAAAGACTACGCGGGTTTTTTCTGCATCCAGCACACGGCAGTACTGCTCTGCATAAGTCTTTGCGTTTTTTTCTATCTCTTCCTGGGTGAGAAGCGGACGGGTAACGGAACGCCCGCTGGGGTCTCCTATGCTTGCCGTAAAATCACCTATGATTATGATTACTTCATGCCCCAGGTCCTGGAACTGCCTTAGCTTGCGAAGTACCACCGCATGCCCCAGGTGTATATCCGGCGCGGTAGGATCAAGCCCCAGTTTAAGCCTGAGAGGAACCCCTGTCTCCTGAGACTTTTTAAGCTTTGTGCGGAGTTCATCTTCCGGGATAATCTCTATTGCACCCCGCTTAATAAGCTCCATCTGTTTATCAATAGAAAGCGCTGAAACCAATTGTCACACCCTTAACAAAGATTGATGTATTGCCTGAAAGCAAAAAAAATGGTATCACATGGAATGCCTAAAGTCAAATTGATGGCTGCCTGGGCGAAGAAACAAAAAGCCCTCCCATTTGCAGGGAGGGCTGAGTAATGTATTAATTTAGAGGAAGAGCCATCTGGCGGTCGCCCGCCTGGCTCCGCCCTTGGACTCCACGTCTTGATCTGGAGTGCCCTATAATGGCCCGTTCAATTACAAGGCCGGCTCCTATGCGGTAAATAGCAGCCAGAAGTGCGGGCGATACAACCGCCAGGGTGTCCTGATCAAGCGAGATGCCTTTTTGAGCAAGATCCAGAAGCTCTTTTTTAACACGATCGCTGGACCACTTTTTGTAACGCATTATCTTTTCCGGGTCAAGCCCCGCAGCCGTAAGAGCATCCTGCCACGAAGCAAAACGCCCGGCATGCAGAGTTGCCGCCGCCAGGGCCGGGTCCAACTTTGTAGAGACGTTCCTCCAGCTTAAGTCCTCGCCCTTCTCATAAAGTTCACGAATGCGTTCAATAACCTTTTCACGCGTCCATACTTTGTATCTGCGTATATCATTATAATCAAAGCCGGATGCCTCAATGGCAAGCCTCCAACTACCAAACGTGCGCTGAGCCGCCCTTAGTAGCGAGGGGACTCTTTCCTGCACGCGGAGGTAGCTAAGATCATGTCCGGCCTGAGCCTCCGCTCTTATTGCGGCAATAACCGTTTCTCTTGTCCATATTCTATTGTGATGCATTAGGTATCCTTCTTTATTTTTAGTTTGTTGGAACAGTGATCTCTAAAACAGGCTGCCTAATGGCATATTGGCTTTCGCCGGGGTATTGCCATCATTGGAAGTATTCCCTGAAACTACGAGTAGATAATCCATCCGATAGCTGACGCCAGAAGGGCGCCAATTATCAATCGCGTTGACCACTTCAGTACACAAAACAACAGTCAATAGCATAGCAGTTTTGAGTGGCAATGTCAAGCAATTTTCACTATTAATTGCAATTCCCGACACTCTTTTTTTAGACGGCGGTTTTAAAATAATAGTTCTCAAAATTTGCGAAATTTCCCTATATTTATTGAGTTATTATTCTATTATAGACCGCCCTGTCTTCTGCTTATTTTCCATATTAAAAACTAAAAAATATTACAGCACTGTGTGCATAGGCATTATTCAGCATTATCTAAATAGCAGAGGGAGGTGAAAGTTTCGGTTTAGTGCAAAATTTGACAGGCCTGGTTTTCCGGGTTATAATGAACGCCTTGCCCAAAAGCAGAGAAAGCGGGCAACTGCAAAATCATACCAGCTGAATCAACCGGCCTACCCAAGCATCCGCCTGCCGCACATACTCAACGCGGCGCCACCGACCAGCACTTTTTTATTCAGGTTGTTTTGCGTCGGTGCCATGCTGGGTAACGTACTTGCCGTAAAGGAGGCATTAGTTTGCAGTTAAAAACAGTAAAAAAATATTCAGGCCTTTTAGGCGTTCTGGGATTTGTCTGCGCAATTGCAGTCACAGCATCACTTAGTGCAGTAGTAATAGCAGCTCAATCCGACGGGGAGATATCCTCCCATCTGGTGAATATAATATCGGACGGCCAATCGTGGCAGTATATCTCCACCAGCCCCACCGTAGGCGCCACGCTCAGGGAATCCGGGGTTATTCTGGGGCCTAAGGATATCACCTATCCGGCGCGTTCAAAAAGACTCTACCCAAATATGACTATCAGGGTGGTGCGCGTAACCCAGCAGACCATAACATATACGGAGCCTATAGCCTACAAAACCGAAACAAAATTCAATATGTACGGAAGCGCCGGCAGAACGGTGCTGCAAGAAGGCCAAAGGGGCGAAAAAGAGATAACAAAGACCATCACCTACAGGGACGGAATTGCTCATCAATCAAAGATTGTATCTGCAAAAGTTACTAAAAAGCCCGTGATGAAAGTAGTCTCCATCACAAAAGAGGCCCTGCTTGCATCACGTTCCGGGATGAACATAAAGAGCATCAAGATGGCAGCCACAGCGTATGATCCGGGCCCCAGAAGCTGCGGCCCTTATGCAAACGGGCGCACAGCCACTGGGATGAAGGCCGGCAAGGGCGTGGTAGCCGTTGATCCCCGGTTTATCAAGCTGGGCACAAAGCTCTACGTTGTGGGATACGGTTACTGCATAGCCGGAGACACGGGCGGGGCCATAAAAGGCAACCGCATAGACCTGGGGTTCAATACCTACAGGGAAGCCGTCCAGTTTGGCCGGCGCACGGTGACTGTATTCATTCTAAATTAGGCATATTATGGTAGATTTAACATCTCCCGCACAGCTCTCACAAATCTTCCGCAAACATAATTTCCGGCCCAAGAAGCGCTTTGGGCAGAACTTCCTTGTAGACCGCAACATCTTAGAGAAAATTCTGGATGCGGCAGGCATCTGCAAGGGAGATTCTGTTCTTGAAATAGGCCCTGGCGCCGGAACCCTTACGCAGGCGGCGCTTCTGCGCGGCGCCCGCGTGGCGGCGGTAGAGATAGACCGGGATATAATAGCAATCCTGGAAGAAGCCCTGGCCCCCTACCCCAATGCGACCATAGTGAACGCAGATTTTTTAAGCATCAACGTGCCCAATTTTTTGCAAGAACATTTTGGGGATGTAAAAGTAAAGGTGCTGGGCAACCTCCCCTACTACATTACCAGCCCAATCATAAGCCGTCTCCTTCAGGCCAAGGATAGAATAGACTCTGTGGTTATGATGGTGCAGAAGGAAGTAGCCGTGCGGTTAAAGGCCGCTCCGGGCACCAGCGATTACGGCTCCATGAGCGTATTTGTGCAGTACTATGCGGAACCGGAGATAGTATCATACGTCTCCAAAAACGTATTTATGCCGCCGCCGGAAGTCTCAAGCGCCGTTGTAAAGCTTACGCCAAGACCGGCCCCGCCCGTCCTTGCGCCAAGCGAAGAGGTATTCTTCAACATAGTGCACTGCGCCTTCGGCAAGCGGAGGAAGACCCTGCTAAACAGCCTGTCAGACTGCCCCGCCATGGGGTTTTCTAAAGAACGTGTGGGACAAGTGCTCCGCGCAGCAGGCATAGACGCCGCCCGCCGTGCAGAAACCCTGTCCCTGGAGGAGTTTGCACGGATTGCCCGCTCCATCATTTGACAACGGTCACCTCCCGTCGTATACTTACTTGATGAATTCCAGTGCAGCAACAAGAGCAATACGGTCATACGCCAAAATAAACCTCACCCTTGAGGTTCTGGGCACAAGGCCGGATGGATATCACAACATAGAAAGCGTGATGCAATCCGTAAGCCTGTATGATGAAATTACTCTGCGGCGCGTTCCCCGTCCCGGAATAAGCCTTACCTGCAATGTCCCGGGCATCCCCACGGATATAAGGAACCTTGCCTTTCGTGCGTCTGCCCTCTATACAGATAGAACTAAAGTTGAAACCGGGCTAGAGATTCATCTGAACAAGAACATTCCAAGCCAGGCGGGGCTTGGCGGCGGCAGCAGCAATGCGGCGGGCGTGCTAAGGGGCTTAAACAGCCTTATGGATAGTCCGCTGGAGATGAGTGAACTCCTTAAGATTGCATCAGAAATAGGTTCGGACGTGCCGTTCTTCCTTATTGGAGGAACCGCACACTCAAGCGGCCGAGGAGAAGTAGTAAATCCCCTGCCGGATGCAGGACGGTTTGGGCTGGTAATTATAAAGCCGCCCTTCGGCATAAAGACACCGTGGGCCTACCGCCGTTTTGATGAAATTCAGAAAGAAACAAAAGCAGCACAATCCGGGGAGGCCACTGCCGCCCTTGTTAAATGCATCTGGGAGCAGAATATATACTGCATCCCCGGCCTGCTTAAAAATAATCTTGAGGCCCCGGCAACGGAAGCCCACCCGGAGATAACGCTCTGCAAAGAGAGGCTGAAAGAGCTGGGGGCGCTGGGCACGCTTATGTGCGGAAGCGGCTCCGCGGTCTTTGGGCTGTTCACCACCCCAGAAGCCGCGCACAAAGCCTCTGAAGACCTTGCAGATATACCGGCGGCAGTCTTTGCCGGAAGAACCTTAACCCGCAAAGAGGCACTGGAAGAAGATTAAATCTTAGTCAGGTAAAAACAGATGACCGGAACAGAAAAAAAAAGACTCCCTGCGGTAATCCTTGCCGGCGCCCCGGCATCGGCGGAACTTAAGGAAGCATACGGTGTAGAATGGCGGGCGCTGGCTCCCGTCTGCGGAGCGCCCATGCTCAGCTACATCATAGACGCCCTTAAAGCATCCGGGCGGGCGCAGAGTATTTCCGTAGTCTCCGGCTTCCCTTGTGAAGGGGTAGATAAGACAATACCATCTGCAAACAGCATGCTGGAAAACCTGGTAAACGGCGTCGGCAACACGGCTGAAAGCGGCCATGTGCTTATAGCAACATCAGACATCCCCCTTATCACCCCGGAGGCCATAGCAGATTTCACAGACCGCTGCGGCAACCTGGATGCAGATTTCTACTATCCCATAGTGCCCAAAGAACAGAATCTATCCAAATTCCCAAAGCTTAAACGCACCTATGCCCGCCTTGCCGAAGGCACATTCACCGGCGGAAACATTATGATAGTAGATGCCAAATTTATAAAAGAGAATGCCCAAAGAATAAAAGAGGCGCTTGATGCAAGAAAGAGCGTGTCCCGCCTGGCAAAGATTATAGGCGCAGGAGTGCTTATACGGGCTATTCTGGCCCAGACCATATGGCCCGGCGCGCTTAAACTCTCCATGCTGGAGAAGGCTGCAGGCAGAGTACTTGGAGCAAGGCTCCGCGCCGTAGAGACTCCGTATGCAGAGATAGGCGCAGATGCAGACACCGTAGGCCAGATAGCCCTTGCAGAAGAGATTTTACAATCCAGGGAAGCATAAATCCCCGTCAAAACTGGAAGGTGAGCAAAATAGCATTACTGGAAACAATTAAAAAACCGGAATATATAAAAGAGCTTTCGCCGGAACAGCTTGAGTTGCTGGCCGCAGAACTGCGAACAGAGATAATAGCGCAGGTGGCCAAAACCGGCGGGCACCTGGCAAGCAACCTGGGCGTTGTAGAGCTAACCATAGCCCTGCTCTCCACACACACACCCGGAGAGGATGTTATCATCTGGGATGTGGGGCACCAATGCTATGCATATAAGCTGCTCACCGGCAGATGCGACAGGTTTGATACCCTGCGCCAGCTTGGAGGAATAAGCGGTTTTCCTAGAAGAGAAGAGAGCGCCTACGATGCCTTTGGTACAGGGCACTCCAGTACATCTATCTCCGCTGCGCTGGGGTTTGCAAAGGCCCGCGATCTTAAAGGCACCAATGAACGAGTAGTGGCCATAATAGGCGACGGCGCGCTCACGGGCGGAATGGCATGGGAAGCGTTAAACAATGCCGCAAACCTTAAAACAAATCTTACGGTTGTCTTAAATGACAACCAGATGTCCATAGCAAAAAACGTTGGGGCGCTCTCCGCGCATCTTAGCCAACTAAGAATGCAGCCCCTCTACCGCAAAGTAGAGAACAAGGCAAAGGAAGTGGTAGAGAACCTGCCCATAGGCGGCAAGGCCATCTACAAAACGGCAGAGGGCATTATGCACGGAGTCACCCGTCTTGTAGGGTCTGAAACCGGCGTAATCTTTGAAGAGCTGGGCTTCACATACCTTGGCCCCATAGACGGGCATGACACCGCCCTCCTCACAGACGTGTTTAATAACATGAAGATACTGGAAGGCCCGGTGCTTGTTCATATAATCACAAAAAAGGGCAAGGGCTATGAATACGCAGAAAACAACGCCCGGGCGTTTCACGGGGTATCATCCTTCCATATAGAAGATGGAAACATAGCCAAATCCAGTGGCGGGACGACATACACAAAGGCCTTCTCCGATGCGCTTATAGAACTTGCTACAGAGGATGAAAGGATTGTTGCCATAACGGCTGCAATGCCGGACGGCACGGGCCTTACAAAATTCTCAGAGCGGTTCCCGGACAGGTTCTACGATGTGGGAATAGCAGAGCAGCATGCAGTCACGTTTGCGGCAGGGCTTGCAGCGGGCGGATTCAAACCGGTCTTTGCCGTCTACTCAACATTTCTGCAACGCGCCTATGATCAGATAGTGCACGATGTCTGCGTGCAGAACCTCCCCGTACTCTTCTGCATAGATAGAGCGGGCCTTGTGGGGGACGATGGGCCGACGCACCACGGCGCCTTTGATCTCTCTTATCTAAGGCATATACCCAACATGATAATTGCCGCCCCATCTGATGAAGTTGAGCTTAAAGAAATGCTGCGGCTGGGGATTAGTTGCAATGCCCCGTTTGCCATCCGCTACCCAAGAGGAGCCTGCCCGGAGACGCCGCTTCATACAGAATCAAACATACCCGCCCCAGGCGTGGGCGAGGTGCTGGCAGAAGGCCGGGATATATGCATTATTGCAGTGGGCTCTGCGGTAGCGCTCTCCCTTCCGGCGGTACGCATACTTGGCGAACAGGGTATCTCTGCAGCGCTTATAAATGCGCGGTTTGTGAAACCCCTCCCGGCAGAGCTTATTACAAGCTATGCGCAGCGCTGCAAAAAGGTGCTGGTGGTAGAAGAGAATGCCGTTATGGGTGGATTTGGGAGCGCCGTGATAGAGCTTCTGGCAGAATCCGGCATACAGGCAACAATAAAACAGATAGGCCTGCCGGACAGATTTTTGGAGCACGGCGCAGGCGCCCTCCTAAGAGAATCCTGCCTGCTCGACCCAAAAGACATAGCCGCATCTGCCGCAGAGCTTTATGGTACGTCTGGAAGCTTCGGCAGTAAAACTACCGAAACAGCGAAATTAATTATGGAAGGCGATGCTTCGGTCGCAGAGCCGGAGGCGCCGCTGCCGAAGCCCAAAAAGGATGATGTTTTTAGCTGTTAGTGCAAATATGCAAAAATAAGATGCTCACATGGCACTCCGGACGTATTCCCTACCGCCCATACGTCACAATATACACCCTTCCTCCGGAATCATCCGTTATGTAAAGCTCTCCCTGCCTTCCAACCAGAATTCCCACCGGACGGCCCCATGCACTCCCGCCGGTATACCATCCGGTGATAAAATCCTTCTGGCCGCCCACAACGTTTCCGTTCTGTATTTTAAAACGCACAACCTTGTAACCCGTGGGTACGGTGCGGTTCCATGAACCGTGGTAGGCTATAAACAGATTCCCCCTATACTCCTGTGGAAACATATTCCCGGTATAGAATGCAAGCCCCAGCGGCGCCGAATGTGCTTGTATTGCAATCTTCGGCGGGATGGTGGCCCTAACCTTGGCCGGCGCCTTGCTGCCTAACTGCGGGTCCGGCACACGGTTTCCGTATGCGTACGGCCAGCCGTAGAATCCGCCGTCCACTATTACGTTCACCTCATCCGGCGGCACATTATCCCCCAGGTAATCCCGCCCGTTCTCCGTTACCCAGAGCTGACCCGTAGATGGATTCCAGGCATGCCCCACGGAGTTTCTAAGCCCCGTAGCTATTATGGCTCTGCCGGTGCCGTCTGCATTATATCTGGAAATTGCCGCCCGCTGCGGGTTTGATTCTATGCATGCATTGCAGCTTGATCCAACAGAGAGGTAGAGCCTGCCATCCGGGCCAAAGGAGATTGTACGGGTAAAGTGCCTGCCGCCCGCAGGAATGCCGGATATTACCACCTCTTGCGCCCGCCCCTGATTATCCCCGTTTCTATAATGGAAGCGTATAACTCTGTTTGTCTCTGCAACGTAGAGGTATCCTCCGTGAAACGCAATACCGTGCGGCTGATTGAGTCCGCTGGCGTAAGTAATATGAGAGTCTGCTGCACCCCCGGCATCAGGCAGTATGGTTACCCTTCCCGCCCCCATCTCCGTTACAAAGAGACGTCCGTCCGGGCTTAAGGCCATAAGCCGGGGCCTGTCAAGGCCGGTGGCATAGGCATCTATCCTGAATCCCGTGGGAAGCTTAAGGCGGGCAATCTCCGGTACACGCGGCGCGCCGTTAGAAGTCCCCTGCACATCTGCCGCTCTCTCTTTAGAAGAGCAGCCCGTAACTATAAACAATATAAGCATTATAAGCATACATCGTGTTTTCATAGTACAACATATGTACCCTGCCCATATGCTTCATCAAAAGTTATAATGCCCGGTTCCGGCGCCAAAGCGCTCCGCAGTTGATTACAAGGACAATAAAAAAAAGGCCCATCCTTTTTACGGGACGGGCCTCTGCTGTCTCTGTTATGCCGTACGTTATACGGCGGCAGGCTCCGGCTTTTCTGCCTTTTTGAAGATAACCTTGCCATCTACAAGTTCTGCAGAGATAGTATCTCCCACGTTGAACCTGCCCAGCAGTATCTCTTCTGAGAGCGGGTCTTCTATTAACCTCTGCACCGCGCGCCTGAGCGGACGCGCGCCAAAGGTTGGGTCGAAGCCCTCCTTGGCAAGTATCTCGTTCACATCGTTGCTTGTAACAAGGTCCATGCCCTGGCTCTTAAGCTGCTCGCGCACGCGCCCAAGCATAAGTTCCACAATCTGGAAGATTTGCTGTGACGTAAGGGAATGGAAGACTATTACCTCATCCACCCTGTTCAAGAACTCCGGCCGAAAGACCTTTTTCATCTCTTCCGTGACGCGGTTCTTCATGCTTTCATAGGCACGCTCGTCTTCGTCTACCTTGCGGGTTGACCTGAATCCCATTCCGCCATCGCCGCTGATCAGCTGTGCGCCAATGTTTGAGGTCATTATCATAACCACGTTCTTGAAGTCTACTATACGCCCCTGGGAATCTGTCAGGCGGCCGTCCTCCATTACCTGGAGGAGTATGTTAAAGACCTCTGGGTGGGCTTTCTCTATTTCATCAAGAAGAACCACGCTGTACGGCTGTCTCCTTACGGCCTCCGTAAGCTGTCCGCCCTCTTCGTAACCCACGTATCCGGGGGGCGCACCTACAAGCCTTGAGACTGCAAACCGCTCCATATACTCTGACATGTCTATGCGGATAAGGTTATCCTCATTGCTGAACAGGAATGCCGACAGCGCCCGCGCAAGCTCTGTCTTTCCCACGCCGGTGGGGCCAAGAAAGACAAAGGAGCCCGTGGGCCTCTTTGGGTCTTTAAGGCCAGATCTGGAACGGCGGATTGCACGGGAGACTGCGGTAATTGCCT
>CALNCU010000106.1 GCA_937875395.1 uncultured Armatimonadota bacterium | reverse complement strand
CGTCTATGTTCACCTTTCCGCAAAGACTGGCCGTGTTCTCATCAGTATAGTACGACCTGTCGAAGTATGATTGTATAAGCACCGGGCTCTTTGCAACTCTAACAGCCTTGTAAGTCACCCTGCCGTCTGCAGAATCTGCAATCTCTGTGTTAAACCGGTATGTGTTTCCGTCTTTTCTTACGCTTATGGGAAGAATGATATCCTGCTTTTTGCCGGGCAGCATGGATATCTCTTTGCTGAGGATTTCTTTATCTGATGAATCCCAGATTCTTACACGAACCTGCCTTGCCTTTTGGGAGGAATTGGTAAATGATTGCGTATATTGTAATGATGGCTTCTCGTTTTTAAAAATATAGCTTAAGGCAGGTGCAGAGACTTCTATTTGGTAAGGGGCAAAGTCTGTATTGAACTCCCGCACAGTACCAAACATCTCCGGGGCATGGAACCCTAAAAACGTAGGCGACCAGGCGGTGTTTTCCGGCTCTGTTTTGCGCTCCCGGCAGAGGTTGAGCCCCCATGTTGTGCCAATATTGGATGCTAATGCAAAATTGCTTAGCGGAATCTTCATCTCTGCAGTCCAGCCGTCCGCCTGCTGGGATGTTGCGCTCTGCCATGCTCCAACCCAGCCATTTTCTATTCCTATGGTGGTAAATTTCTCTTCGAACTGCACATTTTTGGAGTTCATAATAAAGTGGTAGTAGCTTTTGCGGCTGGCGCCCGGGTCTATAAAGACTTCTACACAATCATCCTGCCATATATCAACACTTCTTTTTGCAACATTTGCCTTTATGCGGTCCATGAGCGGCTCCTTGCATAAAAAGGCTATGTAGAGGTTTTTGTCATCGTAGCAAACGTAGCCGGTAGTAGCTGCCTTTGGGGTCTTGATGGTGTTGTTATTTACAAAATCCACTTTTAGGGCCTTCTGCCAGCATGGATCGGAGAGGGTGCCGTCTAGCGACGGCACCTCACTTATTTTGGGAAGGTTTCCGGTTGTCCGGACTGGCTTTCCCTCACTTCTGTATTCTGCTGCCACCTCGGCATCTGTGAGCGCTCCCTTGTAAATCTTTACTTCGTCTATTATGCCCTTGAAGTAACGCATCTTGCCATTAGTGCTGCCTATGAAGATGCTTTGTTTGTTGATGCCCGGAAGCCGTGTCTCCTTGTAAGTCTGGATCAGTTTGCCATTTATATAGAACTTGATGCTGGTGTTATCATAGGTTACTACTACATAATGCCATTCATTGAGAGAAATTTGCTGATCCTTCCCTCCCGTATAGTGAAAGGCTGCAACCTTTCCGCCTTCTCCAAACGGCCCGTAAACAGTAAAGTATGCTCTGCCGTTATGGCTCAGACGAAGGCCGTATGTGCTCTCCGTAGCAAGTCTTTTACCTGCTATTCCGGCCACTCGTACCGGAGAGGGCTGCGGATAAGCCTCCGGTTTTATCCAGGCGGAGATGGACATGCTGGTGAGCGCAAACGGGCTGCCCGCGGCAGTATCCTTAATTTCAACATAGTCACCCTCGCCGTTAAACTTAAGCGCGGAACCCACCTTGCCGGGCACCCACTTTGCGCCGTGAATCTCTCCATCATATCCGCTCACAGCAGACGTCTTTGCAACAGTACCCTGGTTTTCATCAAATGACCAGTAGCCTGCCAGTTCTGCCGACCATGCAGCGCTTGCCATCAGCATGGCAAACATGGTTAGAACAAGAATCTTTACGCCTTTCATTGTTACCTCCCTGTTATGCTTCAATGTTGTGATAGCAAAAGGTTTTAGCGGCTATCACGACAAGTAGATTCTCTGTAGGATATTTCGGGCGTGAGCAGTAATGATGTCAGCTCTGCATCAGGGTTTTTGATTCTTTTCAGCATAAGCTCAAGCGCCCTTTTGCTCAGTTCTGTGGAAAGTATTTCTATGGTGGTGATGGGCACTTCCAGGTATTTCATATGCTCTGTTCCATCGCATCCGGTTATGCAGACCTGCTCGGGAACTTTTATCCCCATATCGCAAAGCCCCCTGTAGGCTCCGATAGCTATGTCATCGTTCCTGCATAGAAGGGCATCTGGCATACCGTGAGCCTTTATGTATTCTTTTATATAAGTCCGCGCAGAACTCTTGAGGCTGTCTCCGCGCTCGATGAATACGAATTCAGGGTCAAAGGAAAAAGCTTTTGCTGCATCACAGTATCCTTGGTATCGTCGGTCATCTGCTTCTATATTAATCATTTTAAAGGGCATGGATCTGTAGTCTTGCTGTACATAGGCTATTCTCCTGCAGCCAATCTTGCTTAAGTGACTGCAAAGATTAAAATATGGCTGGTAGAAATCTATCCTGACGGAATCATATCCCTTGGGGCACCAGTGCCCAATTCCCACTACGGGAATGTTGTATTTGGAATGTATTAAATCTATTTCAGCCTGGTGTTCTACGCCGTCAAAAACTATAATGCCATCCACACCCCATTGGATATAAATGTCAAACATGCCGCTCCCGGAGTTACGCATACTGGGGAATGAGAACATGACATAACCTGTGTGCTCGATGGCTTCCTGCATATTTTTAACCATGCTTCCGGCGAAATCATTGTTAAACATTGGATGCCAGTAGCCAATGGCTTTACTCTGGCCGGAACGCAGGCTTGCAGCGCTTCTGCTGGAGACGTATCCTAGCTTGCGTGCTTCTTCCTTGACCCGGGCCTTGGTCTCCTCGGTGATATTGACGTAAGGGCGCTGTTTATCATTCAATACCATAGATACCGTGGAAATGGAGAGGTTCAGGTTTTTGGCCAAATCTTTTATTGTTACCTTGGTTTTACGCATACCACACCACACTAAACGTTTTGTGTATAAAAACATTGTAATGCAAAGGTACCGGCTTGTCAACAGTTTTCTTTGACAGCGGTTTTTGACAGCATGTAGCGCAACAAGA
>CALNCU010000105.1 GCA_937875395.1 uncultured Armatimonadota bacterium | reverse complement strand
GCTCTATGCCCAAGTTTGGGGTTAATGGGCTTGCTACAAACAGCGCGCTCTGGTGCTTCTGGTACGGCGGCACAAACAATAAGTGGCGCATCTACTACACCATGAAACCGGATGGAGGTACATCATGGCAGACGGAAGTCCAGCTGCCCATTCCAAAGGGGCTTACATCCGTGGCGCAGCCGTGCGCAATGTTCCGGCCCGCCCTTGGTAATAACTCAAATCTTATAGAAGTGGTATATGCAGGTTATTCCAGCTATCACAAGAACACAGATATATACCTTAGCCTGTACGCGTGGGATGCAACCAAAAAACGTCTGGTGCTGCAGGGGCTTACGGAACAGAATGAGGCCCTTACCCGCTCCGCAACAGAGCCCGTATGGTATGCAAGGGATGTAGACTGGCTGGCGGATGATTTCAAAATTCAGGTGGTCTCCGGCGCAACCACCCATAATCTTACTACAGGCAAAGCATACACCGTAGACCGCACAACAGGCGCAAGGGTATATACTTATGCAGGTGATGATGATGCAGAGCTAAGAACGCTCTTCCGGGCTATTGTGGTAGACCCGGCCGCCGGTACCGTCCGGTTTATGCGCACGCCGCCTAAAGATGCCGTTGTAGAGGCAACATATACGGCAAGAGCCACAAGGCTCACGGTAGATTCAGTATCAGACGTGGCCCCCGTGGCCTTCTGGGATAGAGGAATAAACCCCAGGTATGCAGCAGATGAAACTGTAAGCAACTTCCGGTTTGCATTCCCCAACGGAAATGATCCTGAGACTTTTACAGACAGGCTGTGGGTATTCTGGAGACGTCCGGGCGTGGATAAGCCGGGCACAGGAATCCATTACAGCACATTCCGCTATTCCATAGACCTGGATATGGCACACCCCATAAAGAAGAGCGCACCTTCTTGTCCTATTGATTCCATCATCTGTACCGAAGGGCTCAAAAAGCCCGTAGAGGTAGACTGGATTAAGAACAGGCTCTACTTTATGAGTGAAGATGCCGGAAAGACGGTTGAAGTAAGATACATAAACACCTCCGGCGGCATTACAACCGTAGAGCGAAAGGTTGCGCTAAGGCATGAGGTTGGGCCTGGCGGCGGAAGCAGCTTTGGAAACCTTACCCGCCTTATGGTGAACGAAGGACAGGTGAGTGCATTTAAAGACCCTTACGAGAACAAGGTATGGGTATTCTGGACAAGTACGCGTTCAGGGAATACAGATATCTATTATGAGGCCATAAGCCCGCGCTTCTACGGTGCCGAGTATTAGCAAGACGAACAGTTGCTTGTTGACAAATGTGCGCTCTGGATGATACCATCTATACACTGCGCTCTAGCAGCCTGTGCTTGTATTGCAGGCAATATTTGCATTACACTCTGGGTTCTTTTCAACGGATGCCACCGGTTAAAAAGCGTATCCGTGACGGAGTTTCTGGATGAGCTTCAATAAAAAACCTTCAGGCGCAAGCACTGTGGGTGTGGACATAGGAACCAATCAAATAAAAGTAGTAGAGGTTAAGTCCGGAAAGGACGGCCTCCAGGTTGCAGGGTATGGCATAGCCCCTACTCCGGCAGGATCAATTGACAATGAAGTAATTGTTGATCCTAAAACCCTGTCTCAGGCGCTGCGCCAGGTGCTTTCGGACAGCGGTATCTCTTGCAAACGGTGTGTCTCCCTTATTTCAGGGCAGTCTTCAGTAATTGTTAGAATAATAGAAGTCCCCAAGATGACGCGTGAAGAACTGGCGGAGACCATGCAGTGGGAGATAGAACGGCATGTTCCGTTCTCCAAGGACGAGGTTGTAATGGACTTTGCCCCCATAGAAAGGGAAGAGTCCGCTGAAGAAGAACAGAACATGGAAGTACTGCTTGCCGTAGCCCAACAGGATGCCGTCAACAGCCATATTGAAACGCTCTTTCTTGCCGGATTAGACCCGGTAGCTTTAGATATAGAATACCTGTCCGCATGCAGGATGCTTATAGATGCCTCTCCCAACAGCGAACTCAAGGAAGAGTCTGTTGCGCTTGTAAACATAGGCGCATCTACCACCCAGATGGGAGTCTTCCGTTCCGGTTTACTTGCCTTCCCAAGGATACTCCCCATAGCGGGCGATACAATAACCCGGGCTATAAGCGAGCAGCTTGGAATCTCTATTGAGGACGCTGAACTCCTGAAATGCGAGCAGGGCCAGGTTATGATAGATAGAATCGCGCCCCGCGGCCAGACCGTAAATCTGGACGACGGGGGTGAGCCCGATTCCTTTGGGATGGGTATGGATTTCAACCTTGAAGATACCCAGCAGGACCTTGGTGTAGGCGGCAACCTGGGATTTATCCCCAATCTGGGAGGATACGGATTGCCGGAGGAGCCGGAGAGCGAAGATTCAAGCGCAGAGGCAGATGGCGCAGAAGATATAGTGCCCGTTCCCGTAAAGCCGCTGGTTGACTTTGACCTGCCCGCATTTGATACCGGTTCCGAAGCCAACCTTCCGGAAGAAGCCGAGCCGTCCATAGATCCCCTGGGCGCCCCCCAGGATGCTAATTCAATCTTCGATCAGGGCGATTTTGCCAGTGTTTTTGACAGCCACCCGGATATCGCCAAAGAGGATGATGAACTTGCGCCTATAGATTCAACCTCTCTGGGTCTGGATGTAACCTCTCATTACACAAAAGAACAAGTCTTCGATGCAATGGCCACCGTTTTGGAAGAATTGATATCGGAGATTCATAGGTCCCTGGAGTATTATTCAAGCAGCAGCCAAGATCATCCGCAAAGGGTTATACTCTTTGGCGGAACAGCAAAGATGCCAGGCATAGATAAATACCTTGAGTCTGAACTTGGTATAAAAGTAGAACTGGCTGATCCCCTGCAGGAATTAAATATTTCTACCAAGGTAGCAGAGCAGGATACTCTCCAGGATGATATCCTCTCTATGCCCTCCTGCATAGGGCTGGCAATAAGGGATATGATAGGAGATTAGTTCTCGCCGTGCTCAAGATAAACCTGCTTCCAAAGTACATATATGAAAGACGCAAGATCTACAAGCTGGCGAGCATCTTTGGTGTTCTCTTTATTGCCATTGTTTTCGGCATGTTTGCCTGGTGGTTCATGCTGGGCAACAAAGAGATCATCTTAACCGGCCAGGTTGATGAAATGGAACTTAAGACAAGCATTCTCAATGATCTTCAAAAACAGGTAGATGGTGAGAAGGCTAAACTTCCGCCTGTTGAATCTAAAGTTAAATTCATAGAAGACCTTATGGCCTACAACCTGAAAGTTCCTCAGCTGTATGAAGAACTTGCAAAATATACGTATGCGCGTATACTGTATAAATCCGTAACACCGGCAGGAAACCAGCTTACCATACAGGCACATGCCGGCAGCCTGGCAGACTGCGGGCGCTACCTTATGAACATGTACAGGGCTACACATATCTTCAACAGCGTTACAATAAATGCCGTACCTGGTTGGTCTGATTCCGCGGGGGCGGCGCAGGGCGCAGGGCAACCGGCAGGCCAGCCTGCCGCAGCCGAGCCTTCCAGCGGATTTGATTTCACGGTAACCTGTGCGCTGGTAAATCCTATATCTGCTCCGGCATATGCGCCTCCCGGAGCGGGCGGAGAAGGCGCACCCGGAGAGGGCGGCGCCCCTGGTGCTTCTTCCCCGGGACCATAAGTATGGTTGATGGTGCAGGCAATATAAAAGGATATAGTGTTAATGGCATCTAAATTTAAAGTTATACATGTGGTTATAATTGGCGTACTTACATGCATAATAGCCGGTGCATCCATGCTGTTTCTTATGGTTAAACCGGCCCAGGCCCGCCTGGTGGTGCTTCAGGAAAGATATGATAAGGCGGAAGGCATGTGGCAGAGAAAAGCTCAGGTTGAGAGGGAACTGGAAGCCGCTAAACAAAAAAATCATCTGATGTTCTGGAAGCTTAACTATTATATGGATAACAAAATGCCCAACCTTTCCTTTGTCAACAGGCCCGTTGGCATGGTACAGTTATGGAAAGAACAATCGCTCACGCTGGGGCCGCTCCTTAAAAGCTGGCCCACCAAGACAGGAGTTAAGCTTACAAGTACTTTTTCACTGCCGGCTCCTCCGGTATCCCCTAATGCCCTGGAGACATCGCTCATAAAGATTCCTGTAGGGAATTTTACGGTAGTTGGTGATTTTGCAGCCATTATGGCTCATATACGTTCTTGGAATAAATTCCCAAGGCTGGTTCAGGTAGACCCGGTAAGCCTGACAGGGGAGAGCCCAAATATTACGGCAACATACGCCGTTACGGTATATATATTTCCAAAGGGAGACCCCGGCCCAACCATACCAATGGCCGGAGCTGCTTCTGCAGCAGCCGGTGCAGCAGGCCCCGGCGGCCCGGGAGATCCCGGCATGATGCCTCCGCCCGGTGCGCCGCCCGGCGCACCGCCAGGTGCGGCACCGTAAAAATAGTCTTTGCCTAATTAAGCGAAAGGGTTTAAAATGGATGCGGTTAAGTCTTGGCTTCAGGACAGGAAGAACTTGCCTGTTGTAGTAGCCGGAACAGCTGTTATATTAGTGGCCGTAGTCTTTCTATTACTTCGGTTAAGTGCAACAAGCTCTACAAATACTGCAAGTACGCCCCCGGCAGATATGCCGGCCGCCGGAGCCGGCGGGCCATCTCCGGCGGGTGTGCCGGAAGCGGGCGGAGGCCCCGGCATGCCGGGAGGGGCTAGCCCTGCTACGCCGGCAGCAACTCCTGCAGTATCAAAAGAGGCCTTGCTGCCGTATAGAAAAGACCCGTTTAAGCCGTTTACACGCAAGCCGAACCGTACGCAGATACTTATTAGTATGCTGCCCAGCATCAGTCATGTTAGAATAGCGCCGGCCCCTGTTAAAAAACTTGGCGCGGTAGAGGTTGTAACAGAGACGCTGCCCCCGCAGCCGGTAAGGCGTATGGCGGGAGTGTTGATGAATAGCAAGATCAGCGCTATACTAGAGACAGATGGGCGTTCTGATATAGTTACTCCGGGGATGGTTGTCAACCGCAGCGGCTCCAGGGTTAGAGTGGAGAGCATAACTCCGGATCAGATAGTATTAAAGACCCTGGACACAAAAAAACCGTTCACTGTTAGGGTGAATTTGCAAGGTTCAATAGTGACCAGCGATTCAGATGAGTCGCCTGTTGGCGGCGGCGATGGCGTCATTGCGCCAATCATGTAGATAATATTCATACTAAATGGGAAAAATCTAGTAGCGTATAAACTTAAATATATCCCGGATACTTCGGCCCACGAGCCGGAGGCGCCGCTGCCGAAGCCTTGTTAAACAGCATAACTTTTTGGTGAAGTAATAGTATGGATAAACACTTTTATCCACGCCGCGTCTAAATAATTTGATATAGGAACCTGTTGCTAATAGAAAGGGGTGTTCGGAAATGAGAATCATCCGATATATCGTTCCCATAAGCGTATTCGCGCTGTTACTCATGGGGGCTGCATTAAAACCTGCCCTTGCACAGCAAAACGCCGGTGGCAATGTTAAACGCGTTACCGTTAATTTTAAAGATGTTGCCGTCAAAAATGCAATAGAGATGCTGTTTGAGGGGAGCGGCCAGAACTACGCCTTTGAACCCGGGGTTCAAGGAACAGTAAACGTAAAGTTGGTGGATATACCGTTTCCGGATGCGCTTTCCGCTGTGCTAAAGGCGGCAAATTTAACAATGCGCAAAGATAAGGCAGTCTACATAATCGGCCCGCAAAAAGAGGCTCCTCCTGTAGTACTGGCGCCTCCTCCTGCCGTAGTTAAGGAAGCTGTAAAGCCTGCGCCAAAGAAAGTAGTCATTAAAATCCCCGTAGGCTATGCGGATGCGTTTGATATAGGGGCCTTCTTTGGAGTTGCAGGTACCCGGTCAAGCGCAGCAAGTATGTCTTCCGGTACCGGTACAAGCGGCAGCAGCGGCGGTCTGTTTGGTGGCAGCAACAGTGGCAGCAGCGGCGGCAGTCTGTTTAATAGGAGCGGCAGCAGCTCCGGCAGTGGTAGTTCCGGCAGTAGCAACTCAAACAGATGGTAGACGCAAATAGGAAGCATTTGTGATATAATAATAAAATGTGCTTGCAGGCGGCTTTAAACAGAGCAAATACTGTATAAGCCGGCGCCTTGAAAGCATTTCTATTACTGACATGTAATCCGGGGGAGGATTTTATGGTCTCGGTAAATATAAAACGGGTATGGGCGTGCAGCCTGATTTGCATATCGCTCGCCGTACTCATTGGTATCTTGGGGGTACCTGCGGCACATGCCCAGGCCGCCGGCGCAGCCGGTGTGATCTCGCTGGATGTGGTTGATGCCGACTTATCTAAGGTTGTGCTTATGCTTGCGCGTGAGAGCAAGCAGAGCATAATTATTGCCGACCCGGAGAAACTGCAAAGCAAGGTAACCGCCACTCTTAGAAATATGCCGCTTGAAATGGCGCTTAAATACGTTGTTGAGAGCGTGGGCTGCATGTGGCGGCGCGAGGCAAACGGTGTTTATATCATAAGCAGCGCCGTTGCCCAGCCTGTACAGGCGGTAAATCAACAGGCTTCCCCATCTGCAGGCAGTAGAGATGATACATATCAGGCTCCGGCAGATAGAGTTCCAAGAATGTCAGAGGCAGCGCGCGAAACAAAAGTAGAGACAATAAAACTCTACAATTGCGCATCCACAGATATGATGTGGCTGCTTGGACTGTATAAGCTGGAAGATGCAAGCAAAATAGAAAAAGCTTACATTAAGCCCGGCGTAGACCTGAAACAGGATGTGCAGACAGCAACTCCGCAGAACTCCACCCCTCCGTTTTCGGAATCTCTAAGAGATAACCGCGCGGCCGGCCGCGTAGCCGGGGTAGGCGGTGAAGCCGCACAGTTTGGAATGCCGGGAGCGCCTCCCGCAATGCCCGGCGCTGCTCCCGGAGGAGCCGCCCCTGCTGCACCGGCAGCGGGGAGAGGAGGAGTAGCTAGTCAGGGTTCAGCACTGCTCCCCAAGGGCATAGACTTTATAATGCCTTATGACCTGGATAACTCATTGATTGTGCGCGGCGATGAAGAAGGGCTGGAAGAGATGAAAAATCTTGTACGCCAGCTTGACGTTGCCCCCAAGCAGATCATGATTAAAGCAGAATTTGTGGAAATCAGCACAGACGATGCATCTACGCTGGGCATAGACTGGCGGCTGGAGAGGCTGGGCACCACTTTTTCAAATACATTTAATACAGTGGGCAACGTTATGGTAGGCTATGCAAACGGTAATGTCATAGCAAACCTGAAGGCATCGCTCGCAAATAGCAAGGGTAAGCTGGTAAACGGACCGCTCATATCTACAATGAACAACGTTCCGGCAACCATTCAAATAGGCAAGTCATACCCTTACTGGACATCTACCACAACATATGACTCAAGGGGCAACCCAATTACAAACTATACGGTGCAGTTCCTGGATGTTGCAACGGAGCTTTTGGTTCTGCCCAGAGTAAATAACTCTGATAATTCAATTACCTGTACAATTCAGCCTACAATTTCTGACAGCCCCGGCACGCAGAAGGGCCCAGACGGCACAGAAGTTCCTATTGTTACCGAGCAGACCCTGCAAACCACCAGGCGTGTGGCAAACGGCGAAACAATAGTACTTGGCGGAATAATAAGAAAAGAAGAGAGTTCCAGCGTATCCAAGATACCGCTTTTGGGCAATCTTCCAATCATTGGGCCGCTCTTCAGCAGCACATCAAAATCAAGTAAGAACACGGAGCTTTTAATCTTCCTTACGCCCACAATAGTACCGGATAAACCCATGGCCGGCAGCGGAGTAGGAATAGGTGTAACTCCTTAATTGCAAATAACACACTGCGGATGTTGACATAAACGCCCGCAGTGTGTTAAGATACGTCTGAAATTAAATAACGAGAGCGCTGTAGACAGCAGGTGTTAATCATAATGGGCAATAGCCCGCCTGCCGAGGCTGGGAAACTGTTCGGCCAATACTCCGAACACCTACTGATTTTTAAGGGGATCCCGGTTATACGGCGGTCCCCTTTTTATTTTGTGATTGCAGAACTTCAGAAATGCCGGTTTACAGCATTGGTATCTATGGGCTGTGGTCGCGTAAGGCAAGGAGGTGATATAGTTGCCAAAACAAGAGAAGATAGATATGGTAGCAGAGATTAAGGAAGATGTAGAGGCCTCCTCCGGATACTTCCTTACAGATTATCGCGGTCTTAAGGTAAGCGAGATCACAGACCTGCGGCGCAAGCTTAGAACTGCGGGCGCAGAGTACAAGGTTATCAAGAACACACTCTTTGGGCTTGCAGTAGGTGAAGAGACCGCCGGCGTACTGGCAGAGTATCTTGCAGGGCCTACAGCCGTAGCCTTTGTTAAGACAGACCCCGTGGCATCCGCCAAGGCACTTGTAGATTTTGTGCGTGAACACAAAAACATGAGCCTTAAGGCAGGGATGGTTGAAGGTCAGTTTCTTGGCATGGATCAGGTGCAGGCGCTCTCCAAGATTCCGCCCAGAGAAGTGCTTGTTGCCCAGATGCTGGGTTCAATGCAATCCCCAATCACCGGGTTTGTCGGCACACTTCAGGGGCTTATGTCCAACCTTGTATATACACTGCAGGCTGTTACAGATCAGAAGTCTGCATAAATTAACCGGTGCCGTTTATATGCGGTGCTGAAAACCAAATTAGCATAAGGAGATACAAACATCATGGCAAACAAAATTGAAGATATCATATCCACTCTTGATACCCTTACAGTTCTTGAGCTCTCAGAGCTGGTAAAGGCGCTTCAGGATAAGTACGGCGTATCTGCCGCAGTTCCCGTGGCAGCAGCAGCACCCGCGGCGGGCGGCGCTGCAGAGGCCGGTCCCGCAGAAGAGGAGAAGACCTCCTTTGATGTTATTCTTACCGGCGCCGGCGATAAGAAAATCCAGGTAATCAAGGCCGTCCGCGAGATAACCAGCCTTGGACTCAAGGAAGCCAAAGACCTGGTAGAGGGTGCGCCTAAGCCGCTGAAGGAAGGGATAAGCAAAGAAGACGCAGAAGCTCTGAAGGCCAAACTTGAGGCCGAGGGCGCAAGCGTAGAGATTAAGTAAATCCTGATACCAAGGGATAAAAATACACCGGGAGCGCGGCAGAGCAATCCGGCTGCGCTCCCTATCTCATTCTACAAACGCAAAAAAAAATTTTGGCATGCAGCTAGAGACGTTTGACAAAAGGCGTTTCTGCTGGTATAATACCTCTTCGTGTCTTTCGAAGGAGGGCTGCATGAAAGAATTCCAGCATTCTTACAGCCGTACCACCGCTGCTGCCTTGGCGGAGGTACCTGTTCCAAACCTCGTGGAACTCCAGCGTGATTCCTACGAGTGGTTCCTACAAGAAGGTCTTCGAGAGCTGTTTCAAAGCTTCTCACCAATCTACGATTTTACCGGTAACATATCACTAGAGCTGCTTGATTATACTCTAGGCGAGCCCAAATACAGCATAGAAGAGTGCCGTGAAAGAGATATGACGTACGAGGCTTCCGTTAAGGCCAAGGTGCGCCTTACCGGCGCCGGCCGGGAGGTCATAGAGTCTGAAGTCTATCTGGGCGACCTTCCGCTTATGACGGAAAAGGGTACGTTTGTTGTAAACGGCGCAGAGCGAGTGGTTGTAAGCCAGCTTGCCAGGTCACCGGGCGTCTACTTTAAGGACACCCTGGACTTCAGCGGACGTGTTCTCTACTTTGCAACCATAATACCAAGCGAAGGCGCCTGGGTAGATGTAGAAACAGATGCCAATGATGTAGTTACCATCCGCATAGGGCAGACCAAGAAGTTTCCTATCACAACACTGCTCCGGGCACTAAATGTCTTCCCGGAGGCATGCCCCTGCATGGAGGCAGTTACGCCAGAAGGAGCAGAAGGAAGGGTTCTCCTTGAACCGGTTATAGACCGTGCCACAGGTGAGATAGTTGCCGATGCCGACACCAAAGTTACGGCGGATATAGTCAAAAAACTTTCTGCCGCAGAACTGCCTATGGACGGCATAATTGTAGAAGCTCCATCTACGCCATCAGAGACCACAGGCGATCTTGTAGAACTCTTTGGCGAGCATGAAACGCTTGAAAACCCCACAAAGGACGATCTTATCGGGCTTAGGGTTGCAGAAGATATTGTAGACCCAAAGACGGATAAGCTTATCCTTAAAGCCTACGGAAAGATAGAAAAAGAAGTTGCCCGGAAGATAGAGGGCATGAATTTTCCAAAGCTAAACGTAATTCGCGTAAACAAATACGTAGATGCCACGCTGGCACTTGATACCACGCAAGCCAAAGAAGACGCACTTCTTGACATCTACAAAAAAATACGGCCCGGCGACCCTGCTACGGCAGAGAGCGCAAGGAGCCTGTTATACTCAATCTTCTTTGATACCAGGCGGTATGACCTTGCCAAGGTAGGCCGGCACAAGCTAAACAAAAAACTTGGCCTAAAGCTGCCGTTAAAATCCCGCTCCACTACCAAGGAAGACCTTATAAGCATACTTCAGTACATAATAGCGCTTAGCGAGGGCGTGGGTTCTACCGATGATATAGACCATCTGGAGAACAAACGCGTACGCTCCGTAGGCGAACTTCTACAGAGCCAGCTCAGAATGGGTTTCCTTCGCATGGAGAAGGTAGCCAAAGAGAGAATGACCAGCCTTGAGGCAGAAAACATAATACCTCAGGTAGTCCTCTCCGTAAAACCCATCTCTGCCAGCATAAAGAGCTTCTTTGGAAGCAGCCAGCTCTCCCAGTTCATGGATCAGACAAACCCTCTGGCAGAGCTGACACACAAGCGCAGGCTCTCTGCACTTGGCCCTGGAGGCCTCTCGCGGCAGAGCGCAAAACTTGAAGTGCGTGACGTTCACTACTCGCATTACGGACGCATCTGCCCAATAGAGACGCCGGAAGGGCCTAACATCGGTCTTATCGGCTCGCTTGCCATCCATGGCAAGGTAGATGAATTCGGCTTCATCAAGACCCCTTACCGCAAAGTTGTAAACGGCCGGGGAACAGATGATATCCACTACCTTACGGCAGATGAAGAAGACCGCTACAGCATAGCTCCGGTAAACACAGAGCTGGACTCGGACGGAAAGATACTTGCTCCCAATGTTACAGTGCGTTTTGGCAGCGGATACCCATCTATTTCGGCAAAGGCTGTTGATTACATGGATATATCGCCCATGCAGGTCTTCAGCGTTGCAGCCGCCCTCATCCCGTTCCTTGAGAACGACGACGCAAACCGTGCCCTCATGGGTTCCAACATGCAGAGGCAGGCTGTTCCGTTGCTTAGAAACCAGGCGCCGGTGGTAAAGACCGGCATTGAAGTCAAGGCCGCTGTAGATTCCGGCGCGGTTATACCCGCCAAGCGCCCCGGAGTGGTAAAGAGCGTAACATCAAAAAGAATAACCATCCGCACCAGGGACGGCAGTGTAGATGAATACCCGCTCATGAACATGCTCAGGAGCAACCAGGCAACCTGCATAACGCAGAAACCCATAGTTAAACCCGGGCAGAGAGTGCGCAAAGATGATATCATTGCAGACGGCCCCGCCACAGACGGCGGAGAGATGGCTCTAGGGCAGAACATCCTTGTGGCGTTTATGTCCTGGAACGGTTACAACTATGAAGACGCCATTGTGGTAAGTTCGCGCCTTGTAAAAGACGATGTTTTCAGCTCCATACACATAGAAAAGTATGAAGTTGAAGCCAGAGACACCAAGCTGGGCCCGGAAGAGATCACCCGGGACATACCCAACGTGGGCGAAGACATGCTGAAAGACCTGGATGAGAACGGTGTCATCCGTATAGGCGCAGAAGTGCAGCCGGAAGATATCCTGGTAGGCAAAGTTGCCCCTAAGGGACAGGGAGAACTCACTGCGGAAGAGCGCCTTATCATAGCCATATTCGGCAAAAAGGCAGAAGAAACCCGTGACGTATCCCTAAGAGTCCCGCACGGAGAAAAAGGGAAGATAGTAGACGCCAAGGTCTTCTCCCGGTTTAAATACAAATGCAGCCGCTGCGAGAAGATATTCAACTTCAGCAAGCGTCCGGAGCGCACCGTCTGCGACAGGTGCGACGGCGAGCTGGAGAGGCTGCCGGGCGATGAACTTATGCCGGGCGTAAACCAGCTGGTACGCGTCTACATTGCCCAGAAACGCAAAGTAATGGAAGGCGACAAGCTGGCAGGCCGCCATGGAAACAAAGGCGTTATCTCCAAGATAGTGCCGGAAGAGGACATGCCGTTCATGCCGGACGGAAGGCCCGTAGACATGGTGCTGAATCCGCTTGGAGTACCTTCCAGAATGAACATAGGGCAGATACTGGAGACGCACCTTGGCCTTGTTGCCGGAAAGCTTGGGGGAAGCTACGTCAACCCAATCTTCCAGGGCGCCAAGGAGCATGAAATTCTTGCAGAGCTGGATAAACTGGCCAAAAAGACCAGAAACGATGTAATGCAAGACTACATAAACACAGAACTCAAACTGGAACTTACCTTTGCCGAAGACGCAGAGGTAGATGATATGATGGCTCAGGTTAAAACAGCCCTCTCAGGACTCTCCGCCAAAGAGCTGGAGGACATCAGCCGGATGGTCATGGCGCCGCCGGTGATGGCTGTGGAAGAGTACGATTCGCTTGTAGAAAAGCTTGCAGGCGCCGAGGAGTCCGGAGATACGGCAGACATGCCGCCGGCACCCGCGGATTACGATCTTTCACAGATCACGGACAAAATTAAAGAGGTGGTATGGCAGAGAGCCGGTTTTGATGAAAAGACCGGTAAGACCCGCCTCATAGATGGAATGTCCGGGCAGCCCGTAAACCAGATGGTCACAGTTGGAAACATGTATATGTTAAAACTCCACCACCTGGTAGATGACAAAATACACGCCAGATCCACAGGCCCATACTCCCTTGTCACCCAGCAGCCGCTTGGAGGAAAGGCGCAGTTTGGAGGCCAGAGATTTGGAGAGATGGAAGTCTGGGCGCTGGAAGCCTACGGTGCAGCTTACACCCTGCAGGAAATACTCACCATCAAGTCTGATGACGTCCTTGGCCGCGTAAAAACCTACGAGGCAATAGTAAAAGGCGACAGCATGCTTGAGCCGGGTATCCCGGAATCCTTCAGGATACTGGTAAATGAGATGCAGAGTCTGGGGCTTAGAGTAACAGTAGAAGACGATAAAGACAGAGAAATAGACCTGAAAGATAAAGATGATGAGTCCTCTGAAAGCGATTCCAGGCAGGCGCTTCTGCGCAGACGCAGAGCACTTGTGGAATCCGCCGGAGAGATAGGGGAGGACATGGTATGACAGACTCAAGAGCATTCGATAAGATAAAAATAGGCATAGCCGCCCCGGATGAGATACGCGCTTGGTCGTGCGGAGAGGTACGCAAGCCGGAGACCATAAACTACCGCACCTTCAAGCCGGAGCGGGACGGCCTCTTTTGCGAGCGAATCTTCGGCCCGGTAAAAGACTGGGAATGCCACTGCGGACGCTACAAAAAGGTTAAGTTCAAAGGCATAGTCTGCGATCGCTGCGGCGTAGAGGTTACACGCGCAAAGGTACGCCGGGAGCGCATGGGCCATATAGAACTGGCCGCGCCCGTCTGCCACATCTGGTACCTTAAGGGCGTACCCAGCCCGCTCAGCCTTATTCTGGATATTTCGCCCAGGCCGCTGGAAAAAGTCGTCTACTTTGCATCGCTTATTGTCACCAGCGTAGACAGAGCCGGCATCAACAGCCAGCTGGAAGATATTCGCCATGCAGTAAGCGCAGAGCTGGAATCCATTCAAGAGAACAAAGACATAACAATCGCCGAAGCAAGAAAGAATGCCGCCAGGGAGATGAAGGAGTTTGAAGAGTATGTTCCGGCTCCCCCCGCCCCCCAGGTTGAAGGCGAAACTGAAGAAGAGGGCGAGACAGAAGCAGAGCCCCAGATAATCCCAAGAGACCCTGCCGAAATTAAAAAAGAACTGACGGAGCGCATCCGCATAGAAGAGCGAGAGGTAGTTGAACGCACAGAGGAACTCACTCAGGCGGTGCGCCTCTTGGAGACGGTAGAGAAACGCCAGCTCATTACGGAAGACCAGTACAGGGGCCTTGAGCGCCTCCTGGAAATGCTCTCCGTCAGGCTGGATCGCGACGTGACAGAGCTTGTTAGAGCCGGTCTTGGCGCAGCAGCAGTAAAAGAGCTCCTCCAGGAAGTAGACCTTGACCGCCTGGCGCGAGAGCTGCGGCAGGAGATCAGCAACACCCAGGGGCCCAAGCGCGCCCGCGCCATCCGCAGGCTGGAGATTGTAGAAGCATTCCTGACTTCCAAGAGCCGCCCGGAATGGATGATACTGGATGCAGTGCCGGTTATCTCTCCGGAACTACGGCCCATGGTACAGCTTGACGGCGGCCGGTTTGCTACGTCGGACTTAAACGATCTTTACCGGCGGATCATCAACAGAAACAACCGCCTGAAAAAGATTGTAGAAATCCGGGCGCCGGAATCTATTGTAAACCACGAGAAGAGGCTTCTGCAGGAGGCCGTTGACGCCCTTATAGACAACGGCCGCAGAACAAGGCCGGTAGTAGGCTCAAACAACAGGCCGCTGAAATCCCTCTCAGATATGCTGAAAGGCAAGGAAGGCCGCTTCAGGAAGAACCTCCTGGGCAAACGTGTAGACTATTCAGGCCGCTCCGTTATTGTCGTAGGCCCGGAACTTAAACTGCACCAGTGCGGGCTTCCCAAAGAAATGGCCCTGGAACTCTTCAAGCCGTTTGTAATGAAATCCCTTGTTGAAAAGGGATACACCACCAACATTAAAACGGCAAAGAGAATGATAGACCGTATGAAGCCGGAAGTATGGGATGCCGTAGAAGAGGTAATCCGGGAGCACCCGGTAATGCTCAACAGAGCGCCCACCCTCCACAGGCTGGGGATTCAGGCATTTGAACCCATCCTTGTAGACGGAAAGGCAATACAGCTGCACCCGCTGGTCTGCCACGCGTTTAATGCAGACTTTGACGGTGACCAGATGGCCGTGCACGTGCCGCTCTCCACAACGGCGCAGACCGAGGCACGCATTCTTATGCTTGCCACAAACAACTTATTCTCGCCAGCGGATGGGCACCCCATAGTTGCGCCTATCCAGGACATAGTCCTTGGCACATACTACCTGACTCAAAAATCAGACAAGCCAGCCCTGCCGGAGACGTTTAAAGACGCCGATGAGGCAATACTGGCATACAACCTGGGCAAGCTTGATCTTCACCAGCCCATAAACGTACGCCTTAAGAACGCTGACGGCACATCCACAATAAGGGAACTCACTGCAGGACGGTTGATAATAAGCGAAATCCTGCCGGAAGACATGCGTCCGTTTGACCAGTACATGACAAAGAAGAGCATATCGGAACTAGTTGCCGAATGCCACCGGCGTCATGGAAAGGCCGCAACCATCCAGCTTCTTGACAACCTGAAGAACCTTGGATTCAAATATGCAACCCGCGCAGGCGTAACCATCTCCATGACAGATATGGATATACCTGCAAAGAGAGCAGAGATCATTGCGCACACGGAAGCATCTGTAGACAAGGCCAACCAACAGTACCGCAAGGGCGTTATGACCCAGGGCGAACGGAAAGAAAAGGTTCTGGAACTCTGGACCAAGGCAGCCGAAGACATAGGAGAAGCCATCCTTGATCATATAGACCCGTTCAACCCTATCTATATGATTACGGACTCCGGCGCAAGAGGAAGCAAAAAGCAGATAACACAGCTCTCCGGCATGCGCGGACTAATGGCAGACCCGTTTGGAAACCTTATAGAAGACCTTCCAATAAAGTCCAACTTCCACGAAGGGCTCTCCGTGCTGGAATACTTTATATCCACCCACGGCGCAAGGAAAGGCCTTGCAGACACAGCGCTTAGAACGGCAGACGCCGGTTACCTTACCAGAAGGCTTGTAGACGTTGCGCAGGATGTAATCATCCGCGACCATGACTGCGGCACCACCCAAGGCATCTACGTCTCAGAGATAGTAGAAGAGGGCGACGTCCTTGAAACGCTCAAAGACAGAATCCGAGGCCGGTTTGCCACAGAAGCTATAATCCACCCGGAGACCGGAGAAATCCTGGTAGAAGCCGGGGAAGAGATCACGGACGAAAAGGCAGAGGTGGTGCAGGCCGCCGGATTGAAGCGCATAGGCATAAGATCGCCAGTTATGTGCGAACTCAGGCAGGGTATCTGCGCCAAATGCTACGGGCGCGACATGGCCCTGGGAGAGCTTGTAGAAATAGGCGTTGCGGTGGGAATCATAGCCGCGCAGTCTATTGGTGAGCCGGGAACCCAGCTTACCATGAGAACCTTCCATACGGGCGGCGTCGCCGGGAAGTATCTCACCGGAGTTGCGGAAGTCAAGAAAAAGAAACAGGAATCGCTCCGCGAGCTTCACGACGATATAAGACGCGGACTAGTCTCCTTTGAAGAAGAAGCAGAAGGCGGCATGGAACGCGAACGCGTACGCGCCGTCCAGGCAGTACTCAAAGTCCTTGAAGACCAGGTGCGCGGACTTCTGCGGGTAGTAGAACTCTTTGAAGCCAGAAAACCCAAAGGCCAGGCCATTGTTACAGAAGTGGCTGGCAAGGTAGTAGACATAGAGACAAAGGGCTTCAAGAGAGTAGTAATCCACTCCAGGCACGCTACAGACGTGCCGGCAGAGCTGGTAGGCGAAACCCTGGCAGAAGACATCCTCAACGAGGACAATGAAGTTGCATACGCCGTAGGTTCAGAAATTACAGACCGGATAGCCCGGAAGATCAAGGACATGGGTGTAAAGGAAGTAATCCTTAGAAAGACCCACCTTGTACCTTACCGCGGCAACCTGGAAGTAAATATAGGCGACGAAATAGAGGCAGGCGACAGGCTTACAGAAGGCCCGCTAGATCCGCACAAAGTACTGGAACTCCGCGGCGTGCGCGGCGCGCTTGAATACATGGTGCGCGAAATCCAGGCGGTATACAAATCTCAGGGCGTCTCTATAAACGATAAGCACGTAGAGGTTATAATCCGCCAGATGATGAAGCGGCGCAAAGTACGAAGCTCCGGTGATACAAACTTCCTGCCCGGCCAGATTGTAGATAAGTTCGACTTTGAGGACGAAAACGCCCGCGTAAGGAACCTGGAGACCCCGGGTACAGAGGCCTCTGCAGATTGGGTGCTCCTGGGCATAACCGAAGCATCCCTGGCAACAGAAAGCTTCCTCTCGGCGGCTTCGTTCCAAAAGACAACAAGAGTACTCACAGATGCAGCCGTAAAAGGCAAGCGAGACAACCTTGTTGGCCTGAAGGAGAACGTCATAATCGGCAGGCTCATCCCGGCAGGCACCGGCCTTCCATCATACAGGGCCGTAGACATACAGGGCCCAACCGGATGGATGCGTCAGTCCGTCACCCCGCGTGAAGCCTACGAGGCGGGCGAACTGCTTCCGGTAGGGGCGGAATCAACGGTTGCAGTAGCAGACCAGGCAGAAGAAGACGGCCTGGAAGCAGTGACCGGAGAATCACCCGAAAACGCAATATAGTAACCAGATCGGCTCCCTGTATAACTATCAGGGAGCCGGTTTTTTAATGTTTAGGCAAAAAAAACCTGAAACTGCGCATAAGTCGTATTGACAAACCTTAACACGTCTAGTATACTATGTAGGTTCGACTGACAGTACGAAGGTGTTGTACTGAGACGGGACCGGCGCTATCCGTGAAGTTCTGCGGGTGTTGCGTTGTATTTGCCACTCGCTTGATCATACAGATATCAGGGGGGCGATAAGAGGAAGACCATCTCCTCACACATTCTGTTCGTAAATGCATTACCAAGGAACAGTTGTGTCCCGCACCCTTCGAGTCTGTCGAAGGGTTTTTTTATTTGTCCGGCAGAGCGGATATCCGCCTTTGCCGAAGCACGAAGAATCTAAGGAAGGAATGTTATGCCGACAATCAGCCAATTGGTTCGAAAAGGGCGAGAGAGAATCAAAAAGAACACAAAGTCACCTGCACTTAGGAGCGCCCCGCAGAAGCGCGGTGTATGCCTTGCGGTACGAACAGTGCCCCCAAAGAAGCCAAACTCTGCTCTTAGAAAGATTGCAAGAGTAAGGCTTACCAATGGAATAGAAGTGACAGCGTACATTCCGGGTGTTGGGCACAACCTGCAGGAGCACTCTGTGGTGCTCATTCGCGGTGGTAGGGTAAAAGACCTGCCGGGAGTTCGTTACCACGTTGTACGCGGCACTCTTGATACGGCGGGTACAAAAGACAGAAAAACAAGCCGTTCAAAATACGGCAGCAAGAAACCCAAGTAGTTTAGAGGAGTAGCATATGCCTAGGAAGGGACCAGTTCGCAAGCGTGAAATTATGCCGGACCCTGTGTACAAAAGCCAGTTGGCAGCGCGGTTTGTAAACCGCATGTTCACAAGGGGCAAGAAGAGCACCGGAGAGAAGATATTCTACCAGGCGCTGGACGTAATCCAGGAAAAGACCGGAAAACCCGGCTTGGAAGTTTTTGAGCAGGCGGTAAAGAACGTAATGCCTGTAGTAGAGGTAAAGCCAAGAAGAGTTGGCGGCGCCACATACCAGGTTCCTATAGAGGTCCGTGCGGACCGCCGAATGGCACTTGGCATTCGCTGGCTGGTAACCTTTGCGCGCAAACGCGGCGGCAAGACAATGGTAGAAAAACTCTCCGCCGAGTTTATGGATGCAGCATCCGGTACCGGCGCAGCAGTAAAGAAGAAAGAAGACGGCCATAAGATGGCCGAAGCAAACAAAGCATTCGCACACTACAGGTTCTAGTGGGCCCAAGAGGCATCAACCCATGAAACCCATAGAACGGGTAGGTTGGTGCTTGGAAAAGGTGAAATTGTGGCAAGAGAGTATAGTCTAAGTAATACAAGAAATATAGGAATAGCGGCCCACATAGACGCAGGAAAGACTACGGTTACGGAGCGTATCCTCTTCTATACTGGTAGAATTCACCGTATGGGCGAAACGCATGAGGGTGCCGCAACCATGGACTGGATGGAGCAGGAGCAGGAGCGCGGCATCACCATCACCTCTGCTGCAACCACCTGTTTCTGGAAAGATCATAGAATTAACATCATAGATACGCCTGGACACGTAGACTTCACAGTAGAAGTCGAACGCTCCATGCGTGTGCTGGACGGCGTTGTTGCCGTGTTTTGTGCAGTAGGCGGCGTGCAGCCCCAGTCTGAAACAGTCTGGCGGCAGGCAAGCAAATACGGCGTGCCAAGGCTTGCATTTATCAACAAGATGGATCGCCTTGGAGCAGATTTTTACCATGTAATCTCCAGAATGAAAGAGCGTCTGGGGGTAAATGCCGTGCCGCTTCAGATCCCCATAGGAGCTGAAAGCAACTTCAAAGGCGTGGTAGACCTTATCCGCATGAAGAGCATTCAGTACAGCGATGACGGCCAGGGCTCCGTACTTGCAGAAGGGGAGATTCCGGAAGACCTTCGTACAAAGGCCATAGAATACAGAGAAGCCATGCTGGAATCACTGGCCGACGTAGATGAAGCTCTGATGGAAAAATATCTTGAGGGAGAAAAGATCACCGCAGACGAAATATCCGCCGCCATAAGAAAAGGCACCCTGAGCGGAGACATAGTCCCCGTACTTTGCGGGTCTGCGTTCAAAAATAAAGGCATCCAGCCGCTTGTTGATGCCGTTGTAGATTACCTTCCGTCACCCGTTGATGTTCTGGCGGTAGAAGGCATCAACCCCAAGACGGAAGAACCAGATACAAGGAAGCCCGCAGACGAAGAGCCGTTTGCAGCGCTCGCCTTCAAAATCATGGCAGACCCATACGTCGGAAAGCTTACTTTCCTTAGGGTCTACTCCGGGTCACTCTCCAAGGGCTCCTACATATACAACGCAAACAAAGGCTCAAGAGAGAGAGTAGGACGCATCCTCCGCATGCACGCAAACCATCGGGAAGATGTAAGCGAAATATTTACAGGCGATATTGTAGCAGCGGTAGGCCTTCAGGATACCGTCACAGGCGATACGCTCTGTGATATGAATAAGCCCATCATACTGGAAAATATTACATTCCCAGAACCGGTTATTGATATTGCAATAGAGCCAAAAACAAAGGCAGACCAGGAAAAGATGGGACTCGCCCTGCAGAGGCTCTCTGCCGAAGACCCCACCTTCCGCACCCATACGGATGAAGAGACGGGCCAGACAATAATCGCAGGAATGGGCGAACTCCACCTGGAGATCATCATAGACAGGCTTCTAAGAGAGTTCAAAGTAGACGCCAACAATGGCAAGCCCCAGGTTGCATACAGAGAAGCAATCAGCCGGCCATCAAAGGCAGATGGACGCTTTGTACGCCAGAGCGGCGGCCGTGGCCAGTACGGCCACTGCGTCCTTGAGATAGAACCGCAGGAGAGCGGCAAAGGCTTTGAATTTGTCAACAAGCTGGTCGGTGGATCTATACCAAAAGAATATGTTCCGGCAGTAGAAGCCGGTATAAAGGAAGCCATGGAAGCAGGCATCCTGGCCGGGTATCCGGTAGTAGATGTTAAAGTCTCAGTTGTGGACGGCTCATTCCACGAAGTAGACTCCAGCGAAATGGCGTTCAAAATAGCCGGGTCTATGGGGTTCAAGGCAGCCATGGAAAAGGCAGGCCCAATACTCAAAGAGCCTATTATGGCAGTTGAAGTTGTAACCCCCGAAGACTTCATGGGCGATGTCATGGGAGACCTTAACTCCCGCAGAGGCCAGATTCACGGCATGGAGCCCGGCACCGGCGGAACACAGGTTATCCGGGCGGATGTTCCGCTCTCAGAGATGTTTGGATATGCCACTACCCTTCGGTCTATGACCCAGGGCAGGGCTTCGTACAGCATGGAGCCGTCACGATACGACGTCGTACCAAAGGCAATGGCAGAAGAATTAGCCGCCAAAGCCCAGGGGCGTCAGGGGGCTGCACGCTAATAGATAGATGATGGGCCGGAGTGCCGGCCCCTTTATGTGCAAAGGTAAAACCTAAGCAGGGATTCCCCTGCAGAGATTTCAGTGCTTTCAAGGGAGGCATAAAAATGGCAAAGCAGCGGTACGAGCGAACAAAGCCGCACGTAAACG
>CALNCU010000104.1 GCA_937875395.1 uncultured Armatimonadota bacterium | reverse complement strand
TATCTATATACTGCGGGGCAATATCTGATTCATCTCCGCGGCTTGATGTATGAGCGCCAAAGCCTGCGGGGGTGGCGTGGGTTATTGTGGTGGTGGTAACCAGCCCGGTTGATAGCCCCTTCTTCTGCAGAATTTCCAGTATTGTGGGAATGGGTGTGCCGTCCGGCGTGGTGCTTATCATGCCGTTCTTTGTCTTGCATCCGGAGGCAAGCGCAGTAGCCGCCGCCGCAGAATCCGTGATAAGAGAGTCCGCAGAATACGTTCTGGCAAACCCGCCGATGGGCATGGAATCTATATTAAGCTTCTCCCTACCGCCGGTTTCAGATATACGCGTGAGGGAAAGATGGGCAACTCCCATGCCATCGCCAATCATAAGCACTACGTTTTTGGGCGTCTCTGCGGCAGATACAACAGATGCTGCAAAGAGCATTAACAGAAGAAAAAGAACAGGCAACCTTGGATTGGTTCTTATACGCACGGCAGATATAACCCCTTATTCCATTTTTTGATTTATCAATTATAGCACGGAGGCCTTGCAGCCGCACACAGCAACCGCCGCTAAAAGCAGCTTTTTTTAAAAGTTATCCAAAAATAACCAGAAAGTTTGCTAAATAGGTTGCAAAAACAAGTTATCAGAGGTATACTGCCCCTGTCTGGCCGGCAATCACTGTATTTTATGTGTAGACAGCAAATTTAAGCTTAAACTAAATGAAGCTTTTCTATAAACCGGCCTGGTAGTTAGGGGCGCACCCAAAATGGAACAACCTTCTGAACCTCACTTGCAACATCTTCCTATCAGTATTACTCCACGCTTCACAGCTGCTGGAATAAACATAATCCACAGTATCCGGGCCTGCTGTAAATCTATTCTGCCTGTTGGATATATCAAAAGGGGTGGTATTACCATGTCTGAAAAGAGCCAAACTTCACACACGCTAAGGCGGCTGTTATTGTTGCCCACTGTGATGCTTGCGGCAACAGCGGCTTTTGCCGGGCCGGAAGCTGTGCCGGCAAATCCATCCGCCAATGCAAAGCAGGCGCCCAAGGTGCAGCCCTTTGGAGCAGGATTCTTCCCGGATGCCCCCACGGGCTTCACCATAGCCCCGGATGCGCCCGTGCCGGAAAGCTACCGGCTAGGCAAGGGAGACAAGCTGCGCATACGGTACTGGACTCCGGCCATCCCGGAAGCCACCCAGGAGATTGTGATAAACAATGACGGGATTCTGGGCATCCCGGATATAGGAGACATCCGCGCAGACGGCCTTACAAGGGCAGAACTTAGAGGACAAGTAAAAAAACTTTTAACAGAGCAGTTTAAAAATCCCAGTTTCAGCGTAGACCTGCTTGAGACAAGAACGGTAACAGTCTTTGTAACCGGCGCCGCAAGATTCCCCGGCAGGTATGCGGTTAAGGCGGAATCAAACCTGTTCAACGTTATCTACGGCGCAGGCGGCCCCGCCCCGGAAGGGAGCATGAGAAGGGTTACCCTGCTTAGAAGGAACAAGGTAGCGGCGGTTACGGATATCTACAAGTTTCTTGCGGAAGGATCGCACGGCACAGACATAGTGCTGCAAGACCAGGATGTAATCTTCTTCCCAACGGCCGGCCCCCGCATAACCATAAAAGGCCAGGTTGTAAGGCCTGCCGTCTATGAAATAGAGGATAACAGCACCGTCCGGGATGCGCTAACCTTAACCGGCGGGCTCCGTCCATCGGCACACCCCCGCATACTCAGGCTGGAGAGGACGGAAGGCGGCAGAATGGTAGAGCACACCCTCTCTGCAGCCGCCATACTAAAAGATAAATCTCATGCAGACAATATTATGCTTAGAGACGGCGATGTGCTTTATGTGGAAGAGGTATCAAACAAGGTATACCAGCGGGTCTCCATACGGGGAAACGTAGATTACCCGGGCGACTATTCCACCCTGCGCGCGCCTACCGTCCGGGCGCTTATAGAAGAGGCTCGCATAAAGACCGGCACCTTCCGGGACAGGGCCGACCTTACACGCATACTGGACGACGGCACCCCCGTTGTTGTACCCATCCCGCTCTCCCGGCTGCTTGCCGGTGAAAGCCCGGATATTGCGCTCCTGGATCAGGATGAGGTAATCATCTACAAAACAGATGAAAAGACAATAGTTCCGCTTGTCACCGTGGAAGGGGCGGTAAAGAACCCGGCCACCTTTAGAAAGACGGATGACATGCGCGCAAGCGACCTTATATTTGCCGCCGGAGGGATGCTGAAGGATGCCGCGCCAAACGTTGCGCACATCTACCGGCGCACCGGGGCCAACTCTCACCGGCTCATCAGAATATCTCCATCAAAAGCGGCAGGCACAAATTCAGAGAACCCCATGCTCTGCGATGATGACAGGCTTGTAATCTACAAAGAGACAGACGTTGATTTTAAGCCGGACAAGGTGACCATTGTTGGAGAGGTACAGCGCCCGGGTGAATACAAAGCCTGCGAA
>CALNCU010000103.1 GCA_937875395.1 uncultured Armatimonadota bacterium | reverse complement strand
TAGACCTGGGCGGTATTGACGGACTTCTTCATATCAGCGAAATCTCCTGGACTCGGATTAACCATCCATCAGATGTGCTGAAGGTGGGCCAGAAGACCAACATTATGATCCTGAAGCTCAACCTGGAGAACGACCGCATCTCTCTTGGTCTAAGGCAGATTCTCCCCGATCCGTGGGCAGAGGTCGCAAGCCAGTACACCGTTGGTACCATTGTAAGTGGAAAGGTCTCGCGGCTGGTGCCGTTTGGCGCATTTGTTCAGCTTGCAGAGGGAATAGAGGCAATAATCCCCAATGCAGAGCTGGCGCACAAGCGGGTTAAACGGCCGGAAGATGCAGTCTCCGTAGGGGATCAGGTAGAAGTAAAGATCATAGACATACGGCCGGAAGAGCGCCGCATGACGCTGAGCATACGCCAGACGCAGGAGAACAAAGAAGAGCAGGCGTATGACTCCTACCGCACTTCCTCATCCTCTGGCAAAGCATCGCAGAGGATGACCCTTGGAGACCTCATTGGCGACAAACTGCAGGAGCTCTCGGCCTTTACCGCCGAGCCATCCGCAGAAGAGCCGGCTGCAGAAACACCTGTAGAAGCAGAGAAACCCGCCGCAGTGGCAGAAGAGCCTGCAGCAGCGGATGAACCTGTAGCAGCAGAGGAACCTGCAGCGGCAGAAGAGCCTGTCGCAATAGCAGAAGAACCCGTTGCAGCAGAGGAACCTGCAACAGCGGACGAACCCGTCGCAGTGGCAGAAGAGCCTGCAGCAGAATAGTTGCATAACAACTCCGGCGGCACAACCTTTGCCGCCGGAGTTACGGCAGACCGGATAGAATCAACTTCCATGGTAATTATCCGTCGTAACTTGGGGTGACCCAACATGGATAAAGTAAATAACAGCATGAAGCCAGTCCGCAGGGCAGAGTCCGGTTGGACTGGCTCTTTTCATAAGCGCCGCTCAATTGTTATAGGCCTCACCGGTGGAATTGCAAGCGGCAAGAGCACAGTTGCGCGCATGTTCTGCCAACTTGGCGCAACCGTGATAAGCGCAGATGAAATTGCGCATAATCTGCTAGCCCCCGGTACGGATGTTTACAAATCGGTAGTCCGTGAGTTTGGCTCCGGCATACTTTTAAAAGATAACACCATAAATAGAAAAAAGCTTGCCCGACTTGTCTTTGAAGACCCGGATAAGCGGGCGTGCCTTGATGCAATAATGCATCCCCCCATACTGCAACAACTTCAAAAAGCCGCAGACGCCTTTAGAGAGAAAGGGCAGGGCGTTCTTATCCTGGAGATTCCGCTTTTAATTGAAACCAATTCCACAGATATGGTAGATAAGGTTATTGTTGTAGCAGCAAAACCGGAAACGCAGATAGAACGGTTGCAAGAACGCTACGGTATAACCCAAAAAGAAGCAGAGCAGCGCGTATCCGCACAGTTTCCCCTGTCCAGAAAATTAGAGTACGCCGACTGGGTAATAGAGACGGAAAGTTCATTGATTGTTACTAAGGCACAGGTGATAAAAGTATGGGATAGTATTGAAAAATCTATTGCGTCAGAGGAATAGTCGTGCTATAATATGCCAAGCTATGCCTGGGAGTGGCAATATTCACTTACAGGGCATGCTCCAATGGTTTAAGAGTATGTTTTTTTTTGCAAGCAGGCTTCACCTGAAGGCAAGATGCCGGTCTACTGAAATATAGGCTGCTCTGCCCGAAATATCACTATCCCTGCTGCTGTGCTCTAGGAGGGAGTTCTCTGTTGAGATTAATCAAAAGACTAGCGGCGTTCAGATATATCAGCATCGCATGTATTATCTCATTAATCGCCCCCATGGCGCTTACAGTGCTTTCATCCGGTACCGCATCTGCCCAGGAGAAGACCATAAAGATAGCGGTAGTGCCGTTTAGAAACGTCAGCAGCATGAAAGCCGACATGTACAGCACCATGGCTACAGATGCCTTTGCCGTGGAACTTATGCGGTCTGGCAAGTTTGATAACACCCGCGCCGAGGTAGTTGATCTTAAACTGATGGATCTGGGCTTAAAAACAAAGACAGACCGTACGCTTAAAGTTGTAATCTCCCAGTTTGAACTGCAGCAGTTGGGCCGGGAGTTGGGAGTGTCTTGGATTGCAAGCGGCGAGATACGTTCAATTAACGTAGATAACGGGCGCAAGCGAGCAGATGTTAAGGTTGCTGTTAAGATTTTAGATGTAGAGACCGGTGAGTGGATAAGCGGCGCCTATTCTGCAGGCGTCAGCCAGAACAGGGTAGGGTACATTACAAGCAGGGAAGGCGATTGGATTGTTGAGGCAATAAACAATGCTGCATCCAACGCCGTTGCATCCATCATCCGGTATATGATACCCACCGCAACAATTGTAGGCATCGTCTCGGGGACAGATGAAGTCCTTCTCAACAAGGGAGAGGACAGCGGACTCCGCCCCGGCCTGCAGATGATGGTGATCAGAAGAGAAGGCGTAGGCTATGCCAGCCATGAGGATGTAGTAGGGCGCATCAGGGTGACCAAAGTAACAGATACCGATGCGTACGCAAAAGTAATAAATGCTCCTCAGGGCGTACGTGCCGAGGACAGGGTTATTGCCGTCTACGAACTGCCCGGCAAAGACTCAACCGCCCCGGGCTCTCAGACCACCAAGCCCAAGATATCCAGCAACTCCAAATGGCTTTGGGGCCTTGCAGCGCTGGTAGGCCTTGCAGCATTCTTTAAGGTGGGTTCCGGCGGCACAGTCAGCCCTGAAGACGGCGGATCCATAGCAGTACTAACCGGTACCGCCGAGAGCGGCATGCCGAATACAGGCGATACTGGTACCATTATAGCATGGAACCCTCCTGGGCATATGGCAACTCCCACTTATACAATAAGGAAGAACGGCGTTGTTATAACGGGCCAAGTCACAACACTTCCTCCTCAGTTAAGCGGCAAGCTGGGCGGTTATGCCAACTTTGTTACCGATCCCAGCATTCAGTTCGATGCGCCAGCCAGTTACATGGTTCAATCCGGCACGGTAAACGGCCCCACGGTAATTGCAACCTGTGTAAGCAGGCCCACGCTTATGGGTACCGGAGAATCGTCTTTTACCTCCCTTCACAACATATTCTTTACCTGGATTGCCAACAGTACCATTGCAGACCAGTATGTTCTTGAAGTAAGCATTGACGACCCTTTGTTCTCTAACAGGGGAACTGCCGCCCGGAGCGTCTTTGTAAAGCAACTTCCAAAAGCTCCGGCAACCTGGAACAGCGGAACAGAGTTAGTCAACAGCAAGGAATTAAAGGGTCTGACAGGGACTCATACCATCTACTGGCGAGTTGGATGCAGGCGTTCGGCAGATACCCAGGCCCCTGCAGCATGCCCGGGGTCAGGGAGCGATATTTGGGATCTAAACAATCCCAAGAATACCAGATGGATTTACTCGCGGGACTATATGTCCTTTACAGTTAACCTGTAGCACTTTTTGTATCGAATGGAGTAATAATGATACGGTACAGCGGTTTTAAAATACGCTCATTCACTACAATAGCCTTTGCCGTAATTCTTGCGGCTTTGATGGTGCTTCCCGGGTGGGGAGCCATGCGGCAGACCTGCCGGCCCAATCAACTGATTGTTACGCTTAAATCCGGCGCCGAGTCAAGTGCTTTAAAACCGTTTCTATCCCAGTATAACGGCAGAGTAGTTAAGCAACTCTCCGCAGGCAACACGTACCTTGTAAATGTTTCACGGCCAACAACAGGCGTAACTGATCCGGTGAAATCTTCACCGGCGCCTTCCGGCTCAAACATATACACCATGAGCGGCGTGCAGGCCCACGCAGCTTCCAACAGCATTAATCTTATGGCTGATAAGATTATGCTAAACAGAGCAGCTGTCCTTACAAATCACCCGGCTATAAAAAGCGTACAGTACAATAACCTGTACTATATAAACGACATACCGACCTGCGAGTACTACCTCCCCGGAGAGGCTAATCCGTTTAAAAACGGGCAGTGGAACCTGCATTCTACAGAGGTTCCAAGCATAACCTCTAACCATATATTTGCCCCGCAGGCATGGAGCATGCAAAAAGGCAGCAGCGGCGTTGTTGTTGCAGTGCTTGATTCCGGGATACGTACAACCTCTGCCACCTCCCGGGCGCCTCACCCCGACCTTGCTAAAAGGCTGCTCACGGGACGGAATATTATTACCGGTTCTTCAGATTCATCGCCATCTGATTTATTCTCTGCAAGCGGCCAGGCGCACGGTACGCATGTGGCAGGTATAATAGCTACAGATATCTCTGGTGGAAGCAAGGTAGCCGGTCTGGCCTGGAATGGAGTCTACATACTGCCCATAAGAGTGTTTTATGATGCCGAAAAGGACGGCGACGAACCGCTTACAGATGATGTTGCAGTGGCTAACGCAATAGATTACTGTATAAACTGGGCTGCAACCGTAGACAGCAAAGAGCTTAAGGTAAACGTAATTAACCTCAGTCTTGGAGGCCCTGGCAGGTCTGAACTGCTTGCAACAAAGATAGCGCAGGCAACCGCAAGCGGAATAGTGGTTGTTGCCGCATCCGGCAACGATTATAATTATACAGATAGCGGGGTTTCTTACCCGGCTGCATTCCCTGAATGTATAAGCGTAGGCGCCACAGATATAAACGATAATATTGCCGCCTTTTCCAACCAGGGCCAGGCCATGGTTGATCACGGAATTACCGCGCCGGGCAAAGATATCCCCAGCACCGCCTTTATGACGGAAAAAAACTGGGGAGATCCTAAAACAGCCCCGGAAAACGGCAACGGCTATATGGCAATGAGCGGGACATCCATGGCAGCCCCGCACGTTGCGGCAGCTGCAGCGCTTCTTATCTCTCATGGCGTTCCGGCCGGCGATGTAAGGCCTATTCTACTAAAAACCGCCACAGAAAGAGGGGATTCGCAGCCAAACAAAGTATACGGCTACGGGCTTATGAATGTCTATAAGGCACTTCTGAAAGCATCTTTGGAAGCAGATATAATATATCCGTCAAACGGATCAACCGTCTCTTCAAGCACTACCAGGATAAAGATTAATTTCAGGCACGTATATAAGGCTGATGATAATAAAATGTTCAGGGTCTATCTTGATGGCACCCCTGCTAATAATTATACCGATGGCACTCTGCTGATAGGGCCGTCCTCCCTCTCCCCGGCAATTACAAATTGGGGGAGCTATCATCATATTATTGGAGAACCTAAATACGGGAAGTCTTATCTGGATTTCCCCTATCCGGTTGCTGCCGGCGCCCATACCATCACAGTGCATGCCGAATCAGATATCGCCGGTATAACTGTGCCGCCGGTTATAACTACAACCACATTCACCGTGCAGCCCATCACCTTAAGCAAGGGGTGGCACATGTTCTCCATACCCTATAAACTAGACCGCTCTGTAACCCCGGATGCCTGGGCCGGCAGCAACCAATGCGTACTGTTCAGGTGGAGTTATGCAGGCGGGCAATCGGCAGAATATAAAATGTATGCCATAAATCTATCAGTAGGAGAGAAGAATCAGGAATCATCATTCTTCCCACCCAGCGTAGACGCCCATAAGCTGGTACATCCGCAATCGCAAGTATCCACTGTAACTGCGCCTGCGGGACTTGGGTACTGGCTCTATATATATGACGATGATGGCATGCCGCTGCCCATTATTACCGGCGATCTTGTGGAGAGCGAACCCTATGTTATAGGGCTGTTCAATGGCTGGAACATGGTAGGCAACCCCTTTACAACGCAGGTAAACTGGTCAAAGGCCCTGTTCCGCAGGGCTAATGGGGAGTATGTTTCATATAGTCAAGCCATAAGTTATGGATGGATAAAAGATCTTATCTACCGGTATGATGGTGCCAGCGGACAGTATATGGGTTCCAAGCTGAGTTCAGCTGTTCTTGCCCCCTGGGAGTCCCAATGGATCCTTGTAAGGCCCTCTGAAGCATCTAAGTGGCCGGAGCCAGACATGTGGGTAACCTTTCTCAAACCCGGCACATAACATATAGATAGGCGCATATGCAGCAATATATTTGAATGAATAGAGAGGAAATAAAATGAGGAATATTATCACCAGCAAGCCCGTGAAATGCCTGATATGGGTTTTGCTTTTTCAATTTGTAACACCTTATTTAGCTTGCGGTGTTGCATATGCAGAGGAATATATGCCCAAGACGGTACTCTTCTTTCCGCTAGATAATAACGGCGCAAAGTCGGTTCCGCAGGTTGTTGCCGAGCTTTCAAATGCCGTAAGAAACGGCATGAACAGCGATCCCCGGTATCGCGTAGTCACCTACAGCGAAAGGCTCCCTGCTATTCAGCGTATAGTCAAGCTGCAGCCGGATGTAAAGGCGGTGCTGGAAGGCCCGTATTCTGCCGATTCCACAGCTATTAGCCGCGCTGCCGCTGTGGGGAAACTAATGGCTATAGATATGGTTGCCGTGGGTTCTGTTGATAAGTATCAGGTAGGCCAGGACGGCCAGGTAAATATTACGGCAAGCATTATGATGATAGATGCCGCTACAGGCAAAAACCTGCGCACAATTGCTGTCTCTGGAAAAGGGATAAGACCAGTCGGCATTCAGGTTCCGGAATCTACCGTAGTTGCCGATGCAATCAAAGATACCAGCCGCCGGATAGTGCTGGAGATAACCGGCAATGACCAGGGCCTTGCTTATGCGTCGCAGCCATCCAAGAAGAGCGGTAGCTCGTGGCTGCTTTACGTACTGGCTGCGCTTGGCATAGGAATGTTGATTGGAAAATCCGGCGGAAGCAGTGGCGGCGGCGATATCCCTGATCCGGGAGTTCCACAACCACCAGATTTGCCTGGCAGCATTAAATAAGTTTACACATCGGTCGATTAATTTAACCTATCCTATATTGTATAACCGCATACAGAGTTTAGGGCAATGTGTTGGATAAAGCATCTTGCCCAAAGGATATCTATAATCCATATATCAAGCGGTAGTTTTGCATTCAGATACCAGCCATGCCGTTTAAGTTGGAGGATCGGAAGTTATGAATAAAAAATTAAAATCATTCATGCTTTGCGCGTTTGCAGCAACATTGCTGTTCAGCGTAACAACGGCAGGAATTTGCGCTAGCGTATCATTATCTGCAACGCCTACCGATGCCACATCAAACAGTCTCTACTGGTTTACTTCCTCAATTGCAGATGGCGTCTTAAAAAATGCGCGGCTGGTATTTGAATCCGGAGGCGAGAGGTACTCTATAAACATAAGCGGCAATGTTGGCAGCCCTGGGTCAGTGAATATACCTGTAACAGCCGGGCTAAAACTTTGCGATTATGCCAGAGATCCTGTAGATGATTCAGGGACAATTGCCTCTATATCCGGTGTCAACATTACCGCAAGAGGAACGTGGGTTACGGATTTTCTGGTTGATGCCGTGTTTGAGGTTACTACCGGGCCGGCAAGAGGAAAAACTGCTATTATTGTAAGCAACACCGGCGATGCAATAACCCTTGATACAGACCTCTCTATCTACGGATTGGCGGCCGGAGACAGTTTCCGGCTTGTGCCAACAAAGAGTGCAACCGTTACTGCGGTAAACGGCCCCATAACAGTTACCAGTGATACTGGGCTAATCGGCAGCTTTAGCGGCTGGAAGTTATATCCCACCACTGGAAGCGCAGTTGGATACAGCTATGATATTCTTTCAAATGATGCATATGTTATAACACTTGCATCAAAGTCCGACCTGTACACAAATAAATTTGTGAAAGGCGACCAGTTTAAGATAGGGAAGGATTATAGATTCTCCATATCCACTATCTCCGATAAAACTATACAAATATCATCGGCATCCTTCCTTGCTTCAGACGTAGGGTCAACTATCACATTAAAAGAGACTGTGTATACCATAACTGCTGTAGGTACCGATCTGAAGACAATAACGCTCAATAATGCTCCTGCCGGTGCTACAGCCGGAGACATATTTGAACTTCATAGGTATGCTGCAGATGCAAGCGGCGCTGTAAGTGAACGTACCGTGCCATCCATAACTTTTGATAGTATAACCCCATCGCCCGCAGCAGATATCTTCTACGGGATGAAGGTTACGGATATAGATAGCGGATTTTCTTACGATATCATTGGCAACGATAGTACAACGCTCTATATCAGCGCAAATCAAAACCCTGCGGCAAATGTTTTGGTTGGAGATTCTATTGAGATTAGCGGCGGATATTTAAAACGCACAGATATTTCAGGTAGTTCATTTTGGGGGACAGGCACGCTTAGCTGGATTTGCCCAAGTAAAGAAAACATTATTTATGCCGGATTCCTCCGTGCATATCTAGATGGCAGCGCGCGAACTTGGGCTGTTACAATTGAGGGCCAGTTTGAACCCGGCAAGACAACTATCAGTAGTGCGATAGCCGTTACCGTTCATGATTCATATAAATTAAACGGCAGCAGCAGGTCTTCTGCATCAATTTACGGAGGGCAAGTCTGTGACAGAGACTACCTTGAAGGCTATCTTGATGCCTGGAATGATGGCCCAGACCCTCTTGCTACCACATATCCTTCCGTTATCGGCGGACGCCCATCCAGCCTTTCCGGAACGCTGGATACATACCACCCGGTTGATGGCGCCAGTACCACAACCTATAAATTTAGTGTGAAATATATAAATGAAGATGGCCTTCCGCCTCAGCCATACATAAGCAGCTACACCCATCCCTGGTGGATGAGCCACAATGACTTTAAAGCCTTTGCTCCGTCTGGTGTTAATCTTTATATGGCCTATCAGCCGGATGGAAAGTATGATCCCACAGCAGGCATTAAGCCTTATGATGAAGGTTACTATGCCATACCCATGCAGCCGGACCCTGAAAATCCCGGCGTATATACATATACCTTTAAGCCCACAGCAAGGAACAATTACTGTCCGCTCTTTATGGGGAAATACAAATACTATTTTGCCTGTAGCGACGATATTATTCGTGACGTTAATGGAGATATACTGCCATGGCTTGAAAAGCTCCCGCAAAAAAACGTATACACCGGCAAAGTCTCCGGGAAATCAGGAACCACCATAATAAAAGATACCGAGCCTCAATGGGTTGGTGATGCCGCCGGTTATCAGCTGACATTTACCAGCGGAAATTTGGCTGGTCATGTGTATACCGTGGAGCGCAGTACTTTAAGTGTGGATAGAACCTATGGTGCGCTAACACTGGCAAATGCCGATATTAGCGATGTAAATGTTGATGATAAATATCTACTGCATGGAACTGCTAACGTCCCCGGCAATTATAGTGAATATTCAAATAACCTGGCATTAATGCCGCAGGATACCACTACCAGATGGCGGAGTAACTTTTACCATGTCGCCAACTTTGTAGACAGGGTAACATATGAGCCGGGCGGCAAGCCCTTCATTGATGAGCCTATTGATGAGAGATTCAGCTTTGCAACAAATAACTCTTCAACCGATTTTCTTAGGTTCATTGACAAGGGCACCGAATACAGACCCGGATCCGGATACAGTAACTTTGGATACAAGTACAGAAGCGACCAGCATCCTATTGTAAGCGGCAGCCTCTACCCCACAACAGTCGGCTCTGCTGCGTCTATCCGCGGCCGGGGCATACCGCAGGGGCTTTATGAACTCACCTGGTACACAAACCCATGGGTAGGTACGCTCTCTAATTACAAAATACGTTATTATCCGGTCAGTGTCAGCCAGCCGGAGCTCCTCCCCACAGTTCCGTATGTGCCCGGTATTGAAAAAGCAACAAAGGTAAACTTTGAGGTACAGTACAGGCAATTGGATAATATATGGCCTGAGGATGCATCCGGGGAAACGATAAGTGTTTGGATAGATGACACTGCAAACGGAACGGGCACATACGTTGAGTACCCGCTCAAGCGTGACCCTACTGCGTTGCAAGATAATATATCCACAACAGGCACCACATACAGGCTCGATACGCCCATCTCGCTTCCGGCAGGGCCGCACACTTATTACTTTACATGTACCTATACTGTGCCGGACCCATCATCGCAAAATAATATAATAAGCGTTGCAGATGATGTCCCCTGGTCAAGCAGTCTGGGTTACACAAACCAGTATCCCCAAAAGGGCTATACAAGAACTATCAGGTGGCCGTATGATGCCAACAACGGCGTCGGTTATTTCCCCGGCCCGTATGTAAACAGGGGATGCACGCTGACTCCGCCATCCGAAGGTACTGTTACCCCCACCAGCGGCAGCGCCGGGGAGAACTTTAAGTTCAGCATAATATACACAAGTGCAGATAACCAGCCGCCGGCATCAACATGGCTGTATATAAAATATAACGATGATCCCAATAAAGTCTCCAAGGTGCAGATGACGCCGGTAGGCGCAAGTACCGACTATGCATCAGGAGTAACATATACGTATAACTCATCCAGCCTTGGAAACGCCTTTACCACTGCAAGCAGCAGGCAGTACAAGTTTGAGTTCCAGGACGACTGGGGCGGCGCCACAACAACGGTCGGTTATTATAGCATTCCGGGAGAGACAGCCGTCTATCCTGCAACCGGATGGATCTCCGGCCCAACAGTCAACCCGCCTGCAGAGCCAATCCTTAACAATGGAACTATTACATCATTAGATGGCGCTTCCACAAGTGTTACACCGTGGACGTTCTCTGTAAAATATACCAATACAGACGGGCGGGCGCCCACCTATGTTAAAACATATATAGGCACCAGTGCGCAGATATTCACCATAACGGATTTGCCAGCGAGTAATAAGCTTACTGATAACACCCAGTCATGGATGCCCAATAATCTATTGGTTCCCAGCAGCGGCGGTTATACGGTGAAGATTGTAAGCGGCAAGGCAAAGGAAAAAACGTACACCATAGCAAGCAGCGACCAGAACACGCTCACCTTTGCCGGTACTGAAAATCTAAGGGCTGATGGTGTTGCCGTAGGAGATGAGTATCAGATTCTTGGTTTTATCACCTGGGACCGCGGTCATGCCATGACTGCTGCGCAGGGCACGCCAATCTCCGGGCAGGTATATACGTATACTACTCAGCTGAACGGTACAAAGGATGGTGTCCAATACTACTACTCCTTTGTTGCATCAGACGGAGTTAAACCGGCGCTTCAGAGCGCGTCCTCGCCAAGCGCCCACGCATTTGTTGAGGATATCCCGGCAGGAAGTACATTATTTACTCCTAAGTACAGCCAGCTTCCCGGCTATCGGCTTGTGGGAATACAGTCGCCTTATGATGAATACGGTTATCCAAAGGCCTATCATAAGAACGGCGCAGAATTGATTTATGGAACGGATTATACCGTAGATTATACCGGCGGTACTGTAACATTTGCCTCACCAACTGCAGAAGGTGACTATGTATACTACTACTATGGCGTTACCGGGCCAACCGTAATTACGCCAAAGCCTCCTATACTCACCGGCGGCGGGGTAACGCCCATTGCAGGCAAATCAACTGATACTTATAAATTTACCGTATCTTACCATGACCTAAATGGTAAAAACGGCCAGGGCCCGCTTGCTTCAAGCGGCGGATATATACGGGTAAAGATTGATGGCCAGTACTATGATATGCAGATGCAGGACCTCAGTGTAACGGAATTTCTTAGCGATGTGCCATATGAAGTTGATATTACGCTGGGCATAGGCCCGCATAGTTACTACTTTGAGGCCTCCAACGGCGGAGGTTCCGCTTGCTTTGACAAAAAGGGTTCTCATTCATCCGCCGTCATTACAGATACCATCAATAGCGTAACCGGTCTTGCTATTACCGGTAGCACGCACACATGGCCGTCTGGCACCGATAACCTTAAAGACTGTCAGCTAACCTTTACAAGTGGAGCGCTCTGCGGCAAAGTATATACTATTACCGGGAATGACAGCACAACGGTTACCCTTGTCGGCGGCAGCGATCTGTCAGGCTGGATGCCTGGCGATGAGTTCCAGATTAAATGGGTAAAGCCGGTGCCAATACCCGGCCCATGGGTAAATGATCCGCCGGTACTTTCAAATGCGTTAATAACTCCCAGCGGCAACATATCGCCAAGCAAGCAGGTTGTTTACTCGGTAACATACTCAGAAGGCGGCGGGAATCCCCCGGAGGGCGGTTACCCGGCAGTACATGTAGACAGCAAGCCTGTATCCGTATATGCCGCTATTGCTACAGCCTGCCAGGGTAGGGCGGCGGGCGGCGGAAACAGCTCTGTAACCATGAGCGGCACCTGGCCGGATAACACCTTTGCCGGGCAGCAGTTGTATGTGCAGAGCGGCCTTGCAAGAGGAAAATCATTCCTTATTAAATCCAGCATAACGTCTGCGGATCAGCTCTCTACCATACTTATACTTGATGAATCAAAAGATATTGTCACCGGCGATGGTTTTGCTATTGGAGATACCTTTAGAGTGGGCGTTGAGGTAACCAATGTAAGCGGCAATACCATTACTGATGAGGCTCAGAATTGGACTGTAGATTTAAAAGATGCAACAGTTCGCTTTAGCGGAGATGCCTCAAGCAAGTTCTATATTGTGGATATATCTACCGTAAATATGCTTAGCCTCCTTGAATCTGACGGTACTCCAGCTGACTTAGCGAAAGTGAAGGTAGGTGATAAGTTATCATTCATCTACAGAATAGATAGCCTGGAAGAAAAGGGCGATGGTAGCGCTGTAATAACCATGGATACAAGCAAGCCATGGTGGAAGGCATGGACGCCTCATCAGTTCCAGGGGATGCCCATGCAGATAACCGGCAAGTACAACTGCTATACCATTCAGGATAACGATGACAAGAGCCTTACGCTTATCCCAGGCACATACCTGGAGTCAAAGGGCGTATTACCCGGCGACGCCTTCACCATAGGCCGTCTGGATATGTCGCCTACCGCCGTTGGCTACTACGATTATAAAGCCGGTGTGGACTACACTGTTACAGTCCCGGTTCTGTTGCCGCTCATGGGTGGCAATAAACACAGCGCGTTCTTTAACGCCTTGACAAGGCAGTCAACGGCCTACATTGGTGATAGCGGTACTGTGGTTCCCATTATTGCCGATGCCTGGGCCATCACGCCCATGCTTGCCGGTCCTACCGTTGTAACAGCGCAGGGGACTTTGGACATGGTATTTACACCAAGTTCCCCATCTGTAGCCAAGCCTGTTACAATTAGCGGCACACTTAAGGCAGATGTGAGCGGCAAGTATCCAATCGGCAACCCAGGGGATTCTGTGTTGATTAACGTAATCCTTACGCCGCCTTCAGCTGAAGATTTGCCCGTTACCATGACAATCCCGGCAACTCTTATTGCCGGAAAACAGGATTGGTCATACATGGGCACTTGGACTCCAACCAGGATTGGTATTTGGAATACAAGCGCAAGCTGGACGGACCCCAAGCTGGTTTACGCAAATGTAACAACCGATAACACCGTAATGGTAACAGGATATGCAGGCACCCTTACAATTGCATGCAACCCAACAAACCCGGTGCTTGATTCTACTGCCACCATAAGCGGAACTCTTACTCTGGAGAAAGACAGCCTGCTTCCGGGCGCACCGGAGATTATATTAAACCTGACAAAGCCCAGCGGCGAAGTGGTTCAGGAAACGGTCATTGCCACGGGCGGGGTTGATAACATCTGGAACTATAGTTATTCCTGGACGCCAGCAATACCCGGCGGATGGGCCATCAGCGCCTCTTGGGACGGCGGAGCTTCGTTCTATGGCTCTATCCAATCTATCAGAATATATCCTCAGGTTGCCAGCGCAGCAGCAAACATCACGGTTGCATGCCCGTCAGCATCTGTGGGTAAATCCGTCAATATTACCGGCGCTTTAACGCAGCAGGAGGCCTACCCAATCACAATCAAGCCGAATATAAAGGTAACTCTCACGCCGCCCCTTGGAAAGGGTAGTGATATCATTCGTCTGGCTACAGTTACAAGCCTGGCATCGCCCTGGACGTATACTCTGCCGTGGGTGTTCAGCGCAGATGGCATATGGACAGTATCTGCTGTCTGGGATGGAAACGCTACTTACAGCCCAATCAGCAAGAGCACTACGGTAGCCATAGCGCCCATGGATCCCAAGCAGCTAACGGGTAATAATATAGAGATGATTGCGCTGCCTGTATGGCCTATCTATCCGTTAGACCCGGAGAGAGAACTGGGGCTTAATTCATCCGATGTGAAATTCTCGATGGCTGTGTGGGCGCCATTAGAAAATAAATACAAGATATGGACCAATGTATCCGGTTATTCGTCTGATGCCGACTTCCCGGCTCTTGCACCCGGGGTTGGCCTATGGATTGAG
>CALNCU010000102.1 GCA_937875395.1 uncultured Armatimonadota bacterium | reverse complement strand
TTTAACAGAGCTTGTGCCATCGCTTACCGTAAGGTAAATTCCGTAGACCCCGGCAGTGCTTTTGGATACCCATGTGGCCGTATTCCCGGATGATATCAGCTTGCCGTACTGGCTGCTCCACTTGTAGGTGAGTGTCTTGCCTTCCGGGTTATCCACATTTGCCGTTAATGTTGCCTCCTCCCCAGGAGAGACAGTTGCCGGGTCCATACTTATGCCCAGAATCTTCAACTGGCTGGCGGGCGAAGAATTGCCTGTGACGTTGATTTTAAGGGTCTTTACGGTGCTCTTATCCCCATGGCTTACGGCAATATTTACCGTACAAACGCCATTATAGCCTGGCGCCGTAAACACAACATTGCATTCGTCCAGGCAGTTCAGGGTGCCTTCTGCCGGAGTCACATTCCCTGCATCCCATGTGACTGAGTAATTCATCGGGTCGCCGCTCTTATGGTCTGCCTTAAACTTTATGGGAAGAGTTGTTGAATTTGTAACATCCAATGTTACAGTGCTGTCTGTTGGGGCTACCATGATTATGGCAGGCAGCGTGTTTATATCCTGCGGGCTTGGCGGATCACTGCTGCTTCCGCCTCCGCCGCCGCAACCTGCCAGAACTCCCAGCATCAGCGGCATAAGAACATAAAGGCCTGTTTGTTTCCGGTGATTCATAGGTATGGTACCTCCTCAGAGAATGACTTTTTGGAGATCAGATGCTTGGTCAACGGGATGTTACCCAATGCTGCTTATATACTAAACAGTATATATAATCAACATATATGTTGTAGCGAAACCTATATGAGTATAAGTTATAGGTAATATACTCTGCATTATTTCGGTTAGAATTAGTACAAGCATGCGCAAGTGTTGCCAAGAACCGTCCTGATATTGTAAGATAATCCAAACTGGGTAGATTAAACCGGAATAGAGTTTGGGAGGGTTTATATGGGGAATTTCAAAGCGATTCTCTTAATATGTGATGGCATGGGAGATAGACCCGTGCCGGAATTGGATGGCAGGACGCCGCTGGAAGTGGCGAATGATGTTAATATGAGCAACCTGGCTCTTGGCGGCGAGTGTGGCATAATGGATCCCATCGCCCCCGGAGTGAGGGCCGGCAGCGATACCTCTCACCTTGCAATACTGGGCTACGACCCGTTTGTCTGCTACACCGGGAGAGGGCCTTTTGAGGCGGCTGGAATAGGTATGGATGTCCGCCAGGGAGATGTGGCCTTCCGGTGCAACTTTACAACCGTTGATTCTAATATGGTAATAGCAGACAGGCGTGCGGGGCGCATTGAGGAAGGCACGGCAGAACTTGCCGCCGCAGTCAACGGGATGCAGATAGAGGATGTAACCTGTTACTTTAAGGAATCCGTCGCCCACAGAGGCGCGCTTGTGCTTAGAGGGCCCGGCTTGGGCGCTGCCGTAACGGATACAGACCCGCATGAGGTGGGCGCAAAGGTGCATGATGCCCGGGCATGCTGCCCGGATGACGCCGCAAGCGCAAAAACCGCCCGCATAGTAAACCAGTTTGTTCGCAAATCCTACGAACTCCTAAAAGACCATCCGGTAAACAAGAAGCGGATAGCGGAGGGGAAGAATCCGGCAAACATCATCCTCCCCAGAGGCGCGGGAGTCGCTCCCAATGTGCAGAAGTTCCAGGAGAAGTACTCTCTCAAGGGCGCCGCAGTTGTAGAGACCGGACTTATTGCCGGCATAGCCGTCTACCTGGGGATGGACGTAATAGAGATTCCAGGCGCCACGGGCGGGCTGGATTCCGATGTTATGGCTATGGGCAAGGGGATACTTAATGCTCTTGCCGACCATGATTTTGTGCTCTGCAACGTGAAAGGCTGCGACATTGCCGGCCACGATGGAGACGCAAATGCCAAGCTTGCCATGATAGAGAATATAGACAAGATGATAGGCCTTCTAATGGAAGAAGCCGGGGATAACACATACATTGTTCTTACGGCAGACCATTCCACGCCTGTAAGCATAAAAGACCACTCCGGCGACCCGGTGCCCATAGTCTTTTGGGGGCCTGATGTCAGGGTGGACTGCGTGCAGGAGTTTGATGAGCGTGCCGCCACCAGGGGAGGCCTGCTGCGCATCCGCGGTACGGATATTATGAACATACTTACGCAGCTCATGAACACCCAGGAGAAGTTTGGCGCATAAGATTCACCAGGGGGAGGACTGTCTTGCAGCCCTCCCCGCCATATACAGTCAAAAAGACACAAAAGGGGCACCATAATGATTGAAGAACTAATATCTGCACTTAAAGGGAAGGGGTTCTGCCTGTATCCCAAGTCTATTAGAAAGACGGAGGGCGGAGCCACCATATTTGTTGCAAAGCGCGGGTGCGAGAAGTTTATCTGCGTAATTGAAGGCAGCAACCCCATAGGCCTTTCGCCGGAAGCCGCGCCGGCAGTTGAAAACATAGGTTTCTACAAATTAAGCTGGGAGAACTATCTTAAGCTGAAGGAAGTACTTCCCATAGCCCCCTCTCCATGCAACAAGAAAGCATCGTTCGGCACGGGAGACCGCCTGGGCCTGGTCACCGCCGCCCACCTGGATGTGCTCTCCCGCTACCCGGTTTTGCCGGTGGTGGCGCAGCAGTCCCCAAGGGAGCTTATGAAGGAGCACCGCACGTTTAAGAGCGTGCTTCTGGATGCCGTTATGGGCCTTCTGGAATCCGGCTACACGGGCGCATTTGGCGCAGATGCAGATCATATTAAAGATGAAGAACATCTGCGTGAGGGCGCGGCAGCCGGGTACAGCATGTACACCCTGGATGTCAGCGATTGGCTGAACAACGTGGGCGACAAGCCGGAATCCCAAAAAAGAGAGATGGCAAAAGGACTCTCGCAGGAGAGCCAAAGCGTAATTGCAGAGAACCAGGGCAGAAAGATACAACTCCCCGGCGGCGGCGAGTATACGGTATCTGAGCTGGAGCTGCTAACATCTGCGCTCATCTATGAGAAATCCATGCAGAAAGTCTGCGAGATGGACGGCATAATCCGCGAGTATCTGCAGAATTTTGATCTTGAAGTCTCCATAGACGAAGGAAGCCGGGAGACCACCCCGGAAGACCACCTTTTTGTGGCCGAATACCTGCACAAGCGCGGGATAGATTTTAAGAGCCTGGCCCCCAAGTTCCCGGGAGAGTTTCAGAAGGGCGTGGATTTTGTGGGAGACTTGGACGCCTTCACCAAATCCCTCAAAATTCAGGTTGCCCTCAGCCGTGAGATAGGCGGTTACAGATTAAGCCTGCACTCCGGCAGCGACAAGTTCAGCGTCTACCCAATCTTTGGGGATGTCACCGGCGGAAACTTCCATATAAAAACCTCCGGCACCAGCTGGCTTCAGGCCGTAAAGCTTGTGGCCGCCGCCAACGCAGAGCTTCTGCAGAGGCTCTATGCGCTCTGCCTGCAAAACCTGGATGAAAGCAAGAAGGCGTATCACGTTTCCATTACATCAGAAAATTTTCCACCCGCTCTGCCAGATGGAGACCTTCTGGCCTTCTGCGACAGGCTGGATGTGCGCCAGCTCTTCCACATCTCTTACGGCGTGCTGCTGGATGAAGAGAAGGATCAGATATTCAATACGCTTTGCAGCCATGAAGAAGAGCACTATGCGCTTGTATCCGAGCATATTGAAAAGCATCTTAACCTGATTTACCGCTCTTAAGGTAAAGAAAGATACAACCGTGCGGGGGAGGCCTAGCCCCTCTCCCGCATGCGGAGCTGATATTTGAAAACAACCGTTGCCATTGTGCGGTGCAAAGATTACACACCATCGGAAGTCCGGGCGGCAGTCAGGGAGGCGGTGGACCTTCTTGGCGGAATGGGCAGGTTCGTCCCGCCGGGAAGCCGGGTGCTTATGAAACCCAACCTGCTTGCTTCCTGGGAGCCGGATGCGGCGGTCTGCACCCATCCAACAATCCTCCAAAGCCTGCTGGAGCTTGCCGCTTCATCCGGCGGTGAGTGCTCTGTTGGGGACAGTCCCGCAGTAGGCGGCGATACGCCGGGCGCCCTTAACCGTCTCCTTAAAAAAACAGGCGTTCAAGATGTGCTCGCCGACACGGATGCAGCAATGGAATTCTTTGCCGCGCCGGGTACAGAGGTAGATATAGAAGGCGCCGCCGTGTTCCATCGCATCCCCATAGCCTCTGCCGTCTGCCGGGCGGATGTGGTTATAAATATCCCCAAGTTTAAAACGCATGCGCTTATGCGTCTTACCGGCGCAGTTAAGAACCTTTTTGGCTGCATACCGGGCAGGCGTAAGGTAGGCTTCCACCTTCAAGCCGGGGATAATCCTTCTATGTTTGCGCAGATGCTTTTGGATGTGCTTATGGCGGTAAGGCCGGCGCTCTCCGTAATGGACGGCGTGTGGGGCATGGATGGTGAGGGGCCGTCCGCAGGCAGAAAAAGGCAGTTCGGCGTTATCCTTGCTTCTGAAGACCCCGTTGCGCTGGATGCCGTGGCCTGCGCGGTTGCAGGCATAGACCCTATGGAGATTCCGGTGTTAAGGCTGGCTCGCGAGCGGGGGATTGGAGAGACAGACCTTAAGGAGATAGAGATTTTGGGGGTAAGCCCGGAAGAGGTGCGCATCCCGGATTTCAGGCTCCCCGCAAGAGGGGATCTTGTAAGCCGCATACCTGCCCCCGTCTACCGCGCTCTAAGGAATCAGCTGGTAAGAAGCCCGGCGCTTAAGGCGCGCAGATGCACCCGGTGCAACGCCTGCGTGCGCATCTGCCCCGTACACGCCGTCAGCCGGATAAAGGGGCGGCTCAGGTTTGATTACTCCAGGTGCATAAGGTGTTACTGCTGCCAGGAAGTATGCCCGGAGCACGCCATCTACACCCGTCCGGGGATGATTAAAATAGCTGTTGAGGCCGTCCAGGCAGTTGCAAAATGGACATCGGACTTGCTGAAAAGAGAGGCAGGCTATCCGGGATAGATTTCTGGAATCTGCATAAATAAACGTTCCGCGGGCCGGATGCGTGGGTACTATAATATAAAGAATGAAAGGATAACCCAGTGGCTGATCGCAAAGAGATAAACATACTGGTAACCAACGATGACGGCATACATGCCGAAGGGATTCAGGTGCTTAAAAGGGCACTTGCAAGAATAGGCAAAGTGCATGTTGTGGCCCCGGACAGGCCAAGGAGCGCATCCGGGCACTCCATCACCCTGCACAAACCCCTCCGGCTCTCCAGCGTAAATTTGCCGGACGGTTCCCAGGGATACTCCACAAGCGGCACCCCTTCAGATTGCGTCACCCTGGGCGTCTTTGATGTTGTCCGGGAGAAGGTAGACCTGGTAGTCTCCGGGATAAACCGGGGGCCCAACCTGGGGTGGGACCTCACCTACTCCGGCACGGTATCCGCCGCCATGGAGGGCGCAATACTGGGCATACCCTCAATAGCCGTCTCCGTGACCTCTTATGAGGATGATACAAACTTTGACTACGCCGCAGAGTTTACGGTCTATCTGG
>CALNCU010000101.1 GCA_937875395.1 uncultured Armatimonadota bacterium | reverse complement strand
GGCTTTTAATCGTACCAACCTGGAATTGAAACTATCATCAAGTGCCATGAGGTCAAGCTTTTAACTGAGGGTATTGTCTGTCAGCCTCTTTTGTTTCTTGTTCAAGGCTATTGCCATTATATTCCTTGGTGCATATTAGCTGAACAGTAACACACAGAATCAAAAAGTATTGACAATATGCATATTCTGATGTACCATACAATTGTGTAAGCGAGGGCTGATACAGCTCTCGCATATTAAATAGCTGAGGACTCATTATAATGAGTATAGTGACTATGAACGGAACAGCAAGAAACTCGGCGGGAACGGAAAGAGTGCCTCTCTACCGCGTTGTGTATAATCAGCTTAAATCCAAGCTGGAGGATGGCATCTACCGCCCCGGAACGCTTATCCCATCCGAGACAAAACTAAGGCAGGAGTTTGGCGTAAGCCTTATCACCATCCGCCGTGCCATTCATGAGCTGGTTCTGGATGGCTTTTTAGACAGCCACCAGGGAGTAGGCAACTTTGTTAGGGAGCCGGGGCAGAATTCCATAGTTGTGGGCCTCTCAAGTTTTACATCAGACGTTGTATCAGGTAGGCTCCGTCTGGTGCGCAGCCTTATGGAAGATTCCTTGGTGCAGGCGCCGGAATCTATTGCCGCAAAGCTTGGTGTTCAGGCGGGTTCCATGCTCAGAAAGCTTGTCCGCCTGGATTATGAGGGGGGCGTTCCCCTTGCCTTGGATGAAGTCTACATGCCGCCCTCCCTTGCCATGTGCATAAACAGAGAGATGGCGGCGTCGCCCGTCTTTATGCACATGTGGCAGGAAGAGACCGGGGTAGAACTGGTGCAGACTCAGTATGAAATCAGCGTTGCAACCCCCACCGAAGACGATAGGGAGATGCTCCAAATAGGGGCTGAAATCCCACTTCTGGTAACAGGAGAGCTTATATTTGATTCGCAGAACAACCCGGCCATGTTTATTGTTTCGCGTTACCGTGGAGACAGATGCAAACTATCAAAAACCGTCACGCTGGTACAGCGTAAAACCAGCAAGGGCATTGTAGGTGAGTAGGAGGAATTATGAAAGTAGGAAGCGCCAAGGTAGACATTACTCCAAAGGGAGCCGTTTGGATGGAAGGGATGCTGCGGGCTCACAAATCCCAGGGTGTGCATGATCCGCTCTTTTCGCACGCTCTAGTGATCTCAAACAGTGGAGACCTCTGCGATGCTTATGCGGTTATATCACTTGATGTATGCGAGGTTACTGTAGAGCAGGCTGCATCTGCGCGGAAAGAGATAGAGCGGAAAACAGGCATACCGTACGGCAATATAATTATTGCTACCACGCACACCCACTCCGGCCCCGCCGCAGTGGGCCTTCTAAACGAATCAGAGCCGGAGTACCAGAAAGAGCTCCTTAAAAAGATTGTAGAATCCGCAGAGCAGGCCGCGGGGAACCTGAAATGCGCCCTGGTAGGCGTAGGATGCGGCAAGGAAGGCACAATAAGCCACTACAGAAGGCTTCTGGCAGATGACGGCCACATAGTAATGAACTGGGAGCCGTACCCGGAAGAGAAGCTGCTAGGCCCCACTGGGGTGGTAGATGCAGACCTTGGCGTAATAAAAGCCGTAGATGCAGAGACCGGCAGCACCATCTGCACACTCTTCAACCAC
>CALNCU010000100.1 GCA_937875395.1 uncultured Armatimonadota bacterium | reverse complement strand
TTCAGGTTACTATCAAACTTCTGCGCCCATGCGTACACCACCGCATCCGGGTTCGCAGATGCAGGAGAAAGTGCAGAAGCGGAGAACAGTCGATTCCACATAGCGTCGTAAGTCTCCGCGGGAATGTCCATCTGGAACACCGCAAGCGGCTGCCCGCCTGCATCCGCCGCCGCCTTGCTTCTGTATGCCAGAAACTCTGCGTGCAGCCCCATGTTCAGCCCTGCCCTCGGCCTGTTATTGAGCACAAGCCTCACATAAGCGTCAATCTCACAGGTCGGGTCTGTAGGGTCTGTTATCCGTTTAAGTAATGCCATGATATTGCTCCTTTAGGCTGTGATTGTTCCTTTGGTCACCCACGCGCCGGATTCCCTGCGCTGGAATGCAAGGTCATTGCCGGACTGGGTTATGCGCCATGCGCCGTCTACAGATGAGTCAGAGAAACCCAATCCGTTTATACTCAAGTAACCTGTTGCACTCATGGATGCCTTAGCTGTTCCGGTGGAATCTCGCCACTCTTGCAGGTTTGCTGTCTGCCCTGTCATGGCTTGTGCAATGATTACAGGGTAGTCAGTTGCGCCAGATACAGCATGGAGCATAGCGGTAGGGTATGTAGTGTTTATGCCGAATAAACCGATATTAGTCATCTTAGCCTTTTCGCTGCCGCTATCATTCTTGAATACGGCTGGGCCATAGAAGGCATTACCGCTATTTAATATTTGTAATGCAACCCTACTATTGTTTGGAGTTTTTATGTTGCCATAGCTGCCTGAAGTTTTTATACGCATTTCACCTACTATATCCAGTGCGTGCAAAGGTGAATTAGTGCCAATTCCAACCCGGTGGTTAACTGCATCCACATAAAATGTACTCGCATCTACTGCAAGCCCCCCAAAGGTCGGTGCCGCCCCCGTACCTAGCGCCTGGTTCAGCCCATCAAGTATCGCTCTGTTTGCGTGGGCTATATCCCCATGCACGTATGCGCCTTCGTGTTCGGCAACCAGTCCCGCCGCCGTGCCAACTGCATCTGCTCCAACCTGTGTAGCAGTCACCGCATGAGGGTTATCTGTACGTCCAGTATGCCCCAGAAGTGCGGATTCTTCTGCATACCCCGCTTCCGCATGGTCTCCCCAAGCGTACGCTTCCTGCCACTTATCCGCGTTGGCGGGGGTCACGCGGGCGTCTATGGGCAATGTTGTAAATGTTACAGACATATATTAGCCTCGAAAAATTGTAGGGGCGGTCTGAATGGCCGCCCGTTTTCAGGAGTTGCACCGGATGCGGGTTCCCTATTCGATAACGTAGGATATGATTACATCAATCCCGGTTGCTGTGATAAGGTCACTGCCGCCTACCGCTTGCACGGTCACAGCGGTATTAGCATCGTTCGCCACAAAACTGGCTCCATCAGCAAGTATAAATGCACTTGAGCCCGCGCAAGAACTGTGAATGAGCGTGGACTGTGTAAGTGATGCAACCGGCACGGTAAATAGAGCCGCTCCCGCCGCCGACTGGGTGCCGGAAACAGCCACGCCGGTAGCCTCTGCCGTTGCTGCCAGATTCCCGCCATAAGCCACGAGTGCTATGTCTATAATCCTGTATGCCTTGCCCTCGATCGCAGGGAGTATGGTGGCGCCTGTGTTAATATCACCTATCGCCACACGTTGCCGCTTGTTCTGCACCACTGTGGCAGGTACAGCATGGGAATGGAGTGCAGTTTCCCCGGCCCCGGTAAGTGCATCAAGGTTCGCCTGGGTGACGTTCGCGCTGGTACCTGCCAGTTTATTAAGTTCTGCTGCCGTTGCAGTCACGCCATCCATGATATTGAGCTCTGCAGTAGTCGCGGTCACGCCATCCAGAATGTTAATCTCATCTGCAGTCGCTGTAACCTCTGTACCGGCCGCTGTACCCAGGTACAATTTTGCCGTGTGAAACTCATTAAGCTCCTTCTTGGTGCCAAGTATGGCCGCTTTACTTGCGGTAGCCGTGCCGGCCGTCACGCCGGAGAGTTTGTTGATGTCTGCCGCGGCCGCCGTGATGCCGTCAACGGCCTTAAGCTCTGCCTCAAGAGAGCTTCCGTCTATTTTTACGTCACCCTCGAAATTCACGTCCGTTTTATATGTCTTGGGGTAGAATCCCATAATATTTGCCTCCAAAAGAGAGGGAGGGGAATCGCACCCCTCCCAATCGTCATTAACCTAATTAATCTATTTGTTGCAGTTACTACGTAGTCGGTGTCAGCACAGCAAACGGGTAGCGGCCTACAACGTCCGCACCAGCATCACCTATACCCTTGCCGCCCTCGGTTGCCTTGAGGCGGTTTATGGGGTTCGGAACCTGCCATGCTATGCGCATTACGCAGCGCAGAGCTACCATATCCTGCTGCGCCAGGTTATAGACTATATTGCCCTCGTTGTCTTGTATCACAGCCTCGGTCAATATCTTATAGGTTATGTCCTGCCGCATGGCGTAGACGGCCTCGGAAAACTTGCCGGAGACCATATGCGCTGCCGTGGCATCCCATGCGCCGTTTTCGGGGAAGGTTATAGGAGAGCCGTCCAGCTCGTAGCCAATCTTTTCGCTCATGGAGCGTACAAAAATGGGCACGCCGTTAGAATCCCGGAGCACGCGCAGCTTGGCTTTCATCGAAAGGTCGGCCACATGGCCTGTTACGCCGAAACCGGATGCCTCCACCAGGGAGAGCACTCCGCCTTCGCCCATGATGTCATCATAGATATCTGTGCCGGTGCCAAGCTCAACGGAGTTCCCCGCGGCTATAGCAGAGGGCACAATCCCGTCTGGCCATGCAGCCGGTTTGTTCGTGCCAAAGAAGATGGCGCCGTCTATTACCACGCCGAACGCCTCCGCTATCCGGGGCTTTACTTCGCCCCAAATATCGTAATTAGAGTCCGCAAGCACGGCCTCCGGTATCGGCACAATGCAGGCTATCTCCTCTGCGTTGAGGTATTTATTAGCCCAGGCCTGTTTTGTGGTCTGCTTCTGCCCGCGTATGCCCTCCGTTCCGTCGCCCGGCTCTCCGGTCACAAAATACGCGCTAGGGAGCGCAGAGAGAACCGGCATCCTGGTCTGTGCGCTCGGCATGTTGGGGAGCTGCCGCAGCTGACTCAATGCCGCCGATGCTGCCGGAATCCCCTGTATAATCTCTCTAGATACGTCAACGGGGATAAGATCCCCTGCGTCACCTCTGGATATAATATTAGCCATTTCTGTTCTAATCCTCCTGATTTGTGTTTGTTTTGAAACTACCGCCCGGCTGCTCGCCGGATGAATGCATTCATGTCACTTTTGCCCTTGCCGCCAGATCCACCAGAGAAGTCGTTACCTCCACGATTCAGCCGGACTTCCCCGGAGAAGAGTTCCGGCACTTCCTTCTGCACCTTCTCAAGGGCTGCCTTGATTGATTTGGCATCCGGTTCCCCGTCCTCGCCCATCTCCACAGCGGAGAGGTCTGTCAGTTTGAGCACGTGAGATAGCCGCTCGGGAGATACGCCCATTGCAGCCGCCTGTATGCGGGTATCGGCGTTTATGATGCGCTTGTCTGCTGACGTTTTAACGTCCGCTGCACGTTTGTCGGCCTCTTCCTTTTCAGCTTTGAGCTTCTCGGCCTCGGTCATTTTGGCTTTGGCTTTCTCTTCCTCTAAGGTTTTCTCCCAGGCTTTGCGCTCACGGGCCAGCCGTGCGGTTATCGCCCGGTCAAACTCCTCTTGAGTGAGGGTCTTGCCGCCAGGGTTTTCGCCACCCCCCCCGTTAGGGTTTCCGCCCCCGTCGTCTGGATTGCCGCCGCCACCTCCGCCGTCAGCATCGAAGTAGAATCTTGGCCTAAGTCCGAATCTATCTAACATGTACTATCCTCCGTTTAAGGGCCGTCGCCCATATCCGTGTTTAGGCCCGCGTCCGGGCATAATAAATGCCCCTGGTGTTATCCAGGAGCTTGATTATCAAATCTGCTCTCTATTGTAATCTCTCCTTCGCCCCGAATCCTTAATAAATGAACGCTGTCTGCTCTGCCATTCCTTGATTTTAGCCCGCGCCAGCATGGAATCCTTACCCTCGCCCAATGCCACAGCCTCACGCCGTTTCCAATGCCGTATCTGCCGCTCGTTGTATCGCTGTTGCTGCCGCTCCTGATACTGCGTTTCCTGCTCGGCTTTCTGCTCTGCTGTGAGTGGCTCCGGGGGTTCGGATAATCCCTCTATCCAAGCGCTCATGGTACAAGTACAATTAGGCCCCATTAGGTGCCCGCTGCCCGTTGCCTCATCCACAGTTGGGTAACCCTGTGTAGCCCCGGAAACAGATAAAACCCTGCCATGCCACATTGCGCATGACGCGCAGGAGCCGCCGCCGCCCTGCACTATCACCAGGTCGTGCCCGTGTTCTATGAGCCTGTTTAAATGCCCCTGTACCGCCGCTTGCCCTGTTGTAGTGCGTACCGCCATCTCGGCATAGCTGGACAAATCCCAATGTCGGCCGGACTTATCCACAAAGCCGGATATGCCTTTATCTGCAAACCTGTTTAACGCCGCCTGCGCCGCCTCCCTGACCGTCTGCGTACCCATTGTGACCTGTGAGGTGGCCTCTGCTATGGTCTGCCTGTAAGCGTCCTCTGAGAGCCTTAGGATTGCGAAATGCGATTTATTGAGCTTGCCCACGGTTGCGCGCGCTAATGCCTTTATGGCATCCTGGTCAATCGTGCCGAAGTTGGCAGATACCTGCGACTGATGGATTAGGGTAATACCTGTGTTTGGGATAGCCGTCCGCGTGGTTGCTTTGGCTACCATCCCCTCAATATCGCTATCAGCTTGCTTCCGCCCTGCCGTGTATGCGGATTCGATAGCATCAGCAACGGCGCTATTCTGCTTCCTAAGCGCCTTTATCTCGCCTCTTATGTCGCCACGGAGTTCAAGGATTTCAGCGGCCTTTTTCTCCGCCCATCCGGGAGAATCAATTCCACGCTCAAGGCGCTTTGCCACCTTCTCAAGGATTATCCTTTCGGATTCGGCATAAATCTGGCGGATAACCTGGGAGTATGCCTCATAATCGGCGCTTGCGATTGCCATGGCTAATCAAGCCCCACCTGCATTGGGTCAAGCACGCCCAGCCCCTTTTCATCCTGAATACGCTTGACCTCCGCCTGGATAGCATCTTCGCTCCAATCCGGGTGCCAGGATTTAACCATGATGTATGTTGATGCCGCACCCGCCCGGCTGAGTTGCTCAAGTGATGGAGCTATGTCCTGCAAGCTGGTTTTAATGCCGTCCTGCATCTCCACGGATACAGGCAGCGGCTTATACCTGCCGCCAAGCTTTTCCACGTCCACACGCTGTATTAGATATAGGATGTCTTGCAAAACAGGCTTCCAGAAATTCGCCTTTGTGGCCGACGTTTTAAAGCTCTTGGCCTCACGGATAGTTAGAGCCGTTCCGCTCTCCGCCTGCCCCTGTATATCCAACCCAAATGTCTGCGGAGAATAGCCGGCGTTGGTTACAATCTGCCTGTACAGGTTGTTAGCTGTGGCCGCAAACTGCTCTGATCTAATCTCAAATTGAGCAGTAGTAATACCGCTCTTGCCCTCGAGTGACGGCATGGTTTCAAGCGCAACAAAAACCTCCTGGTCAAAGTCGAACTCACGTTTGCCGTCCGTGCCGACTTTCAGCCATTCAGCGGGAGCCATAATCCGCCCGCCGCAAATGCGTATATCACGCATCCAGGCGGTATATACCTCGTCAAGCGACTCAAAAAGCGTTTCACTGCCCGAATAGTCGGATTGCCCTATATAGTAACAGTCCGCGCTCATGCCCTGCTGCGTACCCCTTGTGAGCCTGTTAGGCCGCATATTAGGCACATACCGGCAGAGCAGCTCCCCATCAACGCCCTCTTGCGCAGGTGGCAGGCTCGCTGTCGCGGGATGGGCGGAGAGGTCTATCTGCCGTCCCAGTTTGTCTGTGCTCCCGCGGTATAACGCGTAATATATCACCCCTGGTTCGTGTCGCTCTATGAGCCGCAATACCGTTGAGTTGTCATCAGAGAGTACTCGCCAGAACGTGGCGGCCACCAAAAACCCATGCCGGTACTCTGGTATGGCATTGTCCGTCTGCACTATGGAGAGGATGGGGAAATCCGCTAACGTCTCGTCCCAATCCACTTTGAGCCACACGCCGCCCATGGGGCTTGCCGCATCTGCCGCCTCGCTGACACGGCTCCACAGGTGCGACGCTTCTATTATCGCCATTAGCCGCTCTTGCACGGCGTCGGCATCCGGGCTTGCGGGATTCCCTGCCTCGGTAATCACTCCTGCGCCCTCTACGGTCACGTTTGGCCGCTCGGAAAAAAGAAACGTGGCACTGGTACGGGACAAGTCTCCCGCAACCGGTACATGCAGCGTTGTCATGCGCTCTTTATGCGCTTTTCTGGCGTACATGGAGAGTTTGGAGGAATACGGATTAGCCAGAAGTGTGGAATATACCGTTGCCAGCCGTGCGACATCCCCCGAGTACCACGCGTCCCAGAGCGCATACCAGCTTTGCACCGTCTGCCAGCCGGCAGGCGGCCAATCTATGTTTTGGTATTCAATTGGCATGTTTGGTTAGCCTCGTCAGTGTAATAATTTCTGCCACCAGCGTTTCGCGCCGACGACAACATAGCGTATCGCGTCGCAGGAGTGGTCATTTTCCTTAAGCGGAGCGTCCTCCCCGCGTGCCTGGGCTTTCTCGTCCCAGGTATAGCCAATCATCTCCACAAGCCCCTTGCGGTCTGCTATGGATTTGGCAAAGAGGAGCTTCCCGGCCCCAAGGAGCGTTGATACGTCTCGGATGCCGTTAAGCACGCTTCCCGGACTCCTATCCGCCACGTCCAAATGTAACAAGGGGGTAGGCTGCCCGGCCCGCTGTCTCTCTTTCTTGGTCTGCCAGAGCTGCGCGATAAAACTCGCCGCGTCTCCCGGAATGAATATCCACGTGGGCACTATCGCCTTATCGTTAAGCCAATTCTCAAGGGCAACCGTAAGCTCTAAGTCCGTTTTCTGTTTCTGCTGCTCTTTGGCGTCCCATGTCCAAAAATCTAATAGATAGAGATTGTCGGAGCCAATACCCAATAGCCAAAACGTTGTTACGGATGATGTACCGTAGTCGCATCCCACGAAGTAGTTTGTAATGCCCGGAATCTGGCTATCAGGCACAACATGCGCCGACTCATCAAGCATGTCGTATATGGCGCCGGACGCTGCGCACCAAAGGCCAAGGATGTACCGTTTGTACCAGATGCCGGTATATTCAGCCTTAATTGCCTCCACATACGCGGGGTCTAGGAACGGATTATCCTCAAGCACGAAATGCCAGTATTTAAGGTTCTTTGTGCCATCTATAAACGTTTTGCCCCAGTGGTACGGCCCTTCCGGGTTTGCGGTCAGATCGCAGATTGCTCCCGGCTGCCTGAGCCTGCTTTTAAGCATCTGGAAGAAGGATTCAGGCCATGTGGTAAACTCGTCGCCATCAGCATACACAAGGGATAACCCCTGTATCTTTGTTACGCTGCGCTCATCGTTTGCGCCGACAAGGTAGCATCTGCGCCCGAATAACTCTACAGTTCCTTTGCCCTTAACCTGCCCTACAAGCTCTTCCCCGAACAGTTCTCGCATGGGGTCAAGAACGTTTCGCTCGTATGTGCGCTCTGTGCGCCCCACTAGCAGCACGTTTCCAGGTGGCTGTGTTCTCATGCGCTTCGCTTTAAGGTAATAGGAGAGGTATGTCTTGCCGCTTGAGGCAGCTCCTACAAGCACGTTCCAACGCGCTCTAGCCTGGCTCCACACTGTCTGTTGTTTCGGGCTGAGTAGCATTTGATGATTCCGCTTCCCCTGTTATCCTGTCAAGGAGCTCGTCAATCTTGGCAATAGCGCCAGGGCCTGTTTCCTCTTTCTCCGGCTGCACAAGCCCATCCACGCGGTTTAGTACCTCTCTAATGGCCGTGCCGTTGCCCTTAATGGCGTTTATAATGAGGGATTCGGCTAATATATCTATATATTTGCGCTGCTCTTTATCGCTCTCTGCAATCTCCTTGAGCTTGCGCTTGATGTGTGATGCTATGGAGATAGTTCCGCGCTTTTTGCCTGCGGGATTACCCGATTGGCCGGGTTTAAATGGTTTTAGGTTTTGCAGGCGCTTGTCACTGCATTTTCTCTGCTTTTCAGTATCCACATGGATTACTCCAATTAGCCGAGTTTCGGCATCTTAAAACCCAAATCAAAATCTGGGTTACCCTTGTTTTTATCGCCACCAGACTCCCCAGCATCATCCTTGCCGTAAACCGCCGTAGTCAATTTCTGTATATCCCTGATGATTACGCTGGTTTCAGGGAATACAATCTTGCGCTCTTCCTCAATCCTGAGCGCCACTTTCAAGCGCGCTCTCTCGGCATTGAGTAGCTCCAGCAAAATCTCTTTTGATTCATCTAGCCGCGGTGGAGCGCCCGCCCGCGGCCTTTCCTTGCATTCTGCCATTCCGATATAGTCCTTATGAGCGGATGCATAAGCGCGTGGCAATCATCGCACAGTATCATGATGTTTGCAGGCTCACACACAAGCTCGCTATGTATGCTGGTTTCTGATACGGGGATTATGTGGTGTCCGTGAGTTGCCGGGCTCCCGCAAGCCTCACATATATCTCCACGCTCTCGGCGTATTTTCTGGATAACGCTAATGTATTGCTTTAGCGACATTGGTTATGCCTAATCAAAATTGCAGGGCCGCCCAGGCAGAGGAGTAAGCCCAAGCGGCCCTGTGTCTAAGGGAGGGTGATATTATTTAGGATGTATGATGATGCTACTTGATAACCCTTACATTATGCCCACTCCCATTTCTATTTCGCCGTTGTTCATTACGGATTATCTCGCGCAATCCGGCGTAGGGATCATCGGAAAGGATATCTCTTGCTGATTGAGGGGTAATGCGTGAGTTAGCAAGCTCTGTGCCTTTAGAGTTAGCGCTTGGAATAGTACCCCTCATATATAAACGCATTTTATTGCCCGAATATTCCATTTTTCTACTATATTTTGTGTAAGTATTTTTCTACACCACTATATCTAGTGTTTTGAGGCTCGGCGACGCGTGGAATACTTGGTGCTCATGGGGTGCGTGGCCTTGCGATACGTGAGCCGCCGTTTGTACGCCAACTCCTCATAAAATAATCTGTATGCCCAGTTGGACGGTTGTTCTGATTCCGCTCTATCTTTAATCTCCATGATTCTTAGAAATGCTCTTGATAATAATTTCGCCACGGACGGTTGAGTGATATTCATAGCCTGCGCCACGTGTTTCTGTTTGCCCAATCTCATCATCAATCTACAAGCTTGCCGCTGCCTTGTTGTAAGGTTAGCAATTTCTATTAATTCTGCCACGGTGATTTTTGGGGCCGAATCAGCCCCGGCAAACAGGGACGCCTCCACAAACTCTATATCTGCCCCGACGGAGATTTCCCGGGCCGTGCGGCGCCGTAGGTCGCACTCCCTGTAAATGCCATGCGCTACTCCAAGGCATTTGTGCTGTCGGAGCAGGTTGTCGGCGGCAAACTCTAGCTCCCGTTGAGCCATACGTACCCCCATTGTTGAGCAAGAACTACCATATGTAGTGGTATCACATATAAAGTATACCACATATAGTAGTTTAGTCAAGGCTTTAGGCGTTTATTTGTTTATACGAAAAATAATTAAAATATTTCTTGCAAACCCCTTGACATATATGTTTATTAGGTATATAATAGGGGTAGAATAGAGTTAGGGAAGAAACATTCAGGGAGGTAGGGAAAAAATGGCACAACAAGCATGGGTTAAAAACGTAAAGGTAACAAATTACACAAACGATTTTGAACTCTACGAGAACATTCTCGCCAAGCTCCAACATGTTGATGCGTGGCAGGATGTCGACCTCCGCATCACTGGTTGCGCTCCCCAGCGAAAGCCGTTCGAGAGCTGGGAACACGCTGGAGTTCAGGTTTTTGATGATGTTGCCGAATCGGTTGAAAGCGGGGCATCATCCGTGTGGGTCAAGGATATAAAACACATCTACGCATTCTAATTTCTCGCAGAAAGGATTTTGGCAATGGCGGAACATGAAGAGCGTCGATATCCATTTGTGTTTAAGACGGAAATGGATAGAGACCTACTCGCTGATGCATGGGAGGATTACGGTTACCATGTGTCACGACATGGCACATTGTGGGCAAAGGTTTGGTGCACGCCTGTTCAGCATAGCGAGTTGCAGAACGAGATCAAGCATTACGAGGATCACAAGGGATATGACTATGTTGATCCGAATGCGGTATGGCACCCTACAGATTTTGCCACACCTGAGGAAAGCGATGCATTTTATAAAAAATGTGTCGAACTGGATTATCCAGCAACCCAAAATGGTTTGTTGTGGGTGCGTGTCAAATGCACGTATTATCAGTACCATCAGCTGCTTGATATGTTCAATATTCCTATCAGGGATATTACGGAGTATATACCCCGTATTGATTACGATTGCTGCACATTTGAAGAAGCAATCGGTAAAAATATTTCCAATATAGGCAACGTGCTTATATTGGAAAATGACGGGCAGACTCGAAGGCTGCCGTTTGAGACTAGGTATGCCTATGGCGCAATTGCAGAAGTCCTGCGTCTCGAACCGCAGGGCGAAATCGCTGTTCTGGCGGAAACTGTGAGATTTCTTAAAAGGAGATAGGGAAATGTCGGTATACGATAAAATCAAGGAAAATCATGCAGAATGCAAAGAGCAGATGAGCTCATCCGCATGGAAGAAATTTGCGATAAAGGGCGAACATGACGAATGCCCTGTGTGCGGCGGGTCTGCATTCCAGCCCGCAATCAAAACCGAAAAGGAGATAAAGAAATGAAAATAACACTAACGAACGATTTCCACAACACGGAAGCAACTGTAATCGTAAATGATTCTATGATGCTTTCCAACTCACAGATAAAGAGAGCGCAAAAAAAACTCTGCGGGATGTCTGGCTGCGAATGCTCGAACGCAGCTGGAACTCGTGGGAGGCAGTACCTCCCAGACGGCAGCAGGTTCGATCTTTCATTTGATGCAGATCGCAATGGTGTAGAGTTCGCATATATCACCAGATACTAATTTTGCACACGGCCAGCCGGGAGCCTATCCCGGCAGAAATTAAGGAGCAACAACATGGAAACACGAGAAAAATCCCTACAGGTGCACCTCTCCGACAGTGAGAGAGAGGCCCTCCGCAGACAGGCCGCAGCCCACGGCCTAAAAATGGGACAGTACATCCGCCAGCTTATCAGACTGGCGGCAGAGAGGAATAAGGAGGCAAAATGAAACAGTATTGCGTGTTTGAGCAAAATGTTGACGACGACAACGATATAACCGTTGTTTCCATTCACCCAACATTAAATGCTGCATCGGCAGAGGCAGAGCGCCTTTACGAACGTGATATTGACAGAGATTTCCGCGCAGCCCCCTGCACGGAAGCGCAGGAGGTAGGAGATAAGCTCCTGCGCTAATATAAAATGCCGTTAACCCCGGCAAGGAGGATTGAGAGATGGAAAATATAATCGACGAAATCAATTTCATAGGGGCGCTGGAACAGGCGTCTGAAGGGGCGGAATGGCATGACCCGCACCTTTGTAAACTCCGGCGTGGGGATGCGCCGTGCAATCATTCCAACTGCGCAGAGCACAAGCAGGGCGACCTGCACCCTAATAAGGTGGGCATCCGATGGAGCGACACCTTTGGATGGGTGTCGATAGAAAACTTCGGCACAGGTGATGTTGCCGAGGTTGGGCAAACCTTGTAATGGCCGCCAAAACCCCCTGCCCGGTTACGGGCGAGGAGCTCAAAGCCCTGTACGATGATATGCCGTCAAGCAAATTGGCGGCATACATCACGGAGCGTTATGGTATTAGTGTCAGCAAGACGCTGATAATAAACTGGCTCAAAAAGCACAATATCCCACGACGAAAATATAGCCCGTACCAGGAGAACCGCATAGAATGCCCATTTACGCCGGACAGGCTGCATGAGATGTACTGGCTAGAGGGCATGGCATGTGCGGATATTGGCGCGGCGGCAGAAAAACTTATTGGCCGAACGGTGGCGGATGCTGTCGTGCAGCGGTGGCTCCGGGAGGCGAATATCCGCCTCCGCACCCCGCACGAGTGGCTAAAACTGAGAGCAGCAAAAGACCCAGAGAGGTGGAGGGATCACATTAAACATGCTCGGGCCGCAAAGCAGCGGCAGAGGCAAACATCGCCGTTAACACCGGCAATCCAGCTAAAGGGCAGAAAAGCTGCAGCAGAGGCAAAAAAAGCCGCCCGTCCGTGGGAGACCCGGCGCTGCACCTTATGCAACAAAGAGATCACCAAACCCGCAAGGATGTTTCGCAACCCACCGGAGCGCACTTTTTGCTCCAAATCCTGCGCCTCCAAGTATAACGCCCTCCCCAAATAACCAGGGAGGGCTTTTTTTGGGGAATTATATACTTGACTAGCCATTAGCCCTACTGTTCGTTTTGGTGCGAACCAGCGTTTTTCCGCCTTTCGGATAACGTTGATTGTACGAGAGTACTCGCGGATGTCCCCATCGGCATTCCGTTGATCTGTGCCTGTAAATCCTCTATCTGTTCAGAGGCAATGGCAATCATGCCCTCTGCGCCGTGTAATTTTTTCAATGCCTCGTCCCGCTCCTGTTTCACCCGTTCCAGCTCGCCCCGCAACTGGTCTATCGTGGTGAGCAGGGCGGGGATGCTGTTGCAGGCTTCGACGATGTAGGCGGCATTGGCGGCAACTTCATCCTCTTCACGCTCAATAAACGCAACCTTGGGAGCCTCTGACCAATGGCGAATGCCCAGGTGCTCCCAAGGTTTTATACACGTCGAGCTTGTCCTTGCTACGGGAAACCCATCTGCTGCGTGTATATCCGCCTCGGCATCAGCATAAATATCATCTACTCTCCATGGCCGCTCTGTTGCCTTCTCCGCAAGTTCCAACAATCTCCGTTCCTCATCCGTGAGGTGGGATAGGGTGTTACTGGTTGCTTGTGTCATTGGTTGAGTCCTCCTATCGCTTTCCATCTATCCATTTTTTTTACATCCACGCGCTTAGGCATTTCTATACCTAACCCCGAGCTTGCATTACAATGCCTGCAATGCAGGGCGCTTGGCGCGCTATCGCTTGCTGCCATCTCGCTTTTCAGGCACCGGCCTATTTCCCCGGTTGCATCTATCGCAAACTCTCTATATCCTTCGCAATACTGGCTCCAGACCAGGTTGTGTCCACAAATTGGGCACAACAGCGGCTTTTTCCTCATCCCTCTACCTCCTCCTTCTCTCCCTTAACCTCATCCCACCCATCGCCAATATGTGCAGCACGGAGTGCGTCGAGTGGTGCTGTAGTCATTGCACCCATCTGCCCAGCGCCACGTGGAAACACACTCCATGCGTTCAAACGGCCTCTAAACTCTGCATCTATTGTTGTCAAAGCCCGCACCCTGCACCCCAATTCCAACGCCTCCCTGTAATCCTGCGACAACTGTGCAATGAGGGCGGCACGGCGTTCGGTAGGACGGTCGCAAGCTTCCTTACTTGAGGGCACAGTGCTTGGTGTCTCCTGCCCCGTTGCATCATAGATCATTTGGGCGCAACTATCCCACCAAGCACACGTTCCGCATGTTCCGTCAAACTCTATCATCCTTCAACACTCCCTTCCTCATCCTCAACAAACCTACTAGGACACCAATCGCATACCTCATTGCTTACCTTGCACCCAAACAATCCCTTGCACCTGGTGCAGTGAATGCAATCGCCGCAGGTTTTGCCCTTCGGTAATCGCATGTCGAGCACTGACATTTCGGTATAATCATTCATAATTCTGTCTCAACCTCCTCCTCAATCTCCAGTTTATCCCCATCCACAATCGGCGTCACATGCCCCGTGGGGAGTTGCCAATAGTATTTCATGGTGCGGCTCCTCCTTTCTGTGTTCGTGATATATGTTGCAAAAAAAAATGTTACAAGCTGCTCGCAATATCAAACTGCAACATGCCCTGTGACTTTGCCTCGATAATGCGGCGCTTGGCTATTTCACACCAGTGTTCGTCAATCTCTATGCCGACGAATCGTAATCCCATCTGTGCACAAGCAACTCCAGTAGTCCCTGCACCCATAAACGGGTCTAACACCAAATCTCCGGCTTTCGCATGGAGGCGCAGAAAATGTGCAACTAGGGCAACGGGCTTGGGCGTTGGATGTTCGTCGGCAGTAGGTATGATTTTTCGCAATCGCACAACATTTGCTGTTTCAAGACCTTTGCTCTGGGTTTCCCATTTCAGCTTACCGCCCCGCCGATGGGCGATCATTACCATCTCGTAATTGCGGCGATACCGCCAGCCCATCCCGAGCCCGCCCTTATCCCAGACGACTGCATGGAAGAACGATAGGCCCTTCTCGTCCATGCGGTTTGCTACCCAGGCGAATGTAGGTTTCGGCCCGCCGCCGCCGCAGCAGCAGCAGCAGCAGCAGCAGTCCTTCCGCAAAACGCGTGCCGCCTCGGTGAGTGCGCCATCAACTACCCGCTTCATATCATCCATGCTGTCATTTGCAATTGGCCTGTCATCGGATTCGGGCGTGTAATGCAACTTCTGGCCGAGAGCAACTTCCCACCTGGCGATCAGATCGCCGTTGTTGTTGTTGTTGTGTCCGTATGGCGGGTCAGTCCAGATCACGTCTACAGATTCGGCGGCTATCTGCGGCATAACGTCCAGACAGTCAGCATTGTAGAGTGTTGTTGTTTCGTCTTGGTAATATGGCTGTATCATCACGCCCCCGCCCCCTTCGCTTTCGCATCTATTGCAGGGGAGCCACCTGCAAATATAATCTCCGACTCCTTAAACACCGCACGAACCCCGCATATCGTGTTGATTTCATCTCCCGTTGCCCCGCGAAATGACAATGCCTCCGCAACCGTAAAAATCGGCAGGGAATACAACTTCCGGGGAATGCGTGGTTTCACGGGTCTATCCCTTGTAATTATTACGCCGTCCGCATAATGCGGGGTGCGCAACACCGCATATCCGTAGGTTGATAGTAGGGATTGAAATTTCTCAACCTGCGGGTTTACCGAGGTCTGTACAGTTTGTACAGTTTGTACGGTTTGTACGGTTTGCCCATTCTTGCATCTCAAAACCTCCCTCCTCACCTTGTCTGTCATCTGCTGGTATTTCTCACGCGTCTTATCCGATGGTGGGGTATACGTCCGAATAGCCGCCATATCATTCATAGCCCCCACAATTGCCGACTCTCCCAGGTTTGCAATGGCCCAATCGTGCACAGCAAGAAACCTGTCACGCGTGACGTTGTACTTCTCCGCACTTATCCGCCCCGCATCTTTCGCAGTTTTAACCTTCTCCATCTGCGCCCGGAGCCAGGCGTAGTATGCAGGGTCGAGTTGCCGGTATGTGGGATTATGACCAATCTCAAGGCCGTATCGCGCGTCAGATTCCGTGAAACTGGATAAGTCCGTTGCCACCCACATAATTGTCTGCGCCGTGGTTGTCCAGATGTTAATTTCCGATATCACTGCATCCCGGTTCGCCCGGAGTATGTTCTTTAACTCCTCCGTCAACACGTCCTGTGGGTCTGGGAGTATGCCCTCGGCAGGCGTAAGCGTCAGACTGATTCCCAGGGCGTGGAACTTTGGAAGGATTTTGTAATCTGATAACAGCATGTTAAAACACCTCCTTGCCGTCTGTGTTGTCGGTATCGGAATTATCGCCCGTCCACCATGGGGTATTTTGGGGGCGTGACGTTTGTGACCCTTGTGACGCGTTTTCTGTAAACTTCTCATTAGTGCCCTTATTTACACTTTCGTTAGTTTTTTCTACTCGCGCGGATATAGGGTTTACGGGAAATAACGTCACATCCGTCACAAGCGTCACACTACCTGTTTTCTGAGATTGATTTTCCGAGTTATCCACAGGCTTATCCAAATTTTTAAGGGTCACATCATCCGTCACATAGGTCACATTTTCGGCATATTTGGTGTCCATAAGTCCCAGACCCACCCAATACCAGCCATTACGTTTATGTTCTTTCTTAAAAACGCCTCTCTCTGAAAGCCGCAAACCGAACCACCGTTGTGACAGTGGGCGCTCCCCGGCTTTCTCTGCCCATGCCGAATATGCCGCATACAACTCCTTAGCAGACACCTCAGCACTTGGAAATATCACGCAGGATTCGGAGAGAAAACCGCCGAGCGGGTCCATTTCGGCCTGAGTGCTGTTTGTTGCGGCCGTCACCCGGGAGGGAGGTACCAGCCCGTCCGCCTGCCACAGGAGGCAACCGCGCACAAGCCATGAGAGTATGCCGGGGTATTCCTTCTGCAATTTGCCACTCAGGCTCCTGTCTTTGTATGGCCCCGTGGGATGGTCCGCGTCCTGAAACTGCACATCAAAGGGTATGAGCCTAATCCTGCGCCATATACCGTTGTCCTGCCCCTGTATCTGAGGTATGTGGTTACAGGCTAGCCAGAGCTTGAAACTTGGCTTGAAGCTGAAAAACTCCTGATAGAGAAAACGGGCTGTAATGGCATCCTCGCCCGTGAGCTCCTTTACAAGCGCCTCTGCAAGTTTCTTTCCTGCGGATGTTTCAATCGCAGACACAAACCGCGCTCCCCGGAGTGCCGCAAGGTCGTTTGTCGCAGATCTGTTATCCCGTTCGGTTAATGTCTCTGTGGATGTCTTTTGCTCATAATCCCCCATAATCTCCCGGAGGATGTTCACAAACGTGGATTTACCGTTGCTCCCCCGTCCGTGCAGGATAAAGAAAACCTGTTCGCGCGTGTCGCCCGTTAAGGTGTAGCCGGCCGCCCGTTGTATGAACGGGATGATGTCGGCGTTGGTATCTCCCTGAAACACGGAAGATACGAAGGATTCCCACGCGGGGCAAGTGGCATCCGGGTCATATTCTACGGGTGCCAGTTTCGTGATATTGTCCGCTGGGTTATGTGGTCTTAAATCCCCCGTTCGCAAATCAACAGTGCCGTTTGCCACGTTTAATACCCATGGGTCGGCATCGAGTTCCGCCGCAGATATGTAGCACCCGGGGAGGCTCTCCGCCAGTTTCACCATGGCTTCAAGGCGCCGGTGGTTTCCGGACATGGAGGCGTGCCGCTCAAACCGCTTTACAGCGTCGAATACATCCTCGTCCAGCGCGTGGGTTAAAAGAGTGCGCACGAGTTTTAGCATGTCGTCTACAATCTCATTTGCCATGCGCATAAGTTCGCCGTTCGTATCCTTGCGCCAGCGCATGCCGTCCCACACAAACCACTTCCCGGCATCGGAGCAGTGTTTAATAGTGGCGCCGTACTTGGTTACAAGCCTCCGGGCGTTTCCCAGGTCGTTCAACGGCTCCCCGTCCGGGCCATACGGCGCATTAGGGTCAAACGTATCAAGATTTATGGGGACGGGCGTGTATTCGGTTGACTGGGTAAGCAGTGCTTCAAACTCTTCGCGCGTATGCCCCGCCTCCGCCCAGTCCGTAACATCCCCCTTTTCCGGGAGTCCGGGAAGGTCCAGTATGCGTATACTTCCGGCAATGGTGGACAGGTGTGTCGCCACGTCCTCCGCATGCTTGCGTCCCGGCTTGTCGTTGTCCGGGATTATGATGAGTTCGGCGCCCGTTAAATGCTTGTCGCACGTGTCCGGCCATTTCGCATTAGCACCCCCGGAGTTTGTGGTTGCCACATACCCCCAGGATTCCAGGGTATGAACATCTTTCTCCCCCTCCACGATGTATACGGGGGTGCCGGATTCCACGGCCTTTATAACGCTTGGCAACCTGTAGAGCACCCTGCGGACTTTATTGATGCTCCACGCCCATGACGCGGACCCGTTCTTCACATCCTTACGCCGCTGCGCAAAGTCTTTTTTACCTGTCTCCGGGTCGCGCAGCCTTAGCGACTGATAGAGCAGCGCTCCGTGTTCATCCGTATACTCATAGGTTGCCTCAATCAGCATTTCCCAGGGCTTGCGGCGGCCTCCCATCTCTTTCCCAGCGGCCTTTTGCGCACTTGATTGACCAGTTGCGCCTTTTGCCGGGGAAGAGACCGTTTCCCGGGGTTTCTGCGCCGTTTTCCGCGGTGCGGTACCACGGCCATTATCATTATCATTAAACAAGTCGCGCAGTTTTAAGCCCATGGCAGAGAGCACGGCCGTATTCTGGCAGCCCGCCTGGCAGTGGACAAGTATTTTCCCGTCCGCTGCGTGGTTGATGCAAAGAGACGCCTTGTTATCCTCATGCGCCGGACACTTGGCCTCCCAGCCGTTTGATGTTTCATGTACGCCCTCCAGCAGGCTTAGAAAATCTGTTATTTGCATGGCGCCACCCCGTCAAGGAGCGTTGGCAGGAACGTTCTCCTGCTGTTTGCCATGACGCGCCGTGCGCAGTTGCCAATCCCCCAGGAGTCTCCAAGGATGATTGCGCATCTCTTTGCCCGGGTCACGCCCGTATACAATAGATTCCGATGGTGCATAAAACTGTGGGACTTGTGGCAGACTACAACCGCGCACGGAAACTCGCTCCCCTGCGCCTTGTGTATGGTCATGGCGTAGGCAAGTTCCAGGTTGCCTAGTGCCTCGTCCGGTATGTCTACCGTGGCGCCGTCGTCGAGTTCCAGGTAGTGGGCGGGCTTGCTCTCTGCCTCGTTTATCGCGTTCATCTCGTCAATCCATGCCAAGTCATTTTCAGGGTCTGCGGGAGTTGGGGTTATGGTCTTGCCCTTTACTCTCTCCCGTAATATCCCCACGGTACCGTTCATAAGGTCGGTCTTGTAATCGTTAACCGTCTGAATAACCTTGTCCCCGGGGAGCGGTCTTGCGCGTTTATTTGGCGGCACTATATCAATAGTCCGCCCATAGACCGTCTGCTGCACCACGCACTGGAGCATCCGGTTTAATTCGGCTGTCCCGGCATCCCCCTTGTGCGTGGGAGTAAGCACCTGTACCCCGTGGAGTATGTCAAAATCAAGGGGCATGGGAATCCACTCCGTGTACATGCGGTATATCATGGTTCGCACATCGCAGGGCTCGGAGAGCCCGCCGATAACGTACCAGTCTGCCGGTTTGTCCGGGGAGGGTTTTGTAGATGTCGGCCGCACGTCTCCCGCGAGTATGGCGGTTGAATTCTCCTTGAGTACGCCCGCCTGCCGGACAACCGTGGTAAGCGTGGTTACGGGTACAACGTTGCTCTCTATAAGGTCGCGCAGAACGCTTCCCGGCCCCACGGGAGGGAGCTGGTTGTGGTCTCCCACGAATACAACCGATGTCCGCCCAGAATCCACGGCCCGCATGAGGGCAACGGCAAGGGGAATATCGAGCATGGACACCTCATCCACTACCAGCATGTCCGCGTCGATCATATCAACATCAAGGGATAGAACATCCTCCCCGCGAAACCCAAGGAGCCTGTGCACCGTCCACGCATCGCGCCCCGTTGTCTCTTCCATACGCTTGGCGGCCTTGCCTGTGGGTGCGCAGAGCACAACTTTAAGATTTGCGTTCTCTATGATGTTGCATATGGTGTTTACGGCAAAGGTCTTGCCGGTTCCCGCGCCTCCGGTAATTACGGATATGGGGGATGTTAATGCTTGTAGCACCGCATTAATCTGCTCAGGATTTAACAAGGGTTCAGTCAGTTCAACAGTTCGTTTGTTATAGTCGCTGAAACATTCGCAAACCTTGCTGCCCCCAGGCTCTATAAACCTTTGCGCCAACTCCTTCTCCGCCTCAAGCATCACGGGGAGTCCCACCATGATGGCGGATTCCGCGCCATGTGCGGCGAGAGCTTTGGAATCTATAAGGTTGTCGATATACCCGCCGATAATGTCTTTGGAATCGAGATTATCCATAATGAGCACGGTGTTTGCCATGTCAATAAGCGTGTTGTATTCCGTCCAGGTGTGCCCCGCATCAAGTTCCTCTGCGACAACGTGCATTATCCCGGCGTTGATTCTATTCGGATCATCCTTTGCTATCCCGGCGCGGAGCGCGATCTTGTCCACGCGCTTGAAAGCAAACCCCCGGATTTCACGGATTAGGAGATATGGGTTAGATAGGAGTATGCCCACGGCATTGGCGCCGAACGCATCCGTGATAATCTTGGCTTGGTGGTGCGTAAGCTCGTAGGCAGAGAGCTCCACCATAACCCTGTTAATCGCTTGGGATTCCATCCAGCTTTTCTGCAGTTCCAATACCGTACCCGTTGGTACTTTGGCAACCTCGGCAATCTTCTCCGGGGTGTCGAGTAGTACCCGCTCGAAATCCTTGCCGAAGGTCTCCGCAATCTGCCATGCTCGCGCCTGTCCTATGTTCCTGAACGCCGGATTTGACGCCAGATACCTTGCCAGCCCGTGTGTGTCCATCTCCCGGTCAAGCTCCACGGACGTGGCCGCAAACTGCCTCCCCCATTTGGGGTGCGTCTCCCAGGAGCCGTGGAGCACTACCGGCTGATTAAGCGAGACTACAATGTTTCCGGCAAAGGATACGGACTTGCCCTCCGATTCCATGCGTCCGGCAGTCCAGCCGTTCTTTGTAAAAATTATGCGCGTTATTGTCCCGCGGATAGCATCCCGCGTCTCTATAAGTGCTTTGCCCCGTCCGCGGCTCTTTGCGGCCGCAATTCCCCTTGTCATAGTGCTCCCTCCCGCTTTAACCTGCGCCACCACCGGCACAGCCAGTCCTCTGTAAACCGTCTTGCAACCTGCCTGTTTCCGCAGAAATACACCGGAATCCCATAATCCACCACAATGCTGGTTGTCGCTCCGAACACGGAACTTGCGGACGCCCCGGACTTGTATAGTCCGGAAACAACGTCCGGCAGGCTCCCTTCCACCACAATACAAGCGTCCCGGTACTCCTGTAGGGCACGGAGCTCCTTGCGGAACCGCTCGCGCTCCCGGATTACAGTCTGCACGTAATCATCTAAGGACTTGCGCTCAACGGAGAGGTCGAAATCATACCCCTCTATGGAGTAGTCGCCTGCCGGTAGCGCATGGCGCACAGTCTCTATGCTGCCGGCCTCAAATGAATACGGCTCCTGTTCCCGGGTGTCTATTACAATTGTGATGGAAGGGTCTGCCATGTTTTACTGCTCTCTTTCGCTCTGTTTAGTTTTGGGTTTTGTCTCCTAGAACACGCCCTCTACAGATGCAGGGCTCCCCCCACCGAATCCCGCGGGAAGATCAACGGCGATCTGCTTGTCGATGTACACGTTCGCGGGGTTTTCCCCCACCTTTTTCACGTTCACCTCGACGCATACGTCGAGAAGGTCTCCGAGCCGTGCCGGAAGCTCCTTGATGCTCCCCAAGGTAACTCCGCAGCGTTCCAGATCGGCCTTCAGGTAGCCCATGTTCTCCGGGGTCTCAAGCATGTTGTTCTTAAAGAGCATGCGGTTTGCGTACTGTCCGCTGATGATGCGGAACTGCCACTTGAGCATCCGCTTCCCGCTCTGGCTTAGGCCAAGGTACGCTTTCTCCACCTTTGCCTGATACCGCCCGTTCGGTACCTCGGTAAAGTTCGACTCCGGGGCCTCTGCGGAATCGTAAGAGCTCTCAAGGTCTGAGAGGTCTATGGCCTCTTCTGTTGCTGCTGCCATTGCTACTTCATCTGACATAATGTTACTTTTCCTCCTGTGCTTTTGATTTTGCCGTGGTTACGGTTGGTGGTACTGGCGTGTTTCCTGTTGATGGCGTGCTTCCTGCCGCTGGTTTCGCATCCTTCGAGGGCTCAGACTCCCCGGTAAACGCCCGCAAAAATGCGTTATAGTTCAAATCTATGGTCTCCGGGAGCCTGCCCGTCCTGTCGCCGGATTCGTAGGCAAGGGACAGTTTCGTGCGCATGACGCGCTTTGTTGCGGGCTTCCCATCTGCCCCCATGACCGTCTCTATATCACAGAACAGTATCATATCCGCGAGCCCAAGGAGTATGCGCCGTGCTTTCTCCGGGATAGTGGGAACTATCCGGTGGTACTTGCCCGTGCGGCTATCCACCTCTATCTCCTGCGCATGGGAGACAAGATAGAGCCCGTAGGGCATGAATGCGAGCTTTGTTAACACCCGCTGGAACTCGTTGTTCACAAGGGAGAATCCCTTGCCGTATGCGAGGTCGCCGTGATAGTCCACGCCGTGCTTTTTACAGATGTACTCCTCGCACATCTTATAGGCGTTGTCTATCGTGTCTATCACCACGGTTTTAAACGGGTGGTTTCCCGCGGCGAGTTCTGCGCATGCTCCAAGGAGATCATCCCAGGTGCGCACGTCCACCTGATAGGTGTCAAGGTTGTTAAGTCCGGGTTCCGTTGCCAGAAACAGGGCATTGTCTGCGTTCGAGCAGAACGTTGACTTGCCTATCTTGGCCGGTCCGTACACAACGGCGGTCAAGTCCGCAATGCTCATTTTCGGCGGTGTCTTTTGGGTTGGTAATAGTGTCATGGTTGGTTATTTCTCCTCTCCCTTTGTTTGCTATGTGTTTGTTATATGGGTAATGTCTGTCTAAAAAACCATCGGTGCGGACACGGGGCTTCCGGCCGATTCCGCCCCGTCCTCAAGCTCTCCGTGCGGTGCCTCGCGCGTGTACAGGTTCGCCTCCACGTTCGGATTCTCTCCGCTTCTGCACAAGGCAAAGTAGGGGCATGCCCTCCCGTAATTTCCGAAGCAGTAGGCGGTATTTCTGTACCATGTGCCGCGGCGCCGCGCGTCAAGGTATGCCTGCGTGAGCTCCCATAGTTCCGCTTCAAGCTCCCGGAACTGGTCGCGGGAAATGTAGAGCATCTCCCGGTGGAACATCCCCGGCTCCCGGTATTTCTCTGCAAGGCGGGACTGGTAGTCCTCGTCTGATTCCGGGAACTTGCGGGTGGCAGTGGTCTTACCGGTTTTGGATTTCGCAAGGAGTTCCGAGCGCCGTACCTCAAACTCCGCTTCCGTCTCTCCCTTGCCTTGTTGTAGCTTGGCCTTTACAAGCACGTTGTAGATAACCCCGGAGATCGGAATGTTGTACGCCTCTTCTATGTATTTGGAATACAGCGTGATCTGAAAATCGCACCAGAGCTTGTCCAAGTACCCACTGTCCAAGACGCTTGCCGTTTTGTGTTCCAGAATATAGTAGGCGCCGTTCTCCTTCACTATCCCGTCCACTTTGCCCCGCATCTGGAAGGTGCGCGACTTTGCGCCGGTGTCGGGGTTTGTAATCTCTCCGGTGAACGTGCGTTCAAGGGCGATGGTTTCAAATGTCTCTGCCGGATACGCGGCAACGTACCCCTCCATCATCGCCATGGCGTTGTGCCATATGCTCTTCTGGTCTGCGTCTACGAATCTGAGTGGTGTCACCTCGTCTATGTGCGCCCGGATCATCTCTATGTTCCGCGAGCCGTGCCAGATTTCAAGGCACTCGTGGATTAAGCTGCCGAATGACAGGTTTTTGTCGCGCTCCACGGGTACAAGGTTGCGGATGTATCGGAGTTCGCACCCTTTGCGGCAGTTGCGGAACATGTTCCACATGGAGTATGTGGTTGTGATGATGTTTGCCGGTGTGCTCATATCCTCTGCTGCTTTCATGCTGCCTCCACCTCTTTCTCATCAGGATAGTTAAGGCATTTGGCCTCATCCTGCTTTCTGCGCTCATTCATAATTTCTGCCAATTCCCAGGCGCTCTTGGCAACGATATCGGGGTCGTAGTCATTGCAACCCGTTACTAACCCCTGCATTGCCCTGAGAGCCGCTTCTTGTTTAAATGTGAGCGCCATGATTAGCCCTCCTCCTTGCCATCAGCCCTTACAAACCGCCCATTATCATCAAGCTTGTACGGTACATCCGGCAGGATGCCATCTTCGCCAACGCAAGCTGTATAGATTTTGCGACGGTCGTTTTCCCAGCGACTTATAATCAGGGTGGAGCAATCGCCTCCTGTTAGGGTGGAGTGATAGCCTCCTGTTAGGGTGG
>CALNCU010000099.1 GCA_937875395.1 uncultured Armatimonadota bacterium | reverse complement strand
TATAAAAACATTGTAATGCAAAGGTACCGGCTTGTCAACAGTTTTCTTTGACAGTGTTCTTTGACAGCATGTAGCGCAACAAGATTTAGAGCCCGATTATCCGCAGTACGATCTGCCGCCGTCTACCAGGATAGACTGCCCGGTGATGTAGGATGCCTTCTCCGACAGAAGGAATACCGCAAGGTTGGCTACATCCTCTGCCTCGCCAAGCCTCCTGAGCGGTACTTTTTCTGCTAATTTACGGCGCACGCCAGGGTCCGGATGCCTGTTGCTCAGCAGATCGGTTGCTATCAGCGACGGGTGTACCAGGTTGCACCTGATGCCGGATGGCGCAAACTCTTTTGTTATAGCTCTGTTCAAACCTTCCAGCCCGGCTTTGCCTGAGACGTAATCAGCCCGTCCGCCTCCGCCGCTTACGACTGCTGCCGAACCGATAAGGACTATGCTCCCTGCCCCCTGCGACTTCATCTGTGGAATGACCGACCGTGTTGCCACAAATGCACCGGTCAGATTTATATCTACAACTCTGTTCCAGTCCTCCACGGCAATATCCAAGAAGGATGCCGGGGATGTATAGCCCGCACAGTAGACAAGATTGTCCAATCGTCCCCAGCGGAAGATTACATCCTCTACAAACCTTGCTGTCCCGGCGGCATCGGTACAATCTACGGCGCCGCATACCGCATCAGCGCCCGAACTCCGCAACTCATCAAGGAGAGCGGACGGCGCCTGCATCTCTCCGCTAGTGACAGGCCGCCCCGTCCAGGCGATTTTGCTGCCTGATTCTGCGGCAAGCCGGACGATTGATGCGCCAATGCCGCGCGTCCCGCCTATCACCAGGGTTACGCACCCATCCATGTTTAAGCTTATCATTATAAGAAACCCTCGCTTACTTTTGTAGCAATTCCCAGACCAATTTAGTACCGGCGACGGCATCCATCCTTGAAAGGGCCGTTTGGAGCGTGGTTCCATCTATGGATGCAGCCATATCCAGCAGCCTTTCCGTGTTGCTTACGCACTGCTGTATTGCGGCAAAACCATCCTCCCTGTAGGGGAATACATCCATTAGGAACCACCCGTCGTAACCGCTTTTCCGTATCCAGTAAAAGAATTCCAGCGTCTCCCACAAATTGACGGTTCCGACTATCATATCGGAATCCCAGTCGCGATAGTTGTCGTTGCAGTGAATCTGGAAGAGCTTGCCTTCACGCGCAAACAGGCTTGCAGCCTCCGCCGGATTTTCCCCCGCAACAAGGCTGTGGCCAAAGTCTACCGTAGCTCCGATATTGGGAAGCGCGATTTTTTGCAGGATATAGAGCAGTGTGCCTGCGTTTCTTATGAAGCACTGCCCTCTTGGCTCCTTTGGCTTGTATTCAATGGCTATGCGCACATCCGGCGCATGGGCGGCAATCTCTGCTATGCCGTCTATGAGCTGTTTCCAGCACTCCGGGTAATCTGCCTGAAACGGATAATCAAAGCCATCCTGCCCCGGCCAGAACAACACATCGTGGGCGCGCATCTCCCTGGCTACATCCAGCCCGCGTTTGGACATCTCGATGGCTTCTCTGCGGATGCCGGGATCTGGGGAAGTAATAGACCCCAGTTTCCACTTGCGGTCCGGGTACAGGCCCAGTTCGAGCGTGGCCAACTCCAACCCATAGGAATCAAGCAGTGCCCGAACCTTGCGGATTTCATCATCACCGAACTGCGCCGGGTAGTCGAGCGCTATCCCTCGAATGCCTTCTACCTTGGACATTATGGCAATCTGTTCCTCAAGGCTCATGGAATCACGGTATCCATTTGTAACAAATCGCTCCGCACAGGGAGAAAACGGGGTAAACCCGCTTCCTATTTTATATTTGGTCATTGCAGCTATCCTTCTCCAGCTTAGCTGGCCAGGGACACGGTCTAATCTCTCAAGACTGTCTTTAAGGCCTTGCCGAATACATCAAGTATCTCATCGCATTCCTCCCGGCTGACAATTAGCGGGGGCTTTATTTTGATGATGTGGTTCACCGGCCCGCTTTTTCCAAAGATGACGCCGTTTTTCATTGCCGTCTTCCTGATAGCAGCGGTCTCTTCCGGCGCAGGAGCCTTGGAAACCGGGTCTTTCACCATCTCTACGCCAATATGCAGCCCGGCCTGGCGAATATCCCCTATTTCCGGGAAATCCAACTGAAGCTTCTCAAGCCCCTGGCGAAGATAAGCGCCTTGCTTGCGGCAGTTATCCAGCACCCATTCCTGCATCATTTTAATTTGCTTGATTGCCGAGACCTGTGCCAGGCTGTTGTTTGCAAATGTATGCAACTCCTCGCCGTTTGCCTCGAAGCCTTCCAGTTTGTCGGAGATTATGACGGCCGCTATAGGCAGTCCGGCGCCGAGACCCTTACCCATGGCAATGATATCCGGCGTAACATCAAAATACTGTGCGGCAAAAAACTCGCCGATGCGACAGTAGGTCTGTATTTCATCAAAGACCAGCGGCACACCATATTTGGTGCAGATACGGCGAACCTCCGCCAGGTATTCCTTTGGAAGAATGATCTGTCCGGCGCTTGCCTGTATAGGTTCAACTATAAGCCCGGCAGCATTACCTGCAACGCCTTTGTTAAGTGTTATCTCCAGCATCTTGGCGCATGCAAGATCGCAGTTTTTGCGCTCAAGACCAAGCGGGCACCTGTAACAGTAGGCATTGGGCACCCTTATGAACGGGCGTGTCAGCGGAAGGAACCGGCTCCCCCCTGCCAGCTTGCCGGAAGACCGTGTGGAAACCCATGAGGCACCCATTATTCCAAGCGTGGTGCCGTGGTATGAGTCATACAAGCACAGGAATTCACGGGATAGCTGGGTGTTTTTGATGCATACTTTCATCGCACCCTCTATGGCCGGGCCTCCGCCGACAGTGAATGAGACCCTGTTGAGATCGCCCGGCGCAATATCCGTGAGCAGCTTTGCCAGGTAGTAGCGCATGGGTGTGTCAAACCCCTGGTGTACGTGCGACATATTGCTTATATGATCGCATACAGTGCTGTTTAACTCTGAGTTGGCGAATCCTAGATAGAGCGCCCAGCTCTGCGATGTGCAGTCTATATATGACTTATCGTCCACATCAAATACGCGTACACCTTTGCCCCGGACAATAGTCGGCATGCCGCGAGTGCCGCCTCCGAGCATTACACGGCGGGATGCCTCTTCCATGGCAGTCTTATCCATTGAATAGATTTCTTCAAGAAGCTTATCCATCAAATCCTCCTTTTATATTTTAACGATGTACTTCTATGATCTTAAGCGGTGAGAGCAACCCGCATTCCGGTATTTCTGAGACGGGTTGGCCGCTATAAGGGCGTCTTAAGATACCCCCAAGTGTATTTGTGATACGGACTACAATCTTGTGTTCGCCTGCTGTGAGGTTCTTTGCCAAATACTGCCGCCTGCCCCACGCCCGCATGCCGAGCGAAGCGCCGTCTACCAGGACTTCAACAACATCCCTGCCACAATCGGCAGAGATCAGTGCGTCGCCGTCTTTCCAAGTGAAGGTATTCCGGTAGATTCCGGTGCCTGCAAAGTGAGGAAAGCCTTGCACTCCCCAATCGCCTGTTCTAATTTCGCCCGGCATTGCGGTGAGTTTTCCGCCTGCATCCACAGCAAAACTTCCGCGGAGCACCACTGGCTCGGTTATTGTAGCCGGGAAGATACGGACGTTGGCTGCATTATATGGTGAGGGTTTGACTCTAAGCAG
>CALNCU010000098.1 GCA_937875395.1 uncultured Armatimonadota bacterium | reverse complement strand
CACCCCCGCAGGCTTTGGCGCTCATACATCAAGCCGCGGAGATGAATCAGATATCGCCCAGCAGTATATAGATAAGAAGATAGATGTGCTGCTTGGCGGCGGGCGGGCCTTCTTCATCCCCCGGGGAGAGCCAAGAAGCATGCGAAAAGACAGCCGAAATCTTATTTCAGAAGCAAAATCCGCCGGTTACCAGACGGTGGAAACAAAAGATCAGCTTATGGCCTTAAAAGAGGGCCGGGTTCTTGGGCTCTTCCAGATGGGGCACCTTACCACAAATGCGCCGGAACCATCGCTGGCAGAGATGACGGGCGTTGCTCTTGAACTGCTTGCAAAAGGGGATAAGGGGTTCTTCCTTATGGTGGAAGGCGGGCAGATAGATTTTGCCGCCCACGCCAACAGCGCCGATGGGGTAGTAAAGCAGGTGGCAGGCTTTGACGATGCAGTTGGCCGGGTGCTCCAATTTGCCCGCCAGCGGGGAGACACCCTTGTAATTGTAACGGCAGACCACGAGACGGGCGGGCTCTCCCTGCGCTACCCAGAGAAGAACAGCGGGCGCCGGTTTGCCGCCAAGTGGGGGGCCATGGGACATTCTGCAAGTGATGTGCCAGTCTTTGCAGAAGGGCCGGGGAGCCTTAAATTCTCCGGCCTTCAAAACAACACGGATATCCCCAAAAAAATATCCCAACTCTTTAATGCACGCGGATTAACCGCCGTACAAACTCTGCACAGCGTACAATAACCACAAAATTTTCCCCAAAAACAGTTGACAAATATGGGATAGTGTGGTTATATGTACTTAACTTGTACGTACAAGCACGGTTGGGTACAGTTAACCTGGGTATAAGTTAAGTAATGAGGATTAATGTGAAAGAAAAACTTCTGGCAATAGAACCAAAATATAAGCAGATAAAGGATATTCTGGCTCAGAATATACTGGAAGGCCGGTATGCTGAAGGCGAGAAGATACCTTCAGAGAATGAACTGGCCGAGCAGTTTAAGGTGAGCAGGCACACTATTATCAAGGCGCTGAACGAGCTGATTAACGAAGAACTTATCTGCCGCAGACAGGGTATGGGGAGCTTTGTTGTTCCCGCAAAGGCCAGAAGAAAGAACAGAATAGGCGTCCTGGTCTACCACTCAGATAACCCATACTACTCCAAAATTATCAGAGGGATTGAAGATTACGCCAAGAGGCATGGGTTTTACATAGTCCTGTGTAACAGCGAAGGCGATATACTAAAGGAAGAATCATACATAAAAGGCCTGCTCTCAGATGTGGACGGTTTTTTAATTTCCCCCAGCTATATGCAGGGCGAGCTATCGCCCGGCGTGAGGCTTCTAATGCAGGAGGAGATGCCGTTTGTTATTGTCTCAAGGTTGCCCTCACATAAAGTAGCCGGCAGCATTGACTATGTTATCCCGGATGACTATGAAGGCGGTTACAAAGTCACCAAACACCTGATAGATTCCGGTTACAGGGAAATCCTCTTTATGACGGTGGCTGGCTTGCACAGGCAGCCGGAAATTCAGGACAGGTTTTTGGGCTACAAAAAAGCCCTCTCCGATGAGGGGATTCCCTTTGATGAAAGATTTATCCTGGAAGCCGCAGATACAGACCCGCTGCACGGATATGAAAAGGATGGCTACCAGATGGCCGGCAGAATTGCCTCTATAACGGAGCGTCCCCTGGCGGTCTTTTCCGTTGGAGATTCCATGGCCATAGGTCTTATGAGAGGGCTTAGAGAGAAGGGGATAAAGGTGCCGCAGGATATTGCCATCTGCGGCTTTGACGATATTGACCTGGCCGGGCAGTGGGGCATAGAACTGACAACAGTGCGGCACCCCTCCGCAGAGATGGGGGAGAAGGCCGCAGAGATACTTCTGAATTCCATTGAAAAAGGCAAATCAGGCGGTCAGCAGATTATACTGCCGGTGGAATTGAAGGTACGTAAGACCAGCCTTATTATGCAGGCAGCTCAGGCGCCGGTAGCATAATATGATAGAATACAGAAGAATAGATTATTTGAATCTCTCATAACAAGGAGGCGTGGCTTATGAAAACACGATATGCCTATAATGAAAGCCAGAGAGCAGGATTCACACTTATAGAACTACTCGTAGTTATTGCTATTATCGCAGTACTTGCCGCCATCCTGTTCCCGGTCTTTGCGAAGGCTCGGGAGAAGGCGCGGCAGACAAAATGTACCAGCAACCTGAAGCAGTGCGGCATGGCCTTGATGCTTTATGCGGAAGACTACGATGGTTATACTCCGCAGGGGCTTAACGGTGCCAGCAGGACTTGGGGACGGGTACTGGTTGATGAAGGATATCTTGAAAACCCTAACTGTTTGACCTGTCCAAGCTGCCGCCCGTGGAGAGGTGTTCATACCGGGCAAACATATGGTATGTATTTATACTCTCCTGGCTACAACCATAAAATCTTAAGTGATGGCGTGACATCCACCTTTGGCTACACACCTGACCCTACTAAACAGGTAGTACTGGCAGATTCAGTAAACAATAAGAATATTGCTACTCAAACTCAGCATTTTCACATATACGGTTGGATAAGTAGTGAAAGATTTTTCCATCTGCGCCATAACGGTAGATGCAACGCATTCTTTGTTGATGGGCATGTGGCCTCTCTTGGCCCTACAGAGTTGTATTCGATGCATGTTAAATACTACTGTATGGATGGGGAGGCCTATGCAACAGGCTGGTGATTCTGCAATGGTTTGAGTGCAATGAGAGTTTTAGCATGGAGTCAATCCCAGCTAAGTATTTTAACGTAAGCGGTAACTAAAACAACATGGTCTAACAAAATGGAGGTATGAAATGAAAAAGTGGATGATGGTTGTTCTATGTTTGATTGGTATTGTTGCGGCCAGCCAGGCCGGGGCAGATGTGGTGCCAAACAAGGTGATTGCCCACTGTCAGGATCAGGGCAACTACTTTGCAAATGATCCCAAATGGCTGTTTGGCGAGAGAACTGTTGGCCAGAGTTTTACCCCTTCTAAAGATAAGTTAAGCCTTCTTAGCGCTAAAATTTACAGAAGGAAGCCGGATTTTCAGGATTCAGGCTCATTTGCCGGCAATGCCAACTTGGAGATCAGGCTTTGGGAGTGCAAAGAAAACTATGCGGCTACCAAGAATTCGCAGCCGCTGTTCTCTACTACTGATGAAAAGAAGCCAGCTTTTGCAGATAACTTTTATTTTCCCATGAATGTAAATACAAAGCCCGGCACGCCGTATTATTTTGAGTTTTCCGTTCCCCTGGCCCCTGAAAAATGCTACTACTACTGGTACCAATATGGAGGCAGTTTTTACCCCGGGGGTGACTTTACCATCAACGGCGCGCGCTGGGGCACTTGCGATTTTAATTTCACCACTTATTATCCTGTGGAGATAAGCAAGGGGCAGGAGAAGTCAATGGATGGGTTGCCGGAGATTCTAGAGATACAACTCTCTGGCAAGGTTAATTCTGCGGGTATAAAAGCTATGCTCAGCGGCCCATCTGGCATTATAAAAGCCAAGACCAGCTATGGCGATGACAACACCCTTTATCTGGGCACTTTGACGCTGCCCGTATATAACCTGGGAAAACTCAGCTACAAGCTTATAGTCCAGATAAAGGGAGAGAGCGGAAACTGGCAGAACTTTGAGTATCCTTTCACTTATGAACTCCCCGCTATAGAGCCGGCTACGGATGTTAAGGCAACTGCCAATGATAGCGGCGTTACGCTTACCTGGAAGCCTTCTCCTTCTGCCGCAGAGTACAGGATTTACCGTTTTACCGAATCCGGAAAGATGCTGGGCCGGGCTACGCGGTTTATTGCCAGGGTAAAGGGAGACCAGACTTCTTATCAGGACCCGGCAAAGAATAAGGATGGCAAGGCGTTATTAGAAAAAGGGATAACTTATTACTACCGCGTACTGGCACTGGATAAGAGCCTAAGCAAAACCGGCCTTTCACAAGAGAAGGAGATTGCTATCCCATGAAACCACTGCTTGCAGGCAAAGTTGCTGTATATGCAATGCTATTCCTGGTTGCCGCCTGTGCCGGAAGCTGCCATGCCCAGGCAGTGGATAATACTGCCATAAAAGGCATACTTAAGGCGGATATCCGGTATGCGGCAACCGGGAGCGGAGAATTAACCATCAAGGTGCAGCGCGAGCCAATTATCGCCATGCAAATGAACCCGGAACAGGTTACCGAGAGGGATTTACATGCCTTAAAAGAATGCGGGGTTAACACAGTATCTATAGGTTTGCCTTTAGCAGATATTAAAGAGACTAAACGTGTTACGGATATGCTTAAAGATAAAGGCTTTACAGTGTTCTGGCTGAGCGGCCTGAACCCAGTATCCTGCGAACGCTTTTTATCCTCAAAGGCGGATATCTCTAAGGTGGATTGGAAAGGCAGAAAAATAAACAACAGGCACTGCTATAGAAATCCCCAGGTAAAAGAGGCCTTTAACAAAGCCTTGTTTGAATGTGTGGCAGCAATGGCAAAACACAGCGTTCGTCTGGATGGCGTGATAATGAACGAACCCGGCCAGACCGCCGGAGAGTTCTGCTATTGCCAGCATTGCAGCAAGCTTTTTCAGCAGAAGTACGGCCATTCTATGCCCAAGCCGGTAAACCTGGAGGAATCAACTAAAAGCAGCATACCGGTGGATTGGCCTGCCGGTATGCCCAAGGCAAAGTATATGCAAGAGAGCGACCGGGTTGCCTGGAGCAAGATGGCGGAGTTTTACTGCGAGCCGATTACGGAACGGATTGAAGATATCTTTAAGCTTATGCGCAGCAGCTTCCCCCAAATCTCCTGCCAGGTTACTACTTTAACCGATATCCACCCTTACTACGGGTTGGATTTCTGGAACGGCGTTATGAATATTGGGCAGCTTGACGGCATTCAAACAGCCATCTACTGGGCGGTAGGCAAAGTGTCGCCATATACAGCGGGGGATGAGGGTGTCGCCCGCAAATTTGTAGGCACGGCGCAAAAGAGGGGCTTCTCCTGTTATTACTGGCTGCAGGGGTATGATTGTGGAGATAACTCCGGGCCGCTGAAGCCGGGCGAAATTCAAATTGCCGTCAGGGAGGCGTTTGCACGCGGAGTGGACGGCATTTTTATCTGGAGCTATCTGAACACCATAAGAGGGCCGTGGAACAAGCCTTACGATTGGGATAAATACCTGGTTGATCTGGACGAGGCGGTAGCACCTTACCTGAACAAACCTGCCGATAAGTGCCGGGTAGTGGTTAATATAAACGGTAGCGAAAAGACAGTGAATGGTGACGGCACTGAAGGGCGGGGGCAGGGCGGAGTATACCGCATAAAAACAGCCAAACCCG
>CALNCU010000097.1 GCA_937875395.1 uncultured Armatimonadota bacterium | reverse complement strand
GGCAGCGGCGTGCTGCGCACTCTGCGACCGAAGTATCTCCTCAGGGGGGATATTTGTTATCCCGCAGAGATAGGACTCCGTGCCCGCCCGGATGCTTCGGCAGCGGCGTGCTGCGCACTCTGCGACCGAAGTATCGCCCCGGGGGGATACTTGTTATCCCGCGGGGACGGGGCTGCCTGTGTCCTGCTTCGGCTGGCCGGAGTACATGCTTGCACTGTTGGTAAGGCGCCGGATTATTTTGCCTGGACTACCTTGCCAAATTTTCTGGTGCGTTTCTGATAATCCATAATGGCATCTATAAGGTCTGCCGGTTCAAAATCCGGCCATAGGGTCTCTGTTACCCACAGCTCCGAGTAGGCTATCTGCCATAAAAGGAAGTTGCTTACCCTAAGCTCTCCGGCTGTGCGTATAAGCAGGTCCGGGTCCGGCAGGCCGCGGGTGTATAGAAGGCCGGAGAAGTATTCCTCTGTAATCTCTGCCGGCTCTATCTCTCCGGCGCAGGCATGCTTTGCGGCTTCTCTGGCCGCCTCCAGAATCTCCCGCCTGCCCCCATAGTTGATTGCCAGGTTTACCACAAGCCCTGTATTCTTTGATGTCTCCCGGGTGACTTCGGCAATTGTATTCTGAAGGGATTGAGGCAGCTCCTGCAGGCACCCGGAGACCATGAGCCTTATGTTGTCTCTGTGGTATGACGGCACCTCATCCCTCATAGCTTTTTCTATAAGCGCCATAAGGGCGTCAACCTCTTCTTTGGGGCGGCGCCAGTTCTCTGTGGAGAAGGCGTAAAGGGTTAATGCATCAAGGCCCAGCTCGCATGCTGCGTGCGAGATGGTTCTTACCGTAAGATATCCCTGCGTGTGCCCAAGCGCTCTGGGCATCCCCCGCCCGGTGGCCCAGCGGCCGTTGCCGTCCATGATAATGGCTATGTGCCGCGGCATGCCTTCACGGTTGAGGATTATGCCTTTATCCTTAAGGATTTGCTCTACTCCGGTCAACTTGCCTCCCCGTTTTAACGAAAGCCCCCTCGGTCCGTCAATCTATGGAGAGGGGGCGTAAGTAATCTTGCATGTTAGATACAATGCTTAGACTTCCAGAAGCTCGGCTTCCTTGGCCTTTGTAATAGAATCTATCTCTGCTATATACTTATCCGTGATCTTTTGAATCTGCTCCTGAGCCCGCTTTATCTCATCCTCCGAAGCCTTATCTTCCTTTTCCTGCTTCTTTAGTTCTTCATTTATGTCCCGGCGGATATTGCGCACGGATACCCTGTGCTCTTCCGCCTTTTTATGCAGCTGCTTTATGAACTCTTTGCGGCGCTCTTCCGTAAGCTGCGGAATGTTTAGACGGATAACGGTTCCATCGCTGGAAGGCGGGATTCCCAGTTCTGATTTCTGTATGGCCTTCTCAATAAGAGGTATTACGCTTTTATCCCAGGGCGCAATGAGCAGTGTTCTTGGTTCCGGCACTGAGATATTGGCAAGCTGGTTTACCGGCATGTTGCTGCCATAGTAATCCACCATCAACTTCTCCAGCATGGCCGGATTTGCGCGCCCCGTGCGGATAGTGGCGTAATCATGGCGGGTGGCATCTATAGTCTTAGCCATCCGCTGTTCTGCGGTCTTAACTACATCAGAGATCATCTTTTTTCCTCCCGATATAGGTGCCTATTGGCTCGCCAAGTGCTGCCTGTCTTATGGCGCCCGGCTTGGCGATGTTAAAGACTACTATGGGCAGATTGTTCTCTTGGCAGAGTGTGAAGGCCGTAAGGTCCATCACCCGAAGGCCCTGCCGTATGGCATCCATGTATTCCAGATGTTGAAACATCTTTGCGTCTGGATAGATATTTGGGTCTTTATCGTAAACGCCGTCTACGTTTGTGGCTTTTATAACGGCATCCGCCTTAAGTTCCAACGCCCTGAGCGCGGCTGCGGTATCTGTGCTGAAGTACGGATTGCCCGTCCCTGCTGCAAGTATTACCACCCGGCCTTTTTCAAGGTGGCGGATTGCGCGCCTGCGGATAAACGGCTCTGCAACAGCAGCCATTTCTATGGCAGATTGAACGCGCGTTACTACATCTATCTTCTCTAGAGCATCCTGAAGCGACATTGCATTTATTACTGTGGCAAGCATACCCATATAGTCTGCGCTGGCGCGGTCTATTCCGGCCTTTGCCGCTTCGCCGCCTCGCATTATGTTACCGCCGCCTATAATTATTGCTATGTCTATTCCGCACGCGTGCACTTCCTTTATCTCTTCAGCTACGCGGCGGATGGTGGCAATGTCTATGCCAAACTGTTTTCCGCCGGCAAAGGCCTCGCCGGAAAGTTTAAGGAGCACTCGTTCCCACTTTGGTTTTTTTGTACAAGTCATTTGATACCCCTGCAAGAATGCTCTTTGTGAAGGAAGAGCAGAGGCGCATGCCCCTACTCCTCCCTATATGTTTTGATTGGCACCGGGTGCATAGCCTCTATGGACAAAGCTCCGGTATCTGCAACAACTACTCTGTAAACTTGGATTTACAAGTTCAAACAGTGCTTCGGCAGCGGCGCCTCCGGCTCTGCGACCGAAGTATCAACCCGGGGGTTGATGTCCCTGGCTTCGACAACGACGCTTCGTTCTGCGATCGAAGTATTCTGGATATATTTAAGTTTACGCGCCACTAGGCCTCTTCGCCGACGCTGAAGCGGACAAAACGGCGGAGCAGTATCTTCTCTCCCAGCTTCCCGGCCTTCTCGCGGATAAGCTCTCCTATGGTTACGTCTTCGTTCTTTATAAAGGGCTGATCCATAAGGACTACTGTAGAGAAGAACTTCTCTATGCGCCCCTCTATAATCTTGGGCAGGGCTGCTTCCGGCTTACCCTGGTTAAGCGCCCACTGCCTGTTTATCTCCTGCTCTTTCTCCAGCCTGTCCTCCGGTATATCTTCGCGGGTGACATACTCCGGGCGGCTCCATGCTACGTGCATGGCTATGTCCCGGGCAAGGTCTTTAAAATCATCTGTTTTGGCTACAAAATCTGTCTCGCAATTAAGTTCTACCAAAACGCCTATCTTGCCGCCGCCGTGAATATAGCAGGCTACTGTGCCTTCGCTTGCAGATTTGCCTTCACGCTTTTCAAGCACTGCCGCGCCTTTTTCTCTTAGAATGGTTATAGCTTTTTCCATATCGCCGCCGGATGCCTGCAGGGCCTTTTTGCAATCCATCATACCGGCGCCGGTCTTATCTCTTAGTTCTTTTACGCACTCAGCTGTTACAGCCATTATTCTCTCCCATTGTCTTTGAATATATATGCCGTGTTTTAAGAAGCGGCTTATTCTTCTTTATCTGCTTCTTTGTTCTCTGAAACCATTGCCTGGTCTTCTTTGGTAATTTCTCCTGCTTCCGGTTTTTCTTCCTCTTCTTCGACCAGCTCTATCTCGCCCTCTTCCTCTACCTGGCGCACATCTACTATGGCATCGGCAAGTTTGTTGGTGATGAGCTTTATGGCGCGGATTGCATCGTCGTTGCCGGGGATTACGTAGTCTATCTCGTCAGGATCGCAGTTGGTATCTACAATGGCTACAACAGGAATCTCCAGCTTTCTGGCCTCTGCAAGAGCTATGCGCTCTTTTTTAAGGTCTACAATGTAGACTGCGCTGGGCAGCTTGGGCATGTCCTTGATACCGCCAAGGTAGCGCTCCAGCTTATCCATCTCTTCAATAAGTCTTGCGGTCTCTTTTTTGGGGAGCTTTTCAAAGATGCCTTCTTCCTGCATCTTTACAAGTTCGGCAAGGCGGGCTATGCGGGTCTGGATGGTCTTCCAGTTGGTGAGCATGCCGCCCAACCAGCGCTGGTTTACCCAGTACATTCCACAGCGTTTTGCGGCTTCCTGTATGGATTCCTGCGCCTGCTTTTTTGTACCCACAAAGAGTACAACATCTCCGTTTGCAGCCGTATCCTGAATAAACTGGCGGGCTACTTCAAAGAGCTTGAGGGTCTGATGGAGGTCTATGATGTGGATTCCGTTGCGCCCGCCATAAATGTACCTTTTCATCTTAGGGTTCCATTTGCGGGTCTGATGTCCGAAGTGAACTCCTGCTTCAAGGAGTTCTTTCATTGTAATTGATGCCAATTTCTTTCTCCTTCTGGTTTTATCCTCCCCCTGCTTCTTCCTCCGGTTACACTCTGGAGCCTTCCAGAGACCAGTACCGGGTCTGCAGAGGTGCGAGTTTCCATGCGCCGCAAGGCACACGGCTATAAAGTATAGCACAGCAGGCTTCAAAAATCAACCTTGGAAATGTCTTGGGTTCACAAGGGCAAAATTTCATAGATTTGGCACTTGCAAGACTTGCTGTCATTAGCTATTATATCCATACAGGGATATATGTAAAATTTGCAATGATACCCGGTTGGACTTAACTATGCCTACAGATCAGATACAGACGGAATTTGCATACAGTACAAGCAGCCTGTTTGAGGGCATTAAGCCCAGGTTTCTGGCGCTTTCAAGGGAGTACTTTGGCATCTGGAGACTCCCCCTTGCGCTTGTAGATACCAGCGGCGCTGTAATCTGCCGGGGAGAGCCGCCCCAGCCGGATTGCGGCAGCACGGAGGTAAGAAAGAGGGCTGTTGAAGAATCCCTCCGGTGGGGGGAGCCTTCTATGCAGCTCTGCCCGCAGGGGCGCGTTGCGTGGGCCGTGCCTGTTATGTTAAACGCAGAAGTGCTTGGCGGTATTGTAGCAGAGAATGTTCTGGTGGCTCCGGAGGAATCCGGGCGGGGTGCGCTCTCTGCAGCAGATGTACACCGCGCAGCACTGGATCTGCTCTCCATGGCTGAAGGCGCCAACCTGACCAACGCTGCCCTACTTAACCAGAGACGCCGGGAGACCCGCCTTGAATCCCATCGGGCAGAGGCCATTCATGAGCTTAAAGAACAGATATACCGTTCCATTAGAGAGATCTATCTTGTAGAGGAACCGGCGCTTATATCGGCCGTGAAGCGCGGGGACAGGCGCGCTGCGCGAGAGATTCTAAACCGGGTGCTTGTTGGCATCTACTACTTTGGCAGGGAGCGTCCCTCACTTTTAAAGAGCTTTGTCCTTGAGCTGGTTGTAACCATGTCCAGAAGCGCAGTAGAGGCGGGGGCGGACCCGTCCGAGCTTTTGGGCGCCAACTTCTCCACCTTTGCAGAACTGGCGGGGATAGATGCGGAGGAGGCTCTTTGCGCCTGGCTGGTCTCTATGCTGGAACGTATTATGGATGCTATAAAATCTAACCAGCAGTATCCCAGCAGCGTCCTTCTTGGGGCGGCCATTAAGTATATGCAGGATAACCTGCACGAAGAACTCTCCAGGGATGATGCGGCCAACGTGGCCTGCCTCTCGCCATCCCACTTCAGCCGGGTGGTAAAGCAGACCTTTGGCCAGTCCTTCACAGAACTACTTGCCCGAATGCGTGTTGAGAAGGCGCGCGAACTTTTAACCTGTACGGAAAAAAGCCTCATCCAGGTCTGCCTTGATTGCGGTTTTAGCGACCAGAGCTACTTTACCAAGGTCTTTCAAAGATACACCGGCCACACCCCCGGCGAATATCGTCACGCCCACCGGTCGTCCTTCAAGTAGGCATGCTACCATCCGGACGGCATCCCAAGGCTAACAAGCCTATCCTGCAACTCCTTTATGCTTACGTCTGCAGGGCAGATACCCTGCGATGATGCCAGTGCCGCGCCCACTCCGGCAGCCTGCCCCAGCTGCATGCAGTTAACCATTACTCTGGTGGCTCCCAGCGCTTCGTGGGTAACGGAGATGCATCTCCCTGCAACCATTACATTCTGCATGGATGATGGGAGAAGCACTCTATAGGGTATCTGGTAGTACTGCACCGGGTTCTTCTTGCCGTCTTTTGTCCACATGCCCCGGGTTACATTGCCGTTTTCATTATGCTCTATCAGGGTGCCGTCCAGGCACTTAAAAGATATGCCCCGGCCGGATGGGCTGTGGATATCTATGGGATATGTTCCGCGCCCCACGGTATCCGGGAAGGATTTGCCGGAGAGCAGGTCTTCTGCGGTGAGCATGTATTTTCCTAAGAACCGCCTGGTCTCTCTTACGCCAACTTCGGCCGCAATGCTTGATATGCCGGCATTCTTGAAGGATGGAACCTGTTTAGTGAGCGTTCTCAATACCCAGTCTATCTGCCGGCGTCCTTCTACTTCTGCATTGGAGAGGCTTTCTGCGTCCGTGCAATCTGTACCCGTTATGCGGGCGGCGGCCAGCATAATCCCGGTCTTTCGCATGGTTACATCCGGCACGGTCCATAAATAAGCGGGATATGGTTTGCCGTTGTAATCCATAGGCTCGCTGTCCAGTGCATCTTGGATGGTGGGGCCGTCCTCTTTTGAGTTATTCAGGTTTGCTATATGCATGCACAGTCCGGGGGATTGCATCTGCCCATCATTGTTGCCCTTCTCAAACCGGGCGCCTGCATGCCAGGCAAGGTCTCCGTCGCCCGTGCAGTCAATAAAGACACGGCCCTTTACGGCGCTTCTGCCGGATTTGTTTTCTACAATAACCGCCTGGATATGCCCCGGGTTTTCAGAAATGACTCCTGTTACGTAGGTGTGATAGAGCAGGCGTACTCCCGCAGAGAGCGCAAGATCATCCAAGACTATCTTTAGAACCTCTGTGTCTAGTACAACATCACCGCGGTCGGTGAGCTGGTAGATGGCATTCCGGCGGGTCATGCCAAGAAGCATATCATCCACAATGCCGCCAATGATCTTTTTGCCGTCCAGAGAGCTTAGTGTATGCCAGATGCCCACCTGCCCGGCCGTGCACGCGCCGCCCATGTAGCCGTTCTTCTCTACCAGAATTACAGACGCGCCCTGCCGTGCCGCCGCTATGGCGGCGCCTATCCCGGCCGGGCCTCCGCCCAGCACCACTACATCCGCTTCTCCGGAAACCGGAGTGAGCCTTGTAGGCTCGTTGTAGAACTCTTTATTCATTCTTCCCCCACCGTCTTGCCCATGCCAAATTCCGGGGCAGGGTAGCTTGCATGGGTGGCATTATAATACTTTTCATAGGGAGATTCAATGCAAGCGCCGTGAAAGATTGCATCATTATCGCCGGAATTGGTCATATGCCTCCAAACGCTTGACTGGGAACGCTCACAAGGCCTATACTTTTACAGGAGGAGAGCATGGGTGTTCTACGGTACTGTGATTTAGGCACGGTTGGTTATGCGGAGTGCACGGAGTTCCAGAAAAAGCTGGTGGAACTTAGGTTTCAAAATAAAATAGAAGATACTTTGCTTCTTCTTGAACACAACCCCGTCATAACAATAGGAACCTCCGGCGGGCGGGAGAACCTTCTTGCCGAAAGCGACAGGTTAAAGGCAGCGGGGATAGAGCTTTTTAATACAAACCGCGGAGGGAACATAACCTACCACGGCCCCGGCCAGATTGTGGGCTACCCCATCTTCAACCTTAAAGATCATGGCAGGGATGCCCATCTTTTTTTGAGGAACCTGGAGCAGGTGGTAATAGATTTTCTTTGCGGCCTGGGCATCCACGGCGAGCGGCTGCCCGGCCTCACCGGGGTCTGGGTGGGAGATGACAAGATATGCTCTATGGGGATTGCCGTAAGAAGATGGGTGAGCTGGCACGGGTTCGCCTTAAACATACATCCCAACTTTGAACACTGGGCGCTTATACACCCGTGCGGACTTGTGGGAAGGCACGTTACATCCGTAGAAAAGCTCTCCGGGCATCCCGTAGATATGGGGGATGTTAAAAGGTCTATTGCAGATAAGGCGGGGGATGTGTTTTGCATGGAACCTGCATCCATAGACCGCGCAGAACTCTTTAAGATTGCAGGGGAGGCGCTGTAGATGAACCGTCGTCTGCCGGAATGGCTTACGGTAAAGGCCCCAAAGAAGGGCGCATATGAAGAGGTTGCCGGGTATTTGAAATCCCTGGGGCTTCACACGGTCTGCCAGAGCGCATCATGCCCCAACATAGGCGAATGCTTCTCAAAAAAGACCGCAACCTTTATGATACTGGGGGATTCCTGCACCCGGAATTGCGGGTTCTGCGGGGTAAGCCACTGCGGCCCCACCCCCGTAGACCCGGATGAGCCGGAGAAGGTGGCGCAGGCATCGCTTAACATGGGGCTTAAATATATTGTGGTAACCTCCGTCACCCGCGATGATCTGCCGGATGGCGGCGCCGGACAGTTTGCCCAAACCATCCGCCGCATCTCTAAAGCCATCCCGGACGCCAGAGTAGATGTGCTCATTCCGGATTTTCAGGGAGATAGGGCGGCTCTGCAAACTGTGCTGGAGGCCCGGCCGTTTGTGCTTAACCACAACGTAGAGACTGCGCCAAGGCTCTATCCCATAGCCAGGTCTGCGGCAGACTATGGGCGTTCCCTGCGTTTAATTGAAACCGCCAAGGAGATATCTCCGTCTATATATACAAAGTCTGGTTTAATGGTTGGGCTGGGTGAAACCAGAGAAGAAGTGATAGGGGTGCTTAAAGATTTAAGGGCGGCAGGCTGTGATATTGTTACCATAGGCCAGTACCTTCGCCCGGGAAGAGGCAACCTCCCCGTGGCGGAATACGTCGCCCCCAGCCGCTTTGAAGAGTATAAGTCAATAGGCAATGGCATGGGTTTTACGTTTGTTGCATCCGGTCCATTTGTCCGCAGTTCATACCATGCCGCCGAAGTCCCCGTTTACTAGCAATCCGGGGAGTTGGGTAATCTTCTGTTTTACCGGGGAAGAAGCATGCACAGAGCCAGGTTTCTGATACCGTTTATAATTATAGTTCCTCTTCTGGCGCTCTCTGTGGGTGCGCTCCGGTACCTTACAAATGTTGCGCGCCAGGGAGCGGCCCGCCTGCCGGAAGTAATAAGCACTGCCGCATCAGAAAACCTTGGCCTTAAGGTTAAAATAGGCGGGGTGAAGGTGCTTGACAGCGGCATTGCGCTCTCTAACGTTTTGGTATCCTCCTCCGGCAATCCAAAGCAGCCCCTCCTCCAGGCGCCAAAGGCGTTTATTGCATGTAATCCGTTAACTCTGCTTAAGGGCGATGATCCGGCAAAATCCATAAAACGCATAACCATAACAAAACCGGAGATATATTTAGAAAGAGACCCCCGCGGCACGTGGAATTTAGAGAACCTTCTCCGCAAGGCGGATGCCGGCAGCAAATCCGGGTTCCGCGCGGCCATATGCGTAGAATCCGCCCGCATCCATGTTACAGACCGCACGGCGGATGCAGCGCATTACCGCAACACCTTTTCCGGGGTGAATGCGCAGGTGAATCTATCAAAGATGCCCTCCATCCGGTATGCCGTAAGGGGTGTGGGGGAGCGCGGGCGGCTGGGATGGTTCACCGCAGGCGGCGACTACAACTCCCTCACCGGCGCCCTCACTGCCGCCGTCAAGGTGCGGGATGCAGATGCTCCTTACTGGGCCTCATACCTCCCCGGCAAACCCTGTTTGATACTATCCGGCAAGGCAGGCGTAGATGCCGTATTATCCCGCCGGAAAGAGGGCCGCATTATCTACAAGGCCATGGTGCGCATAAAGGGCGGCAGCGCCCGGTTAACAAACTCTGCTGCAAGGCTGGATAACATAAACGGCAGCTTTGTTGCGGATAATAATTCTGTAAACGTAACCGGAGGCGCCCGGCTTGGGCAGACCCCGTTTAACATCAAAGGCCGGGTGGAAGGCTTCTCATCACCAAAACTTGCGCTCTCCATCTCCTCAAACCATGCCAATCTTAAAGAACTGGCCCGGATTGCCGGGTTAAAAGAGAGTTTAAACAGTATTGATCTGCCGGAGCAGTCCGTTGTGCAATCCTGGGTTACCGGGAGCCTGGGTTCGCCTGCCATAGAGATTGAAGCCGGGCTTCCAGGCTTTACGGTAGATGGTTACAGGTGCAGCAACGTCAACCTGCATGGGGTGTATAAAAACAGCGTTCTTAAGATAGGCCGGGTTACCGGCAGGGCGATTGGCGGCAATGTAGACGCCGCTGGCAGGATAAACATAAATGAAAAAGTCTCTGTAGAACTCTCCGGCAGGGCCGAAGGGATAAGGTTTGAGCATATCCCCGCAGTAGCAGAGAACAATATCAACGGGGGCGGCACGGGCAGGTTTGCTCTGCAGTACAGCTCGGATACGTTTAAGATTGATTTTCAGGGCTGCGCGCCGTTTGGCCGTTTCAGGGGCCGCAGTTTCCATGATTCCGCCGTGGATATATCCTATAAGGACGGCATTCTGGAGATGAGGGAGATAAGTGCCCGCATATACGGAGGCATTGTGGCCGCTGCCGGACGGGTTACCGGCGAAGGCGATCTTTTTCTGCAAGTCTCCGGGGCGGATATTAATCTGGCGGAGATACCGGCAGCTCCGGGGCGAGGGGCCGTCGGAAAGCTGCAGTTTACCGGCGAGATGCACGGCAGCATTCAGTCGCCGGAGTACGTTGGGCAGGTGGAGGTGTATAATGCCGGGTGCTTCGGCCTCTCTGCCGGACGGATTGCGGGCAGGGTACAGGCAGATTATAAGAAGATAGTCCTTGATAATGTTGTTGTAAATGCTTATTCCGGAAAGACGGTATTCACCGGCGGCATAGATGCCCCGCTTTCTGAAGACCCCCGGATGGACCTCTCCATAAAGGCTGATCTGCTGGATGTTAACGCACTCTCCCGCGCCCTCCGCCGCCCGGTTGATATCGGCGGAAGGTTCTCTGCCGTTATGACTGCAAAGGGCGGAGTGAAGGATGCCAATCTTTCAGCCGCTTTTGAAGTGGAGGGAGCTGCCTTTAAGGAGATTTCGGTAGATGGGCTGGAAGGCAGGGCGGTCTATGAAGGCGGTTCCGTCAGGCTTGATGAGTTAAAAATGTGCGCAGCGGGAGCCTCCCTTACCGCGGCGGGCAGGGTTAATAAGGACGGCGGGCTTATGATCAGGTTTAGAGGCCGCCAGGTTTCGCTTGCAAAGCTCTCAAAATTTGCCAGGCCCTACGCCTTCCTCTCCGGGGATGCGTCCCTCGCCGGCAGGGTCACGGGCACGCTTGCAGACCCAAAGGCATCCTTCACGGCGCAATCAGATAATATTCTATTAAACGGCGTTACTTTTAGAAAATCCAGCCTTAAAGGCGTATGGAGCCGGTCTGATGTGCAGGTTCAGGAGGCTGGCCTTTATGATGGCGGAGCCGCCTATAAAATTTATAACTGCTCATATAACCCAGAGTCCAGAGTGCTCAACTTTAACATGCAGGTAGAGAAGGGTGATGGCGGGCGGTTGTTTGACCTTTTAGATTACAGCCCGTACCTTAGGGCATCTTCTGCCGCAAATTCCAGGGCAAGGCGCATGTTTGACAGGGTGCGCAGGCCTGTTCGCGGGACGGTTAACGTCTCTTCCAGGGGTTCCGTAGATTTTTCCGGAGGGACTCCGGTACCTGATTTTGAACTTGAGGCAGAGGTGGACGACCTTATTGTTGGGCATAAATCAGTAAAAAGGTTGCAGGTGAAGGGCGGCTGGCAGAACGGGGTGGTAAACCTGGCCCGCCTGACGGCTATTGACGGCGATGCCAACCTTCAGGCAGAAGGGCGCCTTGGCCCCAGGAAAGCCCTTGATATAAAGCTTGATGCGCACAACCTTTTACTCTCTGCAACAAAAGGCTGGGTAAGCGTCCCCGGCGATATCTCCGGGCGTGCGGATATTACGCTTGTTGCAAAGGGCACCCTCTCTTCCCCCTCTGCAGATATGTTTGTAGAAGTTGTAGACCCGGTAATCCACGGCGCGCGTTTTGACAGGCTGCGCGGCAGGTTCTCCACCCAGCCGTCGGGAAAGGCGGATAAGGGGAGTTTCAGCTGCATAAATGTAGACGATCTAAGGCTGGTACTTGGCGATCACAGCTTTAAGGCCGCCGGATACCTCCCGGTAGACTGGGAAGAGATGGCAATTCCGCTTGACGGTTCCATCCTTCTGCAATCCAGGCTGGATAGCGACAGCCTTAAGATACTAAGCGCCCTAAGCTCCATAGATACTGACGTGCAATCTGAAAACACCTTCAAAGGCTCTGTTAAGCTCTCCGGCACGGTAAGAAAGCCGCTTTTGGAAGGATCGGTAGCGTGGCATGACGGCCGCATCAAAATCCCGCGGATAGTAGAACCCCTGGAAGGCGTGGAACTTGCAGTCAACCTTGCCGGAGATGCGCTTACAGTAGAAAAATTATCCGGCAGGGCCAAGGAAGGCGGCACATTTACCGTAAAAGGCCTTGTACGCATGGCAGAGATGAAGCCCGTTCTGGATCTGCAGGTTAAAACGGATAATCTGGTGATGGCGGGACGCAACCTGAGCGGCTCTTATGATGAAGATGCAAAAGCTCGCATTAATGCCAATCTTAAAATTATCGGACAGATTAAAAACCCCATGGTATCCGGGGACATAAACATACCTTCCGGATATATAAGCCTGGGACGTCCGGGCAAGCTAGAGCCGGTGCGCGCCGCTGTAAACCCGGGCTTTAATGTTAACGTTTTGCTGGGAAAGGAGATGCTGCTTGCTTCCGGCCAGGTAAGGGCCCCGCTTTATGGCAAACTATCCATAGCAGGGACTCTGGCGGCTCCGGTGGTGGATGGAGATATAGATATAAGCGACGGCTCCATCTTCTTCCCCATGTCGCAGTTGCGGCTTATGCCGGGGAGCAGCATGGATGTGCATCTCTCCTCTGTGCAGCGCTCCGCGGTACTTCTGGATTTTACGGCGCAGGGCAATATAGTGGATGTTAATTCTTTTGGGCAAAGAAAGAGATACGCCATCACCATGGAATCAAAAGGCCCCATGAATAATCTTGCATCTACGTTTACATCTTCGCCGCTTGGGCTCTCCAGCGAGCGTATAGTCTCTCTTTTAACGGGACAGGGGCAGCTGGAATGGCTCTTCTCAAGAAGCCATGAAAAGGATGTATCCCAAGAGATTGGTGGCATAGTATCTGCGGCTATGGCGCCCGGCGTGTTTTATCCAATTGAGCAGGCGTTCCAGACAATGTTTGGGATAGATCAGATAGGGCTGAATGTTCCATATACCGGGACAGTGCAGATGACTCTTGGCAACCCAATATGGGACAACGGTTACTTAAGCTACTCCCAGTACCTTGGCCCCCGCCCGGAGTACGAAGAGAGCCTGTACGAACTTAAGCTCACCCAGAAGCTAAGCGAGAGCCTGCAGCTGTATATTACAACAGAGCAGGACTACCGCAGCACCATGGGCATGGAGGGGCGGATACGGTTCTAGCGCCCGCCCAATCCGGGGATTTTCTTGATTAATCACTCTCTGTCAGTTAAAAATCTTGACACCCGGGTACAGTAGTGGTATACTCTGTTAGTAAAATCGTGGCATACAGTTGCGGTATTACTTCAGGTGTGCGGGCGAATAGCTCAGCTGGGAGAGCGCATCCCTTACAAGGATGATGTCGGGGGTTCGAGCCCCTCTTCGCCCACCAATCACAAAGAAGCTCAGAGTTCCGGCGCATGCCGGTCTCCGGGCTTTTTTTATGCCATAAAACACGCCCCTGGGGGTTGATGCCCCTCGCTTCGGCAGCGGCGCTTCCGTCTCTGCGACCAATGCATCGCACAGAGTATTCTCCTCCCAGGCCTGTCAGCAACAGAGAGATGAGGCCTGGGTAGTGCCGGAGAGGAGCATTGGCGGGTGGGCGGGTTAGGCTCCCGGAGGCACTACCCGAAAACCAATCCGCCTGATAATCTATTCCCCCCAGTCTGCGGCGGGCGAAGCCATGACCAAATCATGGCAGGGTGCTCAATTATCTACAT
>CALNCU010000096.1 GCA_937875395.1 uncultured Armatimonadota bacterium | reverse complement strand
GGCTGGGCCCAAAATACCACCATCCCTGCCAGATGCAGGATGTGCTTCGCGCAGTACAATTTGTGAGAGCGGGCGCATCAAATTGGAATATAGACCCATCCAAGATAGGCGTATGGGGATTCTCTGCCGGAGGGCACCTTGCATCCACCGCCGCCACTCATTTTAACAATGGAAACCCATCCTCGGCCGATCCTGTGGAGCGTAAAAGCTCCCGCCCGGATTTTGCCATACTCTCTTACCCGGTGCTCTCTTCAAAGGAGGAGTACCGCCACAGCGGCTCATTCATCAACCTCCTTGGAGAGAACCCCTCTGCAGAGCTTCTGGAACACCTCTCAAACGAGCTGCACGTAACCGCAAATACGCCGCCAACATTCCTCTTTCACACAAATGAAGATACGCTGGTCATGCCGGAAAACAGCGTGCTCTTCTACCTGGCGCTCCGCAAGGCAGGGGTTCCGGCAGAGATACACATCTACGAACCAGGGCCGCACGGCGTAGGACTTGCACCCGGCTACCCGGCGCTCTCCTCCTGGAGCGAATCCCTTAAAAGATGGTTTGAAACAAGAGGATTGCTGATTTAAAAATACAACTAGCACTCTCCGCCGGCCGGCGTCCCGGAAGCAACCGGCCAACCGCCGGTAGAATTGACATCCCGAGTTCACGGATGCTATACTTTACGAATGTAATATGCCAAAAAATGCGTAAGAAAGGCATAAGAGAATAATATGACCGTTGATATAGATAAAATCAAAAAGCTGGTGGCGCTTGTAGAGCAAAACCACCTCACGGAAATCACCGTTGAAGAAGGCAGCACAAGCGTAACCGTAAAAGCTGAGATAGCGGGCGAAGAGGCAGCACCCGCAGCAGCGGCCCAGCCTTACTATGAAGAGCCGCTGGAACCGTCGGAATATGCAATGCCTGCAGAGCCGGAGACTGTAAACCAGAACCTTGTTCAGATAAAATCTCCAATGATCGGCGTATTCTACCGTTATCCATCGCCGGATTCTCCCCCGTTTGTTGAAGAGGGAGATGAGATTGAAGAAGGTCAGACAGTAGGCATTATTGAAGCCATGAAAGTATTCAGCGAAATACCGTCGGAAGTTACCGGCAAGGTAGTATCCATACCTGCAGAAAACGGCAAGCTGGTGCAGCAGGGCGCTGTGCTGGTGGTAATAGATACATCGGGCAAATAAATTGCAGGCCCCAAAAACGGGTCTGTCTAGAAGGATACGGAGGTAGTATTGAAACCTCAGATTAATGTAGGAATGATAGGCCTTGGAACCGTGGGGGTGGGAACCCTTCGCGTGCTCCTTGAGAATAAGGCCGAAATAGAACGGAAGATAGGTTCCCGGCTGGAAGTTGTACGCATAGTAGACCTGGATACAACAAGCGAACGCCCGGTAAAGTTTGACAAAAGCATCCTCACAAAGAATGCAAACGAGGTGCTGGATAACCCGGACATAGATATTGTAGTAGAACTTATAGGCGGCCTGCATCCGGCAAAAGACTTCATCCTGCGGGCACTTAAAAACGGCAAGCACGTAGTCACCGCCAACAAGGAACTAATTGCCAAAGAAGGCACAGATATCCTCTCCCTTGCGGATAAGCAGGGGCTGGATTTCTACTTTGAGGCAAGCGTGGGCGGCGGCATACCCGTCATCGGCCCGCTCAAGGAATGCCTTGCCGCAAACAAAATTCAGGAAGTAATAGGCATAGTAAACGGCACCACAAACTACATTCTAACCAAGATGGCAAACCAGGGGAGCGACTTTGCCGATGTATTAAAAGAGGCACAGAAGGCCGGTTATGCAGAGGCCGACCCCACGGCGGATGTAGAAGGTTTTGATGCCAGATACAAGCTTGCCATTCTAGCCGCCATAGCCTTCACAAACCGCATAGACGTAAACAATATCTACTGCGAGGGGATAACCAAAATCTCCGGCAATGATATTGCCTACGCCCGCGAGATGGGCTATGCACTAAAGCTTCTGGCAATTGCAAAAAGAGACGGGCAAGAGATTCAGGCAAGGGTGCACCCCACCCTTATCCCCATCGCCCACCCGCTTGCAAATGTAAACGATGTATACAACGGCATCTTTGTAAGGGGAGACTTTGTGGGCGATCTTATGTTCTACGGCCGCGGGGCGGGTTCCCTCCCCACCGGAAGCGCCGTTGCGGGGGATGTAATAGACATAGCCCGCAACATAAACCTTGACGCCACCGGAAGGCTGCCGTGCACCTGCTTTGAGAACAGGCGCATACAGGACATGGAAGAAGTGGAGACCAGCTACTACATCCGCATGCTTGTAGATGATAAGCCCAAGGTTCTGGCAAACATTGCCAGTATCTTTGGGGAGCACAACGTAAGCATAGCAACCATGGTTCAGAAAGACCATTGCAAAGGCCGGGCGGAGATAGTAATTGTAACCCACAAGATCAAAGAAAAGAACTTCCGGAATGCCATATCCCTTGTAGAGGGGCTTCCGGTAGTATCAAAAGTAAATAACTGGATAAGAGTAGAAGAATAAACACACATTAAAGGGCGGGAACCCCCGCTCTTTTGTTAAATCAGGGGGCACAGAATGGTTTTACCGGAGAACATGCCAATGGTCTCTCACACAAGAATAGGTCTTATAGAACGATACAGAGAGTTTATGCCGGTTACGGAAAAGACTCCCATTATCAGCCTTATGGAAGGGAGCACCCCTCTAATCCGTGCGGACAGGCTGGCAGGGGCCATATCCCCCAACCTTACCATCTATCTTAAATATGAAGGGCTTAACCCCACCGGTTCCTTTAAGGACCGCGGCATGACCATGGCCATATCCAAAGCCGTGGAAGAGGGTTCAAAGGCAGTTATGTGCGCATCCACCGGAAACACCTCCGCAAGCGCGGCGGCGTATTCCGCCCGTGCGGGCATAGACTGCATAGTGCTCATCCCCAAGGGAAACATTGCGCTGGGCAAGCTCTCCCAATCTATGATTCACGGCGCAAAGGTAATTCAGATTGAGGGGAACTTTGACGAGGCGCTCACCATGGTGCGGAAGGTAACAGATAACTACCCCGTCACGCTAGTAAACTCCCTGAACCCTTACCGCATAGAAGGCCAAAAATCCGGCGCATTTGAAATTTGCGACGCACTGGGAACGGCCCCGGATTTCCACGCCATCCCCGTGGGCAACGCCGGAAACATCACGGCCTACTGGAAGGGCTACAAAGAATACTTTGCGCACGGCAAGATAAAACGCCTGCCAAAAATGATAGGTTTCCAGGCGGCGGGGTCTGCGCCCATAGTCCACGGGCACCCCATAGCTCAGCCGGAAACCATAGCCACCGCCATACGCATAGGCAACCCGGCAAGCTGGAAATCTGCAGAGGCAGCCAGAGATGAATCCGGCGGGCTTATAGACATGGTAACAGATGAAGAGATACTGGAAGCATACAAAATGCTAGCCAGCATGGAAGGCGTATTCTGCGAACCGGCATCTGCGGCGCCCGTGGCAGGGGTAAGAAAGCTGGCGTCGGCTGGGTTCTTCAAAGAGCCAGCAACCGTAGTCTGCGTACTCACGGGCCACGGGCTTAAAGACCCGGATATGGCAATCAAGATGGCAAGCAAGCCCATAACCGTCCCGGCAAACATGGACGCGCTTATGAAGGTGCTTGGGTACTAAACTGAGAGGATTCAATGGTAGTCACATCCACAGATATAAAGGGGCTTAAAAAATCAGCCACGGGCAAGGTCCGCGATGTCTACGATCTGGGCAGCGAGCTTATGATTGTAGTTACGGACAGGCTCTCAGCCTTTGATGTCATTATGCCAAACGGCATACCGGATAAGGGCCGCGTGCTTACGCAGCTCTCCCTCTTCTGGTTTAATCTCACCAAAGACCTGGTAGAAAACCACCTTATAACGGCAGACACGCAAGGGATTATATCCCGCCTTAAATCCCTTGGCGTGCCGGATGCAGAGAGTTACACCAATAATCTGGACGGCCGCACCATGATAGTCAGGCGGGCAAAATGCTTCCCCATAGAATGCATAGTCCGCGGCTACATATCCGGCTCGCTCTGGAAGGATTACCAGTCGGCACCGGTAAAGGGAGGCGCCGTATGTTTAAACGGCATAAAGCTCCCCTCCGGCCTTAAAGAATCCGATAAACTGCCGGAACCCATCTTCACGCCTTCCACAAAAGCAGAGATAGGAGGGCACGACCAGAATATAGGTCTTGCAGAGATGATAGATATCATAGGCGAGCAGGCGGCACACCAGCTTAGAGAAAAAACCCTGGCGCTGTACACAAAGGCATCGGAATACGCCACATCCCGCGGTGTAATAATAGCAGATACAAAGTTTGAGTTCGGCGTATTTGATAACAGGATAATAGTTATAGACGAGGTGCTCACCCCGGATTCATCCCGCTTCTGGGATGTGGAAACCTACAATCCCGGCGGTGCGCAGCCCAGCTTTGATAAACAGTATGTGCGCGACTGGCTCCTGTCCATAGGGTTCAACAAGCAGCCGCCCGCCCCTACCCTTCCGGCAGATGTGGTGGAGCGCACCAGTCAGAAGTACCGCGAAGCCTACCGCCGCATAGTAGGCCGCCCGCTTTAACAGCATTGGAGAGCACATGGCAGAGAACGGCATAAAATACATAATGCTCATATCGGATGGAATGGCGGACAGGCCCCTCCCGGAGCTGGACGGAAAGACCCCCATGCAGGTGGCAAAAAAGCCTAACATGGATTTTCTGGCAGCAAACGGCCGGGTGGGCGCAGTTAATACCATCCCGGAGGGCATGGACCCCGGAAGCGATGTAGCCGCCATGTCACTCCTTGGCTACAACCCGCAAGAGTATTATACCGGCCGCGCGCCCATAGAAGCCGCAAGCATGCGCATCCCGCTTGGTAAGCATGATGTAGCCTTCCGGTGCAACCTTGTCTCAACAGACGGCGAAACCATGCTGGATTACAGCGGCGGGCACGTCTCTACAGAAGAGGCCCGTGAGCTTATAACCTGCGTAAACCAGAAGCTGGGCACGCAGCAGATAAGGTTTTACCCCGGCATAAGCTACCGCCACATAATGGTATGGAGCGGTGGCTCGCCAAATGTTAAAACGGTTCCGCCGCACAACTTCACCGGCAAGCCCCTAAGCCCAAATCTCCCGGAAGGAGACGGGGATGCAAAGCTGAAAAGCCTTATCTTTGATTCCCTGGAGATTCTGGACAGCCACCCCATCAACCGGCGGAGAAGGGATGAGGGCAAGCTCCCCGCAAACATGATCTGGCTCTGGGGCCAGGGGTTTTCGTTGTGCCTGCCCAATTTTACAGCAAAGACCGGGCATACCGGCGCAGTTATTGCCGCCGTAGACCTGGTAAAAGGCCTGGGGATTGCAGCGGGGCTTACGGCCCCAGCCGTGCCGGGAGTCACTGGTTACCTTGACACCAATTTTGAGGGAAAGGCTAAGTACGCGCTGGAAGCCCTTAAAACCCGCGATTTTGCAGTTGTACATGTTGAGGCCCCGGACGAAGCCGGCCACAACGGAGATATAGACGCCAAGATACAGGCCATAGAAAACGTGGACAGGCGCACGCTGGGCGTCCTTATGGAAGGGCTTCGCGGGGTGGAACGGTTCCGCATTCTGGTTACGCCGGACCATGCCACGCCCATAGCCATCCGCACGCACGCATCGGAACCCATTCCGTTTACCATCTACTCATCATTTGAATCATCAAAGAGCGCCCTGCCCTTTGATGAGCGGGCTGTACCGGAGACCGGGCTTTGCATAGAAGAAGGCTTCCGGCTTATAGACCTCCTCTTCAAATAAATCGCCCGTATTGCAAATAACGGGTATACAACAAACCGGGCGCACTACAATTTTGCCCAATGGTTAGGCATGAGCAAAGACATCAACCTTATAACTAAAATGAAGGCGGCAATCCGCCGGTTCAACATGCTCCAACCCAAAGACACGGTGCTGGCAGGCGTCTCAGGAGGCCCGGATTCCGTTGCGCTCCTGCACGCCCTATGGCAGTGCCGGGATGAGCTGGACATCACGCTCCGCATAGCTCACCTGAACCACTCCTTCAGGGGAGAAGAATCAGACCGGGATGCGGAATACGTTCAAATTCTTGCAGATAGAATGCACATCTCCGCAACCATAGAAAAGATAGATGTGCCGCAAATCCGGCGCACGCTCCGCCTCTCTGCAGAAGAGGCCGCCCGAATTGTGCGGCACGAGTTTCTGGATAGAACAGCAGATAGAATCCATGCAAATAAAATTGCTCTTGCGCACACGGCGGATGACGTAGCAGAGACGGTGCTCCTTAACCTTACCCGCGGAACAGGGATAGACGGCCTCTCCGGAATCCCGCCCGTGCGGGAGAGGATAATCCGCCCGCTCATCCAGGCCCGGCGAACCGACGTAGAGCATTACGTAAGCGAGCATCACCTCTCCCCGCGGATAGATTCAACAAACCTTATCCCTGAATACAGGCGGAACCGGGTGCGGCTGGAACTCCTCCCACTCCTCCGCAAAGATTTCAACCCGGATATTGATGCTGCATTTATCCGGCTTGCGGAACTGGCAAGGGAGGATTCTGCGTATTTAAATACAGAGGCGGAGAATTCCCTTAAAAAAATTACAGTAGAACGCAAAACAGACGGTTTAACACTGGAAGCAGATAAACTTGGCGCCCTCCCCCCCGCAATTGCGCGCCGCGCGGTAAGGGAGGCAATCCGGCAGGTGCGGGGAGAACTCACGGATATAGGTTTCATCCACATAACAGAGGTTCTAAGGCTTCTGGGATGCGGCGGAGACTTCCGCCTGGATATGCCGGGGGTGCATGCAGAAAGAGCCGGCAGACTTCTTGCCGTATATACCAAGCTCAAAGAGCGCGCACACGCCGAGTATAATTACACGCTCTCCGTTCCGGGAAGCACCAATATACCAGAGGCGGATGCAGTAATAGTTGCAGAGACCGCCGGCGGGCCGGGAGAGTTCATCCTCAAAAGAGGAGGCCTGGAGGCGGTGCTGGATACACAAAAAATCTTTGGCAGCCGGCGACCGGATAAGGCCGCTTGGCATGGCCGGCTCAAAAAAGATTCAAGATATTTTTGTAGACAAAAAAATCCCGCGGGCAGCCAGAAGCCGCATACCAATAATTACGGATAACCGGAATATACTGTGGATACCGGGACTCGCCACCTCTGAGGCGGCCAAAATTTCTGCCGCCACAAAGGCACATATCCGGCTTCGGCTAGTAACCGGTCCCGGTTGCTACACCAGATTTAGTATGTTATAATACAGCACCTTCTGAAAAGGTGAATGTAGGAGGAAAATTGTTGTCAAAATTCTTTAAGAACCTCCTGGTTGTGACTGTTTTATTCCTGGCCATCTATGTTACCATGCAGGCTGTTCAGCCCAACAGGATGGTTACTGAAAATAAGTCATACAGCCAGCTGTGGGCAGAGATAAACGCAAACCGCGTAGACAAGGCGGTTATCTTTAAAGATCATGTGGTTGCCACACTTACAACCGGCAAGCAGATAAACGTCTCCGTGCCCAACAACTCCAGCGAGGAGCAGTCCAGGCTTATAGAGGCGCTTGTTGCACATAAAGCAGAAGTAGAGGGCGGAAAACCATGGATTTCAGAAGGAATGCAGAGCCTGCTCTTCACATTCCTTCCAATGATAGCGTTTTTGTTCCTGTTCTACATGCTGCTCATGCGGCAGGCGCAGGCATCCGGCAACCAGGCCATGTCGTTTGGGCGCAGCAAGGCAAAGCGCGTGTCAGAAAACGTGCCCAAGGTAACGTTTGAAGACGTAGCCGGCGTTGATGAGGCCAAACAAGAACTACTGGAAGTAGTAGAGTTTCTAAGAAATCCTAAAAAGTTCCAGGCGCTGGGCGCCAAAATACCCAAAGGCGTACTCCTTCTGGGCCCTCCGGGGAGCGGAAAGACCCTTCTTGCAAGAGCCATTGCAGGAGAGGCGGGAGTTCCGTTCTTCCATATAAGCGGGTCTGACTTTGTGGAGATGTTTGTAGGAGTGGGCGCATCCCGCGTGCGAGACCTCTTTGAAACCGCAAAGGCAAACCGCCCCAGCCTCATCTTTATAGATGAGATAGATGCAGTGGGACGCCAGAGAGGCGCTGGTCTGGGCGGCGGACATGATGAACGGGAACAGACGCTGAACCAGCTCCTGGTAGAGATGGACGGGTTTGATCCCAACCTGGGCGTAATCCTTATAGCAGCCACCAACCGCCCGGATGTACTTGACCCGGCGCTCCTTCGCCCCGGACGGTTCGACCGCCGCGTAACAGTGGACAACCCGGATGCAAAGGGCAGAGAGGCCATTCTCAAAGTGCACCTCCGCGGCAAGCCGCTGGATAACGATGTTAATGTAGAAAACCTTGCAAGGCGCACCCCCGGTTTCTCCGGGGCAGACCTGGCAAACCTTGTAAATGAGGCTGCGCTTATGGCAGCGCGCATGGAAAAAACAAAGATCGCCATGGCGGACTTTGACAACTCCATAGACCGCGTCATAGCCGGGCCGGAGCGAAAGAGCCGCCTTATAAGTGAAGATGAAAAGAAGATGGTGGCCTATCATGAGGTGGGGCATGCAATTGTAACGGAGCTTCTGCCGCTGGCAGACCCCGTGCACAAAATATCTATCCTGCCCCGCGGAATGGCGCTTGGGTACACAATGCAGCTTCCGCTGTCAGATAAGTACCTAACCACCAAGAGCGAGCTTCTGGATGATATTGCAGGGCTCCTGGGCGGACGCGCAGCAGAACGCATAGTCTTTGGAGAAGTAACCACGGGTGCCAATAGCGATCTGGATCGCGCAACAGAGATTGCCCGCAGCATGGTCTGCGAGTTTGGCATGAGCGATGAGCTGGGCAACGTAACTCTGGGCAAGCGGCACGGCAACCCGTTCCTTGGCCGAGACATAATGGAAGACCGCAACTACAGCGAAGAAGTAGCCGAATCCATTGACCGCGAAGTCAAGAAAATAATAGACGACTCTTATGCGCGTGCAGAACAACTGCTCACGGATAACAGAGAGCTCATGACCAGAGTGGCGGACGAGCTGCTTGAGCGCGAAACTCTGGATCGTGATGAGTTTGCAGCGCTGATACGCGGAAGCAAACCGGAGGCGCCGGAAAAACCGGACAGCGGAGATACCACCGTAGTTGATGCATCGCATCCGGAAGCGCCGGGCAGCAGTAAACTGGAACCCGGCCTGGCGTAAAAGAGTATTACATAAGCAGATACCACGGCCACTCCCAACCGGAGTGGCCGCTTCTTTTTGAGGCAAATAATGAAACCGGTAATACAATGTGCAATAAACTTTAGCGAAGGGCGCAACAGCAAGATTGTAAAATCTATTGTTGATGCCGCTCAAAGCGTGCCCGAAGCCGTTGTGGCAGACTATTCAGCAGATGCAGACCACAACAGAATGGTACTCACCATACTGGGCGGCCCG
>CALNCU010000095.1 GCA_937875395.1 uncultured Armatimonadota bacterium | reverse complement strand
TTTGATGTATCCTTTGTACCGGTCGAAGTCCTCTTCGGCTACTTCGCCGAAGCAGTCTTCCACGAGTTTGCGCCACATATCGGTACCCTTGTTGATCTCTTCCATCAGCAATGGCGGTTGCCAGAGTCTTGAGACTATGACTAGTTGCGCGCTCTTCATATCCAGGCTATATGTTCCCACCAGTGCTGCCTCTCGTACTGCTTTAGGCAACTGGAATATGTTTGCGCCGTCACCGTATATTCTGCTGGTATTAGCGACGCCCTTGTATTTGATCAATCCTCTCTGGCTCACAGCCCATCGTGTTGCTGCCATGTAGCGCCTGTTACCTTCCGCCATATTTAATAGGGCTGCCTTTACATTTGGCTTGTTCTTCCGCAATAGTCTCTGCAGTATCCGGCGCGAGTCTCTTGAGTGCAGATAGAGTATCAGGTCTCTACCAGGATGATCCATCGGTGGCTCGCTATATGCTAGCTCCTGCTCTCTCTTCTTCTGTTCCTTTCTCTCACGGTATTTGGTATATGGGTCTCCGGTCACAAAGCCTACTTTGCCGCTCTTATCCCCATAGTCTAAACATGCGTCGAAGATAATTGCCTCTATCTCTTCATCAAGATGTATCCTGACTGTGGTTGCCCGGTGCTTGTGCCTGTTGTGCTTATACACATCGAAGTCCAGGCCGGTTCTCTCTCGGAACTCTTGCAGCGTGGTCTTTATAGTGGCCTTGCGCCCGTATATTTTCCGCAGTACGCCCCGCCAGAGTACAATAATCTCTTTATCGAACTCATCCGGCGCACCTTCAAAGAGCATATAACTCATAAGTCTTAAGTCCTCTTTCTTATTAAGATTGTATTTGTCTAATATAGCTTTACGTGCGATTGGATTTATCCATACATCAGCCAACTACCCTCCCTGATACAGGGAAGGTGTATCGCACCTGGACCGATTCTAGAATAGCTTTAGATATTTGTCCTCCTTTTCCGGCAGTGTCAGTATGCTTTGTTTCATTCAATTAGCCTCCTTGGGATTTAGATTTTAACCCTCTGTCTAAAAGCTCTCATACAAATTGCTTTGCTTGACATACACGACAAGCACTATGTATAATAAAATAGGGTATTTGTTACTACATACGCCCAAATGAAAAAAATTGTAGCTGTTTTTTTCCGAGAGTTTTGGAGTAATCTTTAAACCTACTGCTGCAGCTGTAGATACAAATCAGGCAGAAAGTACAGAAATCTACATCTGACATATTAAGGAGGAACTCAATGAACTCTTCATTTGAAAATGATTATTGCTCTAAATATGGACTTTCGGATGATGATATCAGCAAAGAGGTAGTATGCGTTATCTCTTCAAATAAAACTGTGTACGGGTGCCCTATCTGCACGCTATATGATTTGCCGGCTACCAGGTTTATTCTAAGCTGCGTTGCGTTAACGGCAGGAAAATCAAATGCAATGCCGCCTCCTGTAGCGGATTTATTAATAATCGCCAGTTCGTCAGTAAGCGTTCTTGCCTGCGCCGCCTCTATTGTGTATGGGGTGCTTGATCCTTTCCGCCAAACTTCTATACTCTCTACCGTCGGATACACCCCGCTTCCATCCCGGACCATTGGCAATATAGAGATTGATGATATAAGTTGAGGGCTGCTTAACACTATGTTGATGCTAAGGGATACTGGAGCCCTCTTCTCCGCGCTCTCTACTATCGGTATATCAGTCTCAAGCTCCGCATCCGGTAGTTGCCTGTTTGCTTTCCAGCCATAACCCCTTGTTACATCAAATATGTTTTGCAAGCTTCCAGCAGAGTTAGATACCCATGCTGTTCCTATCAACTGCATCCGTTGCGCGGGGTTTACATAGTACTTTTCCCACTCAAACCAGGTTGATGGATTACTATCAAACGCATCCAATACATTTGAATATGAAACTTCCCCCGATTTTGGCCCACCATAGAACACGGGGCTTGGCTCTCTGCCGCCACCCGCCGACAGATCAAACCCAGGCTCCTTAATCTCCAGCGAATTCCCCGGCAGCCCAACAGAACTTGTGTCGATAGTCACCTTTGATATAGCGCTATTGACCGATTCTCGCTTAGTTACCCCAAGCGTGGCGTATCCGTTTGATACCGCAGCGGTTGAGTTTACAGTATCTACAGTATTTGTATCTTGGAAGTTATCAGAAAACCAGATGAAGTTATCTTTTGTGTCTGATGAGATGTGCCGGAACTTGTCTACAACATAACCCGCGGATGAGAGCTTTGTCAGCAATCCATCGCGGGTAAGCGCGGAAACATTCATAGAAGATAACAACATGGAACGGAGCTGTGTCAGAAGCTGAATAGTTCTCTGGCTGGATCTATAATCAGGAAGGTTCAAGCTGGTATCTGCGGCTATTATTCCAACTAAAGTTACATTAGGAAAATCAAGACCCTTTGAAATCATCTGGGTA
>CALNCU010000094.1 GCA_937875395.1 uncultured Armatimonadota bacterium | reverse complement strand
GAGCGCCATGTTCTGCTGCGCGCCGGATTTGGAACCGGCCTGCCACCAGGTATCCCCAAAAAACCGGCTGTACCAGCCCTTGGGGTTTGGATCCCATAGCTTGTAGTCAAATATGCAGAGTTGCTGGGTTATGCCCATCTTCCGGTATTCTGTTAAACGCTCTTCAAGACGCCACATGGCCGAAAGCCTAAGCTTTGAAGGGTTCCATTCTTCAAAATCCGGCTGCCACAGGTAGTTTGCGTTCACTTTGGTGCTGTAATCTGCGTTGCATTCAAAGAGCGCGGCATCATCCACCCACACCGTGCCTTCGCCGGAAAGGATGGAAATTTTGAAATCTATAAGTTCCGCCGCTCCGCCGGGCGCATCCGCCGTAGAGAAGTTTAGCACGGATTGAACCCAGCAGGAACCCGGGCCTACGGGGCTTCCGGTAAGGGTTTCACTGCGGCCGTCACTGTACCACACCTTTACCTGCACGGCGGCGCTGCCGGTAAAACAGGCATCGGTTTTTATCCAGGCGGAGGCTTTGTAGTAAGAACCGCTCCTTACGGGCACCTTCTCCATGGTAAGAAAGCCTCCTCTGCCGGTTTTGCGCACGGAACGCTCCCCGCTCCTTGCTACCTGCGTGTCAAGGGCGGCGCCGTCCAAAATCCAATGCTCCGGCTCAACCTCCCTGAAGGCTTCCGTATTCCTTGAATTGGTGATCCAGGTGCGAACGGTGTTTATGCCGCTTGCGGCAAAGTCCTCTCTCTCCAGCGCCTTCCCCATAAACGCAATGTACGGTTTGCCGCTGGAGTAAACAAGCCTTGTTCTATCGGCCGAGAGCTTAACAAAACCTTCACCGGCCCCCGGCACACAGGTGAATGCAAACTCCTGCGATGATGATGTCCCGCCTGCATCCCTGGCGTAGATAACTACCCTGTGCCGGCCCAACTCTTGCGGGGCGTAGCGCACCTTCCAATGCGGGGCGGAGACGGGGATGAATCTACTGTGCTGCACGCCGCCGTACTTTGCAGACCTCCCCAGGTATAGGTAATCCGTATCCCAGAATCCGTATACCTTTACACTCCTGCCGCCGGGGGTGGTAATCTGCGCCCATACATCGGCGCCGCCGGGGGTGCTCCACTTTGCGCCGCCGGGCTTTGTAAGCAACATGGGCAGCGGGTCTGTTCTGAAGGGGTTGATTTTGGAGTCTGAATCAAGGTTGAATTTAAGCTCGTATTTATCGTACATTTCCACCGTGCGGGCGCCTTCACTAACCGGCCCCGGCACGGCGGCATGCAGCGCCGAATATGCAAGCAGCAGCACCAGACTTTTAAGGCAGATGATGTATCTTTGCATTGAACAGCCCCCACCCTGCTTATGTATGCTTACATAT
>CALNCU010000093.1 GCA_937875395.1 uncultured Armatimonadota bacterium | reverse complement strand
GCCCAGGCCCAGCACGGCATCCGCCTCTGGGATTTCCCCGGCCAGCTCTTCTCCGTACCGCTGGGCAAGGCATCCGGTTACTATAACAGAACGGCAGGCGCCGTTCGTCTTGTAACGAACGGCGTCAAGCACGGCATCTATAGATTCTTCCTTGGCGCTCTTTATAAAACCGCATGTGTTTACTATAAGCACCTCTGCGCATGCGGGGTCTGTCTCAAACTGGTGGCCTTGTCTTTTAAGTTCTCCTAGTATCTCTTCGGCATCAACCACGTTTTTGGGGCAGCCAAGGCTGATAAGCCCAACTTTTGCCATAAATTACCTTTACTCTTCGTCTTCCTCTTCAAATGATTCTTCATGATCGTCGCCAAAGAGCTGCTTGCCAAAGATCCGGTCTATATCCCCTTTGCCTATAAGCACTTCGCGGGGCTTGGCGCCATCAAGCGGGCCTACAATTCCCTGCTCCTCCATAACATCTACAATGCGGGCAGCCCTGGTATAGCCTATTTTGAACCGCCGCTGCAGCATAGAGGTTGATGCGTAGCCGCTTGTTACCACAAGCCGGACTGCCGGTTCGTACATCTCGTCCGAAGAGGCGTCATCTGCGCCCCCGCCGCCGCTTCCGGCTTCCCCTATCTGCGCCGGTTCCATTGTGTAATCCGGCGAATCCTGGGATTTAAGGTATGACACCAAATCTTCCGTCTCTTTATCTGTGATAAAACAGCCCTGTACGCGGAGGGGCTTGCTTGCGTCTATGGGTTTGAAGAGCATATCGCCCCGTCCTATAAGCCTCTCTGCGCCGGCCATATCCAGAATAGTGCGGCTGTCTATCTGCGACCCCACGGCAAAGGCTATTCTGGATGATATGTTCGCTTTTATTGTACCGGTAACAACGTCTACCGATGGGCGCTGCGTGGCTATTACCAGGTGGATGCCCGTGGCCCGCGCAAGCTGTGCAAGGCGGCAGATGGAGAACTCCACTTCCGGCCCGGCCTGCATCATAAGATCGGCAAGCTCATCTATTACCACCACTATGTAGGGCATTTTGTCTTCCGGTTTTACCTTCTGGTTGTAGCCCTCAAAGTTACGGACGCTCATCTTTACAAATTCATCGTACCTGTGCTCCATCTCTTTTAAGACGGAACGCAGAATCCCGGCGGCCTGCCGGGTATCCTTTACAACAGGCGTGCAGAGGTGCGGAATTCCTTCAAACATGGCAAGTTCCACCCTCTTTGGGTCTATAAGCACAAACTTGACTTCGCTTGGTGTTGCCCGGTACAGGATGCTGCATATAAGCGAGTTCAGCCCCACGCTCTTGCCGGAGTTTGTTGACCCGGCCACAAGCATGTGCGGCATCTTGGTAAGGTCTGCATATTTAGGCTCGCCCGCAACATCTTTTCCAAGGGCGAAGGTAAGCTTGCTTTTGGCGTTCCAGAACTGGTTTGTATCTATTACTTCTCTAAGCGTTACTACTGCTGGATTGTTGTTGGGCACCTCAACGCCTATGGCGGATTTGCCGGGGATGGGAGCCTCCACCCGCACATCTATTGCCGCAAGCGCCATTGCCAGGTTATCTGCAAGGCTTACTATCTTGTTTACTTTAATCCCCGGAGCAAGCTGTATCTCGTAACGCGTAACGGTGGGCCCATGAGCCACCTCTACTACATCTGCCTCTATGTTAAACTCTTCCAGCGTCTGCTCAATCTTCTTTATCTTAAATGAGAGCTCTTCCTCTGCGC
>CALNCU010000092.1 GCA_937875395.1 uncultured Armatimonadota bacterium | reverse complement strand
GGAAGAGGTAAACAGATATGCCAATTATCCCTGTTATAGGTCGAAAGACTCCAAAGCTTAGAGCGGTTATAATATTCATATACGCCCTGTTGATACTGGGTAGTATAACCATGGTCTATCCGTTCATGATAATGCTCTCAGGCAGTATCAAGGGCAATACAGATATAGACCGCATGGACCCCTTCCCGCAGTTTGCGTATAGCGATCAGGTGCAGTTTGCCCGCTTCCAGGAAGCAAGGTATAAATTGCTCACAATTGAATCTGCTGCATACGGGAAAAACCTTCTGCGCTATGACTCTGCAGAGCTTCCAAGCAAGGCAGACCTTAAGCTTGCGGCAGGCTACAGCAAGTTCATCAGATCGAACATTAATAAATTTCCTGCACATTTCTACTATGTGCAGGAAATGTACCCGGAACGCAGGGTTATGCCAAAGAACTTCCGCAAGTTCCGCGACTCCATCCGGTTGGAGACTCCTACAATTGAAGAGTTCAACAAAGCTTACCGGTCTTCGCTAACCAGCTGGAACGACTTCTCCGGTGGTTACGATGCCCCTCTTGTCAAGGAGTTCTCCTATGATGCATCAGACCCGCTTGTTAAAAGGTATCTTGAATTTAAAGAGGCATTGCCCTACGAAGATAAGGCAATTGTAAACATAGACGGGCTTTATGCAGTGACCGCTGCCGGCTTTCCGGAAGTTAAGAGCGGAGAGCTGAAACCCAGTCCAATCCTTTCCACCACCTGCCCGCAAGGCGCTGAAAAGGTAATCTGGGGGGAGTTTGTAAAGCACTATCTCAACTGTCTGTTTGTACGGCTTACTCCTGAAGGAACCAACGCATTCCGCGGCTACCTGGCGCAAAAGTTCCCGCACGGCGTAGAGAGCATGAATAAGATCAATGATACATGCTATCCATCGTTTACAGCCGTAAATGCAAGCGATGATGAGCTAAAAAACAGCGCCATGTTTGCGCTCTATACAGACTTTATCACCAATGTTGCACCGGTAAAATACCTGAAGATAGATTCGCCGCAGACCAGGTACAGGGAAGCCATAAACAGCCCCAATGCCCCGGCTCCGGTTATTGCATATGATTACATGGTGTTCAAGAGTATCAAGCGCCCGTTTATGAAAGAGATGATTACCCGCAACTACCTTAGCGTTATTCAGTACGTAGCTATATACGGTAGAGCTGTAGTCAATACCATAATCTACATAACACTCGCCATACTTGGAGCGCTTATTGTTAACCCGCTTGCAGCCTATGCGCTCTCCCGGTTTAATCTAAAGAGCACATACTCAATACTCATGTTCTTCCTGGCTACAATGGCCTTTCCGGGCGCCGTAACCATGATTCCAAACTTCCTGCTCTTAAAGCAGTTCCACCTGTTAAACTCATTCTGGGCGCTTATTCTCCCAGGCATAGCAAACGGGTACAATATCTTCATCCTGAAAGGATTCTTTGATAGTATCCCCAAGGAAGTGTATGAATCCGCCATGATAGACGGTGCAAGCGAGTGGACCATGTTCTGGAAGTTTACCATGGCGCTTTCCACGCCTATCCTGGCGCTTATTACGCTGAACGCATTTACAGCGGCATACACCGCGTTTATGTTTGCCCTTATCATCTGCCCAGACCAGAAGATGTGGACCCTTATGGTCTGGCTATACCAGCTGCAGATAGGCGCCGCACAGCCCATTATCTATTCGGCGCTGGTGCTTGCGGCTATTCCTACTCTCATGGTTTTCGTGGTAGCGCAGAACACCATCATGAAGGGGATTGTTATCCCTGTGGAGAAGTAGGAGAGACAACACTACGCATAAAAAGGGCTCGTCAAACACGGCGGGCCCTTTTTGTTTGGAAAGATTATATCTGCCTACTTCATTTGCATAAACTCATCCTTAAATGCGCGTTGACAAGCTAAGCGTAAATCGCCTAAAATAAGGTTTTGGAGGCGATGCAATTGGCACGGTACACTGCGCCGCGGGGAACGGCGGATATTCTCCCCAAAGAAAGCCCAAAATGGCAATGGGTTGAAGCACAGTTCAGGGAGAAATGCAGGCTTTATAATTACCAGGAGATCCGCACCCCAACATTTGAGGAGACAGATCTCTTTGCGCGCAGCATTGGCGAGCACACAGACATAGTAAGCAAGGAAATGTACACCTTCACTGACCGCAGCGGCAGAAGCCTTACGTTAAGACCGGAGGGCACCGCTCCCGTGGTTAGGGCATACCTTCAGCATAACCTTGCAAGCGAGCAGCCGGTGCGCAAGCTCTACTACATCACAAGCATCTTCCGCTATGAGCGCCCGCAGGCGGGCAGGTACAGAGAGCACCACCAGGTAGGAATTGAGGCCATAGGCTCAGCAGATCCGGCCATAGATGCAGAGGTAATCTCTCTTGGCATGGACTATCTTACATCGCTTGGGATAGGCGGATTGGAGCTAAAAATCAATTCCGTGGGCTGCCCCAACTGCCGCCCGCGCTACAGAGAGTCTCTTAAGGAATCCGTAAAGCCCTACCTTGCAGAGCTCTGCGAAAGCTGCCGCATACGTTACGATGCAAACCCCCTGCGCATGCTTGACTGCAAAGTCCCCGGATGCCGGGAGCTTACCGTAAACGTCCCCAGCCTTATAGACTATCTTTGCGATGAGTGCTCCGCACACCTTGCTTCCGTCCTGAAATATCTGGATTTGGCAGGGATTAAATATACCCTTGACCCAAGGCTTGTCCGCGGGTTTGATTACTATACAAAGACCGCCTTTGAAGTGCAGAGCAGCCGCCTGGGCGCGCAGAGCGCCGTCCTTGGCGGCGGAAGGTATGACGGCCTTGTGGAAGAGATGGGCGGCGCTAAGACCCCCGCTGTGGGGTTCGGCAGCGGAATAGAGCGAACCCTTGCAATAATGGAGGCAGAAGGCGTGCAATTTCCGCCCGCCTGCCACCCTCATGTTTTTATAGTAACGCTGGGCGATGCTCCGCGGGCGGCCGGCGTGCAGCTTCTGCTGGAACTCCGGCGGCTCTCCGTGGCCGCAGAGATGGATTATGCCGGCAAGAGCATGAAGGCTCAAATGCGTTCGGCAGACCGGTCAGAGGCGGGGATAGCAGTCATAATAGGGGATGATGAGCTTGCACGGGGAGAGGTAAAGACCCGGAACATGCAGACGCGCGAAGAATCTGCATATCCGCTCCCCGCGGCGGCCCAAAAGATCAAGGAGCTTATCTGCACAGAGTAAAACGGTATTGGCAGGCGGGGGCTCTCCGCCTCTTTTTGGAGGAAGGTTTATATGGATTGGAAAAGAACAAAGACATGCGGAGAACTCTCTGCAGCTGACATAAAGGAAGAAGTGCGGCTGAACGGCTGGGTGCAGAAGCGCCGGGATCACGGCGGGGTGATATTTATAGACCTGCGCGACCGCTGGGGCGTGGTGCAGGTGGTCTTTGACCCTACCAAGGCGCCCGCGGCCCATGCCGTGGCAGAGGGTGTGCGCAGCGAATATGTGCTCTCCGTTACGGGAACGGTCCGCCGCCGTCCAGAGGGCACGGAGAACCCCAAGCTGGCCACCGGGGAGATAGAAGTGGCGGCAGACGTGCTCTACGTTCTCAATCCATCCAAAACGCCTCCATTCCCCATAACAGATGATGTAGACGTGGATGAGCTTATGCGTCTTAAATACCGCTATCTGGACCTGCGCCGGCCCGTTATGCTGGAGCGTATTATGCTCAGGCACAAGATGACCAAGCTCATGCGGGATTACATGGATGAGCGGGGTTTTCTGGAGATAGAGACCCCCATACTAATGAAGAGCACTCCGGAAGGCGCCAGGGACTATCTTGTGCCAAGCCGGCTCTATCCTGGGCATTTCTACGCGCTCCCGCAATCGCCACAGCAGCTGAAACAGCTTCTCATGGTGGCCGGGGTGGAGCGTTACTTCCAGGTAGCCCGCTGCTTCCGGGATGAAGACCCCCGCGCAGACAGGCAGCCGGAGTTCACCCAGCTTGATATAGAGATGTCCTTTGTAATGCAGGATGATATACTGGCCCTTACAGAAGAGCTGATGATAAGGATAGCGGAGACCCTTTCCACCAAGAATATTATCAAACCCTTCCCAAGGCTTACATACGCAGAGGCTATGGAACGGTTCGGCTCGGACAAGCCGGATCTGCGCTTTGGCCTGGAGTTTGTAGACCTAGCCGATATAATTGCAGAGAGCCAGTTTCAGGTTTTCAGGGGCGCGCTGGATAAAGGCGGGCAGGTGAAGGGTATCCTTGCCCCCGGATGTGCAAGTTATAGCCGCAAAGATATAGACAACCTTACTGCAATGGCAAGGCAGTTTGGAGCCAAG
>CALNCU010000091.1 GCA_937875395.1 uncultured Armatimonadota bacterium | reverse complement strand
AAGGTATAGCTTAGGCATAAGATAAATCCCTTTCAAGTATAAAAACATTGAGCGGCGCCGGAGGGCTCCGCTCTCTTCAGTCATTTATAGCATTCATCCGTAACACAGTCAAGGGCAGCCGGCATAAGGCTTGGCAGCTGTCTGCAGGGCCCGGGGCCTCTGCGTACGGTATTATAAGCGGAAGCACATGTAGAGTCAATTTATGGGTATGCTTCACATGCTGCCGAAAGTTTCTGCTATAATATCTTGCCTGTAAACACTCATTCAACCAAAGGAAAAGCTATGAAAAGATTTATAAGAACAACCCTGCTGCTTGTGCTTATGCTCTCATTGGCCCCGGCATGGGCGCAGAACTTTGGCGTAAAGGAGACGGTTCTGCCAAACGGCCTTAAGGTACTTACCAAAGAGGTGCATTCTACGCCGGTTGTAAGCTTTATGGTCTGGTACAAGGCAGGCTCTAGAAACGAACGTCTGGGAAAGACCGGTATCTCCCACCTGCTTGAGCATATGCAGTTCAAAGGCACCAAAACCTTTGGAAAGGGAGAGATAGACAGGCTTATACGCACAAGCGGCGGAGTGGGCAACGCCGCCACCTGGAAGGACTACACCTTCTATTACGAAACCCTCTCAAGCGACAAGCTTTCTCTTGCCATGCGCATAGAGGCCGACAGAATGACGGGCAGCCTTCTTGATGCAGAAGAACTTGCACGGGAGAAGGTAGTGGTACGCTCAGAGCTTGAAGGGCGTGAGAACAACCCGGACAGCCAGCTCTATAATGAACTCTACTCCTCCGCCTTCAAGGCACACCCGTATGAGTGGCCCACCGTAGGATGGCAGCCGGACCTGATGAGCATAAACCGCAACGATATTTTGAGCTACTACAAAACCTTCTATGTGCCCAACAACGCCACCGTGGTAATTGTGGGAGATTTTGACACCCGGCAGGCGCTTAACCTTGTAAACAAGTACTTTGGGCGAATTCCAAAGGGGCCTGCGCCGCCCGCTGTTACGGCAAAAGAGCCTGAGCAGATGGGAGAGCGGCGGTCAAAGCTGGAGATGGCCGGGGAGGCATACCGGGTTATGATGGGGTTCCATGTGCCCGCAGTGGGCCACCCGGATACATACGCCCTTGATGTGCTGGAGATTATCCTCTCCGGCGGAAGGAGCAGCCGCCTCTACAAATCCCTTGTAGATAAGGGGATCACCACGGATTCCTGGGCAAGCAACTCCTCCGGGCGGGACCCCGGACTCTTTATGCTGGGCGCCACCGCCCAATCCGGCACAAATATAGAAGATGTAGAAAAGGCGCTCCTGGCAGAGTTGGAGAAGCTTAAAACCGGGCCTGCAAGCAATGACGAGCTGCAAAAAGCCTTAAACCAGCTTGAGGCACAGTTTATATACACAAACGACAGCGTAACCAACCAGGCAAGGCTCCTTGGCACTTACGAGACTATAGGCTCATGGCGGCTCCTTGAAAGCTACCTGCCCAACGCCCAAAAGGTAACCGCCGCAGATGTGCAAAGAGTTGCGCAAAAATATCTTACGGAAAGAAACCGCACGGTGGTTACGTTTATCCCAGGCAGCGCCAATGGAACAACCGGCACTCCATCTGCCGCCCCCGCAGGCCCCGTCCATTATAAACCGGTAGATAACGGCTATGCAAAGACGTCTGCGCCGGGCGTCTCTGCGCCCAAAACAGATAAGCTCCCGGTGCGCGCCGTGCTGGATAACGGCATGGTGTTAATAATCCAGGAGAACCGCAGCAACCCCACGGCAGGGGTCTACGGCAGCCTGAACGCGGGGAGCATGCTGCAACCCGCCGGAAAATACGGGCTTGCGCAAGTGACGGCGGATATGCTCACCCGCGGCACAGGCAGGCGCACAGCGGAAGAGATAGCCGCGCAGACAGAAGGCGTCGGGATGAGCATATCAACCGGGGCCGCGGTTGAAGGAGCCACCTTCTCCGGGTACGCCCTCTCCCGCAACTTCAACCTTATGCTGGATATACTCTCAGATGTTTTAAGGAACCCCACCTTCCCGGAGGCGGAGTTCCAGAAGCTCAAAGCACAGCGGCTCTCAGAGATCAGGGAGCAGCTTGATGATCCGTCTGCGTTGGCCTTCCGCGCGTTCTACGGAAGCATCTACCCAAAGGGGCATCCCTTCTACCAGCCGCCCGTAGACCGGGAGATAGAAGCCTTAACAAATATCACCGCGCAAGATGCAGAATCCTTCTATAAAAAGCACTACGGGCCGGCGGGCGCCATACTTGTGGTGGTGGGAGATGTAGATGCAAAAGAGACCATAGCCGCAGTTAAAAAGTATTTTGGGGATTGGAAAGGCGGGTCAAAGGTTCGCCCGGCCATCCCAAATGCAGCGCCGGTAAAGGGCATTAAAAAAGAGATTATACAGATACCGGATAAATCCCAGGCCGAAGTAATACTGGGCTACCCCGGAGGTCTTAAGCGTACCGACCCAGATTTATACGCCGCAAACGTAATGAACTTCATCCTTGGCGGCGGAGGCGCCCTTGACAGCCGCATGGGGCGTCAGATTCGCGACCGCATGGGGCTGGTCTACAGCGTATACAGCGCCTTTGATGCAGGCCTTGGGGCGGGCCCGTGGTTTGCAGAACTGGGCGCCAACCCGGAAAACGTAGACAAGGCGGCGGCAGAGATTGTAAACCAGATGAAGCTTATGAAGAGCAAAGGCGTCACAAAGAAAGAAGTAGATGATGCGGTGGCGTTTATAGCAGGCTCCTTCCCCGTAAGGCTTGAAACAAACTCTGCGGTAGCAAGAGTACTGCACGCAGCAGAACTCTACGGGCTGGGCATGGATTACCTTAGAAACTACCAGAAGATATACCGCTCCGTAACAGTTGGCCAGGTAAATGCCACAGCTAAAAAATACCTGCACCCGCAGGATTACATTCTTGTAATAGCCGGCACATACAAGGGCGGCCAAACCAAGCCCTGATTTATGAAGGCAGCAGCTCTGCAATAGACAGACTCCTGCACACGGTATATAATTATGCTGTTGCACATCCGGGTTTTACCGGATGGCGGTGAGGGTAAACGTAACACGGAGGCTCTAAGATATCTCCAATTACGGCCCTCCACCGTAGAAGTTTACGGGAGGCAGGACCGTGCGTCACCTGATTTCAAGATTGTTCTTTCTGGTTCTTCTTGTGCTTGTAGCCTGGAATGCCTGGCAGGTATCCCAGTTGAGGAGGGAGGTTGCAGATCTGCAAAGCCAGGTTGCAACCTTACAAACTGCCAACGGCATCGGACAGGGAGGGGCAGAAGAAAACTCGCTAATCCGGAAAGCCCGGCGGCATGCAGAGAAGGCCGGAAAGCTCATTAAAAAGGGTGACTTTAAAGGCAGCAAGGTTGAGATAGAGAAGAGCCTCCATTTGCTGGAAGAGGCCGGGAAAGATGCGGCCGCGCCGCCCACGGCGGTTTTAGATAAGCTGCGGCAGAGCATTGACGAGCTGCGCGCCATTGCAGACCGCGCCTGGCAGCAGAAGCCAAAGAATCCGCCGCTGGATAAAAAAGAGGTAAAAGTCCGGTGAGAAACTCTATCTGCATTGCCAGTCTTTTATTAGTCTTTACATCATCCGCATGGCTCTCCGGCTGCCGCCCGCGCGATCTGGTAAGCACAAGCCAGGAAGTTCAAATAGGACAGCAGGCATCTCAAGAAGTTGAACGGCAATACAAGCTTGTAACAGACCCGGCGCTGAACCGGCTGGTAAACAGCATAGGCCAGATGCTTGTAAAATATTCGGACAGGCAGGATATTACATACACCTTCAAAATTCTGGATGTAAGCGATGTAAACGCCTTCTCTCTCCCCGGAGGCTGGATATATATTAACAAAGGCCTTATAGATAACACGGCAGGAAATATAGATGAGCTTGCCGGTGTAATATCCCACGAGATAGGCCATGTGGTTGCAAGGCACCATGCAGATATAATAGGCCGGCAAATCTACGCAAATATTCTTATAGGCACGCTCACGCAGGGAGAGATCACCCAGATAGCAAGCATCTTTGCCAACCTATCCCTTCTGCAGTACAGCCGCCAGCAGGAGTATGCGGCAGACAGGCTGGGGATAAAGCAGATGTTCCTGTCAAAGCAATACAACCCCCAGGGATTGATCAATTTCTTTGGGAACCTGCTTAAAATAGAGGGGAACCCGCCTTCCCAGTTTGAGCAAATCTTCCGTACCCACCCTACCACCAAAGACAGGATAGTTGCAGCGCAGGAATACCTGAACGGCCTGCTTAGCGGCACCATAAAGCCCTAGCTTAATTATGTTCGCGATACTTCGGTCGCAGAGCGCGAGGC
>CALNCU010000090.1 GCA_937875395.1 uncultured Armatimonadota bacterium | reverse complement strand
TTGTTCAAGGTTATTGTTTCCATCCTTCCATTATAAGGCTCGGGACATTTTCCCTAAACAATAACAAATATAATTTGCCCTATTGACATTTGGAACTCGGTGTGATATATAAATATATATATCTAGATTAACTTGCTGGTGGATTATATCATGGCAGCACTTAAAGTAAAAACAAAGTACAAGGATTTGGGCTTGCCCAAGTATTTGCAGATAAAGCATACCCTTAAGTTCAAGATTGAGAAGGGTGAGTTTTTTGCCGGGCACCGGCTCCCGCCTCTCAAAGATATGGCCAAGCAGTTTGGTGTCTCATACGTAACTATGCATCAGGCCATAGTATCTCTGGAGGGAGAAGGGCTTGTAAATAGCATACACGGCAAAGGCATATTCGTTTCAGAGGATCTATCATGCGCTCCCGGCGCCAAAATGAAAAGGGCCAAGATAGTAACGCGAATGTGGGGGGAAGAAGGGGATTATCTCTGGAAGGTGCTCCATATAATAGAGGAAAAACTGCAGGAAGATGGTACTGAGATGATTCTCATGCCATCCCATTGGACTTCTACTGAAAGGATTCCGGATGATGAAACGGATTGCTACTACTTTATAGCTCCTCCTGCGCACGCTTTACCTGGACTGCAAGAGCTGGCCGCATCCGGATACAGGTTTGCTGTTATAGGAGCATCATGGGAAGGGCAGAATGACTTCTTCTGCGTAGACAGCGATAACTATGGTGCAGCCCGAAAGGCCGTCGAATTTCTTACAGCTTCCGGGCATACAAGGATAGGGTTCATACGCGCCCCATTCAAGGGGAATACAAACAGCTCCGACCGTTTGAGAGGATTCAAGGATGCCTTGCGGGATGGCGGCATTGCACTGCGGGATGATTGGTGCTCTGAGGTTGTTTGGGATTCATCCCCCACAGTTGATGAGAGAGAAGCATTCAATGCCTCTATAAGGTCAATGCTGGTATCTGCAGACCATCCCACAGCACTTATTGCGGATGGTATCGAAATGGCAACCTTAGTGTATCGCACTGCTTATGCAAACAATATCCGTATCCCACAGCAGTCATCTGTAATAGGGTTTGATGATAACAGGCTGTCGTTATTTCAGCCGCCTATAACCACCTTCTGCCAGCCTTTGGAACAGATGGTGGATATGGCTCGAGATTACTTGCGGAGTATATTTATGAGGAAGGAGGTTCGGAAAGGTAATATATTTCTGCCCTGCACGTTGATTGAGAGAGCTTCAACAGCGTTTTTGTCCGGCGATATCAGATAACAGGTTACTGAATACCGTGTTCTTCCAGATTATATAAAAGGCAAGGAGGTAAAGTAATGGAAAAGCACAGAGAAGGATTCACACTTATTGAGCTGCTGGTAGTTATAGCTATAATAGCAATCCTGGCAGCCATACTCTTCCCGGTCTTTGCAAAGGCAAGGGAGAAGGCTAAGCAGACCAAGTGCACAAGCAATCTTAAACAGTGCAGCACGGCCCTAATGATGTATGCACAGGATTATGATGGATGGGTGACGGGGCACAACGTTGGAGTAAAATGGTCTGATGCCTTATATAAGGGCGGTTATTTGGGTTCTTTGAATGTAACCGTGTGCCCTTCTTTTCCTCCCAATAATTATGATCCCAGTAAAAGCAGTTCAACTTATGGTTTTCGTAAGGAGAATCCAAAGCTTTATCCTAACTACGTCATCCAAATAATCGCTGGCTATAACTACTATAACTTCCTTAATTTGTATAAGATAGACAAGCCTGCGCAGTTTATAGTCATTGCTGATAGTGTAGGCTGGGATTACGATGGGGCAAATTGTCGTAAGCAGTCTTACATATTCAATCTCACCGGTAGCACAGGTTACGTAATCCATCTAAGGCATAACGGGCTTGCCAACATGATTTTTGCAGACGGACATGTGGCAGCCTGCGATAAGGCAAAGATAAAGGAGGCGGCTCTGTCAGATGGAGATCTCTCTAAGTTGGCATACATAAAGGTTGCAGAAGAAGATGTTAACAAAGATCTAGGTAATGATCTACCCTTGGTGCAAATATACCCATAGTTGCCCAAGGGTGATAGCAAACATAAACCTGGGGCATTTTATAATCACATTATATGGGACAGGAGGAGAAGTGATATGAAAAGGAATAGAATAAGCAGTAAACAGGGATTCACAATAATCGATCTGCTGGTTGTTATAGCTACGGTGGCTATTCTATCGGCCATACTCTTCCCAGTGCTTGCAAAGGCCAGGGAAGATGAAAAGCAGACCAAGTGCATGAACAATCTCAAGCAGATCAGCACTGCCGTCTCCATGTATGCGCAGGATAATGGCGGCTGGGTGACTGTTGACAACATCCCCTCAAAGGGCACCCCGGTAAAGTGGTCTACTGCCTTGTATAAGGGCGGTTATTTGAAGTCTATGGATGTAACAGTGTGTCCCTCTTATCCACCTTATAATTATGATTCCAGTAAAAGCACTTTAACTTATGGCTGGCGTAAGGAGTCTAAAAACTTTTACCCTGATTATGTCATCCAAATAGACAATGGTTCAGGTAGGTACTCCAACTCCCTTAATTTGCATAAAATAAACAAACCCGCGCAGTTTATAATCATGGCTGATAGTGTAGGCATCACTGAGGGATGGTCAACTTATCATAAGCAGTCTTATCTCTTCAATCTCTCCGGTAGTACAGGCGGCATGATCCATCTAAGGCATAACGGTCTTGCCAACGTGATCTTTGCAGACGGGCATGTGGCAGCCTGCGATAAGGCAAAGATAAAGGAGGCGGCTCTTGCGGAAGCGCCTGCCAATACTATGATAAAGGTTGCAGTGGAAAATGCAAAAGCAGATGCAAGCATAAATGTGGTCAAGATAAACCCATAAGTTAAACAACAAAAAGGAGGATAAGAATGTTAAGAAGAGTTCTGGTTCTTAGCGCCTGCATATTGCTTTTGCCGTGCACCATGCATCCGGCAAGAGCAGGCAGTATACCCATGGAGAAGTTCAGCTATACGGCAAACTTTGATGAGACGGATCCGGTGCAGTTCTGGATAGGCAGCAAGGATTATACCGTAAACTTCAAGGGCCTTACGGATGAGAAGAGTGCGGAAGGCAAAAAGTGCTTTAAACTGGACATTACGCTTGGGTCGAGCGCATTTGTATACTGGAATATCCCTATGCCAAGGCCCGTGCCTGCGGAAGGCATCCTGAAGTTTTCCGGCCGCGTGTATCTGGGCGAAGCCTCCACGGGTACCGCCGTGCTCATGTCCTCCTACTCATATCCTCCAAGCACCATAAGAGATTTTACCATGCCGCTGCGTAAGATGGCTGACAAGGGCAAATGGCTGCCCGTCCAGGGAGATCTTGTTGATATAGGCAAAATACCGGATATCGGCAGATGGGAATGGGGTGGTCCGGATAACGGCAGGTATCTGGATAGAGTACTTGTTCGTCTCAATGGACAAAAAGGGGACAGGGTAGTAATCTATCTTGATGATTTCAAGATAGAAGGCGAAGTCCCTGCCCGCGCCGAGTATACCAAAGAAGTTAACAGAAGATGGGCGCCCATAAGGGAGAAAGTAGAAAAGCAAGCAGCCAAATGGAGAGCCTCTCTTGAGAAAAACGCAAAGTATATTGAAGATATAAACGCCGACGCAGAGTTCGCAATACAGGTAAAGAAAGAAGCCTTGGCAAAAATCCCCGGCTTACGTGCACGCATCAAAACTATATTATCTCGCGGCGCCATGTCTATTAAGGAATTTCAGCAGATAGACAACGGCATTAAAGATATTGAAGGGAGTAAGCATAATCTGGCAACTCAGCTATTGCTGGCAGGAAAGAGTAATATCAAGTTGGTTGTTACTACACTCTCTCCGATATCATCCTTGCCGGTGCTCACGACTGGTTTTTACGGTACTATGGGTAGTAAGCTATCTGTCACTGCAGCGCAGGGAGAATACGAACCTGCAAGTTTTGTTGTCCATGCCATGCAAGGCACAAAAGCCCTCGCTGTAGAGGCATCAGATCTTAAACAGGGCAAAAATGTAATCCCTGCTTCAAACATAGATATCAAAGCTGTTAAATGCTGGTACCAGGCCGGAACCGCCTGGTATAACATAGAGCAGAACAAGTCAACAAGGGTACTTGTACCGGAACTTATGCTTAATGATGATTCATTGGTCAAAGTGGATATGGAGAAGAAGGAGAACTATCTTAAGCTTAGCTTTCCTGAGGGTGAGAAGTATGCATGGATAAGCGACCCTAATGAATCGGCGGAATCAATAAAGAAATCCCAGTCTGTTAAAGATTTTCCCGTAAAGGACAGTCCTACTCTTTTACCGGTGGATATCCCCGCAAATGAAAACAAGCAGTTCTGGATCACCGTAAAGGTGCCGGAGAATGCTGTACCTGGCAAATATACCGGCAAGATACGCCTGACATCGGCGGATGGAGCTAAGGCAGAACTTGTCCTAAGCCTGAATGTATTGCCATTCAAGCTTCCCAAGCCTTATTATGATTCCGCAATATACTACTACGGCCGTCTGGACCCCGCAGGGGTCGGCTCACTCTTCGTTGCTTTGAAGAGCAGAGTTCAGCTTGCTGCAGAACTTAAGAATTTGGTAGACCACGGCATCGATAAACCTACTTTATACCAGCGGTTTAATAATAAAGAAGTGCTGAAGGAGCACCTTGATATGAGGCGGGCAGCGGGTATTGTTAATGACCCGCTTTACTATCTGCCTATTGGAACGAGAAGTAACATAAGCACCATTCGTGAGTTTATGGACTTTGCAGCCGAAAATGGCATTAAAGAAGTGTATTTCTACGGCAAGGATGAAGCCAAAGGAGATGCTCTGGTTGCCCAAAGGCCCGAATGGATGGATGTTCACAAGGTTGGCGGCAAGGTATTTGTGGCCGGTTACAAGGAAAACTATCCTAAAATGGGAGATTTGCAGGACCTGCATGTCTATGCCTACCTGCCGCGTAAAGAAGAGGCGGAGAAGTGGCATTCCGTAGGACACAAGATATGGAGTTATGCCAATCCGCAGGGCGGAGTAGAGAACCCGGAAATCTACAGGCGAAACTTTGGCCTGCTTCTGTGGCAGAATAATTACGATGGAGCCTGCACATTTGCGTACCAGTTTGGGTTTGGCAACATCTGGAATGATTTTGATCATGTTACATACAGGGATCACAACTTTGTTTACCCAACGGTGGATGGCGTGATAGATACAATCGCCTGGGAAGGGTACAGGGAAGGCGTGGATGACATCCGCTATCTCACAAAGCTTCAGCAACTGATTGCAGCGGCAGGGAAATCCAAGGATAAGAAGCTGAAGAACACGGCTGTTAAAGCCAAGGAATATCTTAAAACAATAGATGCAAACGAGGATGATCTCAATGCAGTAAGGGCAAAGATGATCAACTACATCCTGCAATTAAACTAGCAAAGGCTTCGGTTATTACATAGATTAAGACTTATATGCAGGAGTAGTTGATATTGGAATACCGTTCATGGCCCGCTCTTCTGCCGTTTATCCAAATTTCACCCGCCTGAACTTGACGGTGTGTCAATCCTTTGGTATCATTAAATTGCACTATGCCGGTGCATGGTGACACCAAAGACTGACGTCGGGAGGTGGTGGCTACATGGATTATAGTCAACGAGGTGATACGGAGGGCTAGCTGTTTTAGCCTTCGGGTCATGAACTGGGCCCTCTGGTCAGTTCACCTTTAGCGGGGTTCGCTTTCTGCGGGCCCCGTTTCATATTTATGGGTCAATGCAGGGATGCCTGCTCTGCATGCGCTTGCTTTTTGCAGACAAAAAAGTGCCAGGCACTTTATTACATCATCGTTTAACTTACACGACGCTCCTTGCCTCTTGATGCTATCGCGTAGGCAGGTGACGGCGTTTTCGTATCGCGATGTGCCCTTCGGTCTCCTTACCGCCCCATATAAAATTACTTTTATATGAAGGTTAGGGTTCCCTACGGACAACCTTGCCATTCAGTTCCATTATCGTTTCCAATAAGGTTCAAAATGCAAGGCTAGTAATTTCTGCCTGGCAAACTTTGTACCGGGGGCACTTTCGGGTACACCCGTATTCTACCCCGGGCTTTCATATATAAAACATCCTTAAAACTTTTTTCTATACTCGGACGCTGGATTAGGGGGATGCGGCTGACGGCTTGGCTGCAAGAGCTATTTACACAGGCAGGGAGACGTGCTAGAATTCTCCCAGATGAATATAAGGGGGAGTTAATTGCAGGTTAGGGAAATTACAAGTGACGGCAGGGAGCAGTGGAACCAGTTTGTGGCCTGGCACAAGGAGGGAGACCTGCTTCAGTCTGTGGAGTGGGGAGATTTAAAGCAGGCAAGCGGCGGTTGGCAGCCCATACGCCTGGCAGTAGAGGAGGGCGGCCAAATAGTGGGCGCAATCTCTATTCTAAAGCGCAAACTTCCTAAAATGAAGAAATGTATCTTTTACGCTCCCAGAGGCCCGGTATGTGATTTTAGCAACCGCAAAGTCCTCTCCACGCTCATTGATGCGGTTAAAGAGCGTGCAAGAAGAGAGGGGGCCATCCTTCTTAAAATAGACCCTCCTGTACTTCTGGAAAACCAGGATGTCGCAAAGGCGCTTATAGAGATGGGCTTTGTGCAATCTGCAGATGGAGACGGGTTCGGCGGGGTTCAGCCCAGGTGTGTAATGCAGCTTAACCTTACCCCCTCCCTGGAGGATGTTCTTGCCGCCTGTAAACCCAAGTGGCGTTACAATATCCGCCTGGCAGAGCGGAAGGGCGTCACCGTGCGCTCCGACTGCACAAAGGACGATCTGCGTATTTTTTACAATATCCTGCTTGAAACCGCAACACGCGATAAGTTTCTGGTAAGGGATATCAGCTACTATGAGAAGATGTGGGATATGCTTGTTCCACAGGGTTATATGAAGCTCTTTCTTACAGAGTACGAAGGAAAACCGATCGCCGGCGCTATTTCATATCTCTTTGGCGATAAATGCTGGTACACATACGGAGCCTCAAGCAACCAGTACCGCAACGTAATGCCAAACCACCTTATGCAGTGGCGCATGATAGAATGGGCAAAAGAATCGGGATGCGTATGGTATGATTTCCGGGGGGTATCACAAAACAGGGAGCAATCGTCGGATGATCACCTAAGCGGGCTCAACAGGTTCAAGGAAGGCTTCGGCGCCAAGTTTGTGGAGTATATAGGCGAGTTTGATCTGCCGCTCTCCCCGGCCTGGTACTGGGCATGGACAGTGGGTAAGCCAAAAATATCGGCCTTTCTTAAATTGCTTAGGCGGCGCAACAAAAAGCGTGGAGCATCCGGCGACCTTTGAAATTTACTCTTCAGGAAGGTCCCATGAAACACCCGGTAATTAGAATTGCTGTTTTGTTATCAATACTGGTGCTTTTTAGTGCCAATGTCTCTGCCGCTACCCTTACTTCTCACAAGAAGATGATGGCACAGCTGGCTCTTCTTAGTAAAAAAGATGCAAATGCAGGGCGCGTAAGCGTGGTAAATATTGGCACCTCTGTTAAGGGGAGGGATATACCGCTTGTTATAATTACAGACCCTGCTGTGCCGGAGGAATCTAAAAAACGCCTCTTTATAATCTGCCGGCAGCATGGAGATGAGCCAGCCACCACGGAAGCTATGCTAAGGCTTATAAGCCGCCTGGCAGTATTGGAAGATCAGGATGTGGCGGATATACTATCTAAAGTCTCGTTCTACTTTGTGCCCATGGTGAACCCTGACGGCGCAGATGCCTTCCGGCGTAAAAACGCAAACGGCGCAGATTTAAACAGGGATTGGATAAATCTCTCCCAGCCGGAGACCAGGTGCGTGTGGGCCGCCATAGATGCCGCCGCCCCGGATGTGCTTCTGGATATGCATGAGCTGAGCCCCGGCAACCGCACGGGCGACTTTATAGAGAGCGCAGGCGCGCTCTGCGGCGCAACAGATGGTGTAGTAAAAGAGACTACCATCCTGCAGAACCTTGTGGTAGGCATGCTACACACTCACGACATGGCTGTAAGGTCTGTACGCATAAACGACCGTGCACCGGCGCGCCTGGCGCACAGGTACTTCCCCATACGTGAGGGGCTAAAGACCCTGCTCCTTGAAACCCGCCAGGCCGGAGCGCGCAAGTATCAGCTTGCATACAGGATGGAACTGCACGTAATAGGCGCCATGACGGTTGCCAAGTACCTTGCCGGGCAGCAGGGCGAGCTTGAGGCGCGCATAGCAGATTACTATGCCAGAAAGTACAACGTGGCCTCCCGCGGAAAGAAACCGGCAAAGAAGAATCAACAGCCGCCTGTAAAGGTAGAGCCGGCGGCAGATAAATCATCCGGCGGCATAGAAATAAAGATTGAGCAACAACAGTAAATTGGAACGGGGTAGCTATGAAAACAGAAGGGCTTACATCCTGGGTTGAGGTAGACCTTGGGGCCTTGAGGCACAATCTTCAGCAGGTGCGCCTGCTTGTAGGGCCAAAGGTGCGCATACTTGCAGTGGTGAAGGCAGATGCATACGGGCACGGCGCGGTTCCGGTTGCCCGGGCGCTTGCAGCCGCCGGGGTTCAGTACCTGGGCGTGACCACTCTGGAAGAGGGACTGGAGATTAGGCGCGCCGGAGTTTCCACCCCCATGCTTGTCTTTTCCCCGCTCCTCCCAGACCAGATTGAGGAAGCGCTGATTAACGATCTGGATATTACGGTCTTTAACCTTGATATGGCGGCAGCCGTCTCTGAATGTGTTGCCAGGTGCGGCAAGCGGGCGATGGTGCACATAAAGGTAGATACGGGCATGGGCCGGCTGGGCGTTATGCCTGAAGAGTGCCCCAGCTTTTTATACAGCCTGCTCAGGATGAGCGGAGTGGATATTGCCGGTGTCTATACGCACTTTGCCAATGCCGCCGCAAAAAACCTGTTTCATGCAAACGAACAGAACAAACAGTTCTCCCAGCTTGTGGAACTTCTGGAATCAAAGGATATGCCCACGGGTCTCTGCCATGCATCCGGCAGCGCAGCCATACTTAATCTGCCGGACGCCCGGTATGATATGGTGCGCGCCGGTACCATTCTGTACGGGCAGTACCCCGGCAGCCATCTTGCTGTAAGGCCGGAGTTAAAGGAGACCTGGACGCTTAAGTCGCGGATAGTTGCCGTGCGTAAGCTATCTGCAGGAACCGGGGTGGGGTATGGCGGCGAGTGGTCGGCATCCCGTCCTACACGGGCTGCCATAATTGCCGTGGGGTATTCCGATGGGTTTACGGTTATGCCGGAGAGCGTGGCCCGGCGCATGCTCTCTCCCATAAGGGTGGTTGCAGAGAAGGTGCTGCGCAAACCTTCGGCCCCGCATGTGGTTGTAAACGGGCAGAGGTCGCCTGTTATAGGCAGGATCTCAATGCAGATGTGCTCTATAGATGTGACGGATATCCCCGGCGCAAAGGTGGGCGATGAGGTAATAATTCCCGCCCGGCGCACCACTACTTCAAGCCTGATTCCACGGGTGTACGTGGAGTAGCCTTGGGTGCATCATCCTTATGGATTTTTTCTTGCGCTGAGGTTTTTCTAAGCTCCGGGTAGAAGCCCAGTATTATCTCCTGGATGCATGCCGCTGCCGGCACAGCCAGAATCATCCCCATAAGACCAAAGAGGTGCCCGCCTGCCATAAGTGCAAAGAGGCTTACAAGCGGGTTCAACCCCACGGATTTCCCCAGTATTTTGGGCGTTACTATGTTATCGAACGCCTGGTTTATTCCAAGCGTTACCAGTGTTACCACCACGGAGCGCCCCACGGCCCCATCAAACGATGCCAGGCTTACCAGAAAGATTACCGTTGTGGTGACTATGGAGCCAAGATAGGGGATGACGGAGAGGATTCCGGCCATAATCCCAATTATTACGGCATACTTTACCCCCAATAGCGTTAATATCAGCCCGGTTGCAATGCCGTAGAGCGCAGAGACAAGGATAAGTCCACGTATATATGCGCTGAAGATGCCTCCCATCTTGGAGGATACTCCAACTATGCTCTCCCTCCATACGGGCGGCAGAAATATAGGGGCTTTTTTGCGGATGCTGTCCATGTAGTTTAGCAGGTAGATTCCTACAAGCGGTATTAATATGAGCCAGAGCAGCTTCGCCAGGTTCTCTTTGATTAGGGCGGTTAAAAAGTTGAGACCGGTTTGAACGGCGCCGGTAATATTACTCCCGTAGCGAGCGAATGCATCATCTATTGTAAGCGGAATATTCAGGCGTACAAGCAGGCTGTGATGAGAGTTGACAAGGTTGCTGCCAAATTTGTTCATCTGCGCAAGGTATCCCGGAAAGTCATCAGCCAGGTCTTGCGCCTGAACTATAAAGGGCGGCACAAGAAAGACTATGGCAAGCGTGCACAACCCTGCAAACATTAGAAAGATTCCGGCTATTGCAAGCTCCCGTGGGCATCCTCTTTTGTGAAGGTATTTAAGCAGCGGGTCAAGCAGCCACGCAATTACAAAGGCAATTGCAAACGGCGGGAGTATTGTTCTAACCATATACAGAAACACAAGCAGGGCTGCCGCTGCCAGGGTGAAGGCAATAATCTGATGGCGGTGTTTCATAACAGAGGATACCTCATATCTACTAAAGTATTACCAGAAAACAGGGCTTCGCGCTTGCGGGCCAATGTATTATCCCATGGTTAACATGGTAACACTGCGGCGTGCCGGGTTTTAAGGGCGCGCCGCGGTTACTATGCTTTTATTCCAGCTTTGGGGCCGGTATTCCTTGTTTTGTTATTCTGAGAGGAGTTCCTTCAACCGTTTCAGCGCCTTTTGTTGAAGGCGGGAGACGTGCATCTGGGAGATATTAAGCTTGTTTGCCACCTCTGTCTGGGACATGTCCTTAAAGAAACGGAGGTAGATTATGCTTCTCTCCCTTTGTTCCAGGCATTCCATTGCCTGGTTAAGATCGCCGTATTTTTCCAGGTTTTCAAGCGAGCAGTCCTGTTCGCCTACAAACTCAGACAGGATGAGGGGTGCCGATTCCCCTTCGTATGCAAGCTTGGTATCCAGGGAGACCGTATCGTAAGCGTTTCCAAGCTCAATTGCCTCCAGAGTCTCTTCTTCTGAGGCATCCACCTGTTTGGCAATCTCCTGTATAGTGGGGTATCTCCCTAGTTTCTGGGAGAGCTGCTCTGCCGCCTTGTTTGCTGCCAGGTTGAGTTCCTGCAGCCGGCGCGGAACCTTAAGGCTCCAGGCTTTATCGCGGAAGTGGCGGCGGATTTCGCCCACTATTGTGGGGGTGGCGTATGTTGAGAACTTGGTTCCCCGCTCTGGATCAAACCGGTCTATGGCGTTTATAAGGCCTATTGTGCCTACCTGCACAAGGTCTTCTATAGGTTCGCCCCGGTTCACAAACTTGCCGGCCAGAAACCGTACCAGGTTCTGGTGCATCTCAACCAGACGATTCCTGATTTTTGAGTCCCGGGTTCTGGCAAACTCGGCGAATAACGCTTCTGCATCGCTTGCAACCAGTTCGGATGTTGCGCCTTTTCTGCGTGCTAACATAATACCTACCCTGCGTATTTCACCATTCTAACCCGGGTGCCGCCCTCTGCGGTCGGCTCCACCGTAAACTCGTCTACAAGAAGCTCCATAAGAAGCGCTCCAAGGTTTTCTTCATTAAGGCTTTCCGGCGGAGCCGCGGCTGCCGTAACTTCCGGCATGCGCCCCACTTTATCTTCCACCTCTATGGTCAGCTTGTTCTCCAGGATTTCGCTTCTTATTGTAATTTGAGCGTTTGTCTTGTTTGCGTTCATTGCCCGGCCTACCGCTGTGGTGCATGCTTCACCCACGGCCAGGCGTATATCTTCTACCTCATCGTAGGTAAACTGCATGCGGCTGGCTACACCCAGCATGGCAAGCCTTGCGACGCTTACAAATTCCGGCCTGCACGGTATTGAGAGTTCGACGACAGCCGGAGTTGTTTCAACTGCCACCTATTTACCCTCCTTGGCACGCATCTTATCTAATGCTTCCTCTTCAGTTGTGTACATATCAAAAATTTTATCAAGACCGGTGATTTCAAAGACCCGTTTTATGCGCGGGTTGGGACAGATCAGGTCTAGGGAGCCGTCGCGCTCGCGCAGTCTTTTAAGCCCGCCTATAAGTACGCCCAGGGCGGTACTATCCAGGTATTCCACGTTTGTTAGGTCTATAAGAATGTGGCGGACGCCGCTGTCTAGAAGGGTTATGATCTGCTGCTTTAAGTTGGGGGCGGTATATACGTCTATCTCTCCCTCAAGGTCTATGAGTGAGGCACGATCGTCAATTGACCGGGTGTTCATCTTCAGATTCATGCTGTTTATGCCACCTTTCCGGATAGATTAATGGCCGGGTGCTGGGCGTTTGTTTGGCCCGCACCACCCGGCCATAATTTCTTTTGCTAAGAGGTTGTTTCTATCTCTTTTGCTTCTTCCAGCTCTTCTTTTTTCTCTGCTATTGCAGCTTTGCCGGTTTCTATTGCGCTTTGCACCTTGGTTTTTGTGGTTTCAATGATATCTTTGCTTTTTGAAACAAGTTCGTCCACGGATGTGCTGAGCTCTCCTATAACCTCATCTGCTTTTACCTTAAGGTCTTCGGCAGCTTTTTTTATGTCTTCTCTTGTTTCTGCACCGGGCTTTGGCGCAAAGAGCAGGCCGGATGCCGCACCTATTATGGCTCCAAGGCCTATTCCGGCGAGTACGCTCAACAGGATGTTTCTGTCTTCATTATTACTCATTATCTATACCCCTTTCTGTGGATTCCTGTGAGCCACGCAAGGTCTTTATTCCCTGCTTGACTCCCTCATAAACACTGAGCAGAGTTGCGGTAGATGATTTAACCGTTTTTACTACTGATGAAGCCATATAGGCCCCTTCCACCAGGCGTTCGGCATGAGAGGCCACGCTCTCTACATGGTCCACGGTCTGTTTTGCCGATGTAACAAGTTCATCAAGGTTGCCCATGGTGGTTCTAAGGTCCTGCATGGCGCCGGTAATATCTCCCTGGGTTGATTCCAGGAAGTGTGAGACGTCTTCGCTTGTCTGCCCTATCTTTCGCAGTTCGCGGAGCACCCCCCGCACAAGCACTACAAAAGAAACCCCCAGCACGGCTATAACCACAGCCGCTACAAATTCTAGGAATGCCAGCATGAAACTACCCCCGGTCTAACGGATGCAAATGGCCGGCCGGGTTATTCCGGCTGCTCTTTGCATACCGTATCTATGGTTCCCCCGCCAAGTACTTCTTCTCCCCTGTAAAAGACAACCGCCTGGCCGGGCGTGATTGCCCTTTGCGGCTCTGTGAAATACACAAGAGCTTGTTTGTCTGAGGTGCAGGAAAGGAAGGCCGGAGAATCTTTCATATTATAACGGACTTTGGCTGTTACGGCAATCTTATCTTTTGGCGGATTCATTGAGATGAAATTCAGGTCTGATGCCAAAAGTTTGCTGGCGTACAGGTCTTTGTTGCTTCCTGCCACAATGGCATTCTTTTTTGCATCTATATTTACTACATAGAGCGGCTCTTTTGCTGCTATGCCAAGCCGGCGTCTCTGCCCTATGGTGTAGAAGGCTATTCCCTTGTGTTCCCCTATAACCCTGCCGGATGTATCTAGTATGGGCCCCGGTTTTGCTACTTCCGGCACTTCCCGTTTAAGGAATCCGGGGTAGTCGCGGTTTTCTACAAAACAGATCTCCTGGCTATCCGGTTTTGCGGCTACGGCAAGGCCCAGGTGTGCCGCAAGCCGCCGGGTTTCGTCCTTTGCCATATCACCCAGCGGCAGGAGCGTGTGGGCAAGCTGCTCCTGTGTTAAGGTGTATAGTGCGTATGACTGATCTTTTGATGTATCCAGCCCGCGTTTTAGGACCCACCGGCCATCCTCACAGGGAGCTATGCGGGCGTAGTGGCCTGTTGCCATGTACTCTGCGCCCAGCGCCCGGGATTTGGCAAGCAGGGCCTCAAACTTTATAAATCTGTTGCAGCGTACGCAGGGGTTTGGGGTTCTGCCTTTGCGGTATTCCTCTATAAAATTATCAATGACCGTCTCCCGGAAGGCCTCACGGAAGTTCATTACATAATGCGGTATGCCTAGTTTGTATGCCACCCGCCGCGCATCGTTGATGGCCGCAAGAGAGCAACAGGTGCGTGCGGCCGCATCTTCTATGCCGCTTTCCTGCGGCCATATCTGCATGGTGACGCCTATAACCTGGTATCCTTCTTCTACCAGGATTGCGGCGGCTACGGAGCTGTCTACGCCTCCGCTCATGGCAACTACTACTTTCTGCTTTGGATGATTGATTCCTGCCATAATTTTATCTCTTTGCATTGGGAATTTAGTAAACAAAAAGCCGGTCTAGCCGGCCTTGGATGAACGCTGCTTCAGGAGTTTTTGCCGGGTTTTGTTTTTAAGGCCTTAAGTCTTTCCAGACGGTCTTTTATTCCCGCTTCCCTGCCGTTTTGTGTGGGCTGATAGTAGGTTTGTGATTTAATCCCTTCCGGCAGATAGTCCTGCTCCACCCAGCCGCCGGGGTGATCGTGAGGGTATTTATACCCTTTGCCGTGGCCCAGTTTTTTTGCGCCCCTGTAGCTGGTATCCCGCAGGTGGACGGGTACGGGTTCGGCACGCTTTTCAGCTACGTCCTGCATGGCGCGGTTGATTCCCATGTAGGATGCGTTGCTCTTTGGCGCGCAGGCAAGGTAGATCGCTGCCTGTGCAAGCGGGATGCGCGCCTCCGGCATGCCTACGTATTCCACTGCATGTGCAGCGGAGGTTGCCACTACAAGGGCCAGCGGGTCTGCGTTGCCCACATCTTCCGCCGCCTGGATTACTATCCGGCGGGCTATAAAGCGTGGGTTCTCTCCGGCGTGGATCATGCGTGCAAGCCAGTAGAGTGCGGCATCCGGGTCTGAGCCGCGCATGGATTTTATGAAGGCGGAGATTACATCGTAGTGGTTGTCTCCGTCTTTTTCGTAGTTGAGCGATCTTTGCTGCACGGCCTCTTCCGCCACTTGGAGAGTGATATGCCGCTCTCCATCTTTGCCGGGTGGCGTTGTAAGGGCGGCCAGTTCCAGGGCGTTTAATGCAGTGCGCGCATCGCCGTTTCCCGTGTCTACCAGGTGGGCAAGGGCGTCTTCTTCTATGCAGATTCTCCAGTTGCCCAGCCCGCGTTCCGTATCTTTAAGGGCGGTCTGAAGGATTATACCTATCTGTTCGTCTGTAAGGTGCTCAAACTTGAATATGCGCGAGCGGGAGATAAGAGGGGAGTTTACCTCAAAGTAGGGATTCTCTGTGGTTGCCCCTATAAGTATAACCGAGCCGTCCTCAACGTGTGGCAGAAAGGCATCTTGCTGCGCCTTGTTGAACCGGTGGATCTCATCTACAAATAGGATGGTCTGCTGGCCGTAGAACTTCTTCCGCTCTTTTGCGCGTTCAATAACTTTGCGAATTTCCGGTACGCCGGAGATAACTGCGCTGAAGTTTTCAAAATGGTATCTGGATGTTTTGGCGATGATTGATGCAAGGCTGCTCTTGCCGCATCCGGGCGGGCCCCAGAATATGGCGGAGCGGAGTTCATCTGTCTCTATGGCGCGGCGCAGAAGTTTCCCCACGCCTACTATATGTTCCTGGCCTACAAAATCTGAAAGGGTGCGCGGGCGCATTCGGGCGGCAAGCGGCATTTCATCCGCAGATTGAGCTGGATGTGATTCTGGGTGGTCAAACAAATCCCGGGGTTCTGTATTGTTCTTAGGCTGCCGCATTGTATGCTACCTTAGAGAGCAACTACCAAGCAAGAAAGAACCCCACTATGCCGTGCGCCTACCAGGTTTTTGAACCCGTAGAATACGGGCGGGTACCTTCACGCGCGCTTTGCGATTCCCGGGTTTCCCCGGGCTGCCACTAGGCTGCCGCGAATCCGGTTCCCTGGGTGTTTTGAGTGTAGGCTCAAAACCTCCTCGGCAGAATAATCCACGCACACAGTAGGGTTCTGTGAAATTCTGTACTTGACACCCATATGTTACCACATTATAGAGAATTTTTCAATTATTTTATGCGGCGGGGGAGCATCGGGCCGAATTCTTAGTGGTTTTCAAACTTCAGCCGTCATGGGTTTATCCAATCATAATATGCGGTTTTTGAGATATATGGTTCCGGGTAGATTATTGTAGAGCTTTTATACGTCTTTATGGAACTATTCCTGCGTAAAAGTCATCATATTAAGTGTGATTGGCTGATCCGTCGATCTATTTAAACAGACAGTCAAGAGCGGAGTAACAAAATGCATGAAATAGCGCATCATAGTTCGATGCAGGGCGGATACGTAACATCCGGCGGTCCTGAACTTCGTGCCGGAGGTGCACATACAGGCCACGATATAAACATCCTTCGCCGAAAGTTCTGGGTAGTGCTTCTACTTACAATCCCCGTTGTTATCTACTCAGAGGGTGTGCAGCAGCTTCTTGGGTTTTCGCCGCCGGCATTTCCCGGCTCAGAGTACCTTCCTTTCCTCCTGGGTACGTTTATCTTTTTTTACGGCGGAGTATTCTTCATCCGGGGTGCGGCGGGGGAGTTGAGGGCGCATCTTCCCGGGATGATGACTCTTGTCTCTCTTGCCATTTTTGTTGCATTTTTCTACAGCCTGGCGGTGACTCTTGGTCTTGAAGGCCAGGTGCTCTATTGGGAACTCTCAACACTTATTACAGTTATGCTCCTGGGGCACTGGATGGAGATGCGAGCCATTGGGCATGCCAGGGACGCGCTTCAGGAGTTGGCAAAACTTATGCCGGATGAGGCAGAACGCATAACAGGGTTCGGCCTGGAGACGGTTCCGGTATCAAGGCTTATGAAGGATGATGTGGTTCTGGTTCGTCCGGGCGCCCGCGTACCTGCGGACGGCACGGTGAGGCGCGGCGAATCTTCTGTTGATGAATCCATGCTTACGGGGGAGTCCAGGCCGGTGTTCAAGAGCCCGGGATCAGCAGTAGTGGCCGGAACGGTGAACGGCGAAGGTGCGCTTCGCATACTGGTGACCAAGGTGGGGAAAGAGACGGCTCTTGCCGGTATTATGGCGCTTGTGTCTCAGGCCCAGGAGTCCCGGTCTATGGCTCAGAACCTTGCAGACAGGGCCGCCTACTGGCTTACGTTAACGGCTATAGTAGCCGGGGGGATTACCTTTGCATACTGGTATACCAGCCCCATGCCTCATTACTTTGCGCTGGATAGAACTGTCTCTGTTCTGGTTATTGCCTGCCCGCACGCGCTGGGGCTTGCCATTCCGCTTGTTATTGCCATATCCACCATGATTGCCGCAAGAAACGGGCTCCTTGTAAGGGATCGCATGGCGCTTGAGACGGCCCGGGGTCTTGATGTAGTTATCTTTGATAAAACCGGCACGCTGACCGAAGGGCGGCATGGGGTGGTGGCATCGTACCCGGTCTCCGATACCCATGAGGCCAGGGCCCTTGCGCTTGCCGCTTCGGTTGAAGAGAATTCCGAGCATCCGCTTGCCAGAACTATAGTAAAGCTGGCGCATGACAGGCACTATAACCTCTACGATGTATCAGATTTTAAGGCGCTTCCGGGGATTGGTGCAGAAGGACGCATTCACGGTCAGCTTGTTCAGGTAGGCGGGCATAAGCTTCTGGATTGGCTGGATTTGGATATTCCCAGGGAGATAAAACATCATGTTGAGCAGGCACAGGCCGATGGTCAGACTATAGTTTACGTAGTTATAGATAATAAAATAATGACAGCGGTTGCGCTTGCAGACCTTGTGCGGCCGGAATCTTACGCCGCCGTGGATGCTCTTGTTGCAATGGGCATACGTGTTGTTATGATAACCGGCGATAATGAAGATGTGGCAAGGTCTGTTGCCGCAGATCTTGGGATAAGGGAGTATTACTCCGGCGTGCTTCCGGGCGATAAGGCCAGAAAGGTAGCGGAGATACGCCGTCGCGGCGGGCGTGTGGCTATGGTAGGGGACGGTGTGAACGATGCTCCTGCGCTTGCATCTGCCGATGTGGGGATTGCAATTGGCGCCGGGACGGATGTGGCTATAGAGGCGGGCGGGATTATTCTTGTTAAAAGCGATCCGCGGGATGTGGTTCGCGTAATACGCCTATCTCGCGCGGCTTATAAGAAGATGATAGAGAACCTTATCTGGGCAACCGGGTACAATATTGTAGCCATACCTCTTGCTGCGGGGGTTCTTTATAAGTATGGGATAGTGCTGCCGCCTGCGGTGGGCGCGCTCTTTATGTCTGTTAGCACCATTATTGTTGCCGCAAATGCGCAGCTTTTAAGAAGGCTGAATCTGCGGGATTGGCGCTAGTATTTTGTTAAGTTAAATTTGTTACAGTGGTGTGTGGGGTCATCTCCGTTCCGGTGCGTAACTCGTCCTGATAAATCAGGACTCAGGCATACACTCCTCTCTCCGATGCCACCTTCCGCCATGATTGTTAACACAATATCTAGGTTAATCGAGTACTAGCACTTTAGTGCGCCGCTGCCGAAGCTGGACGCCTCCGGGGCTCAAACTTTTGCATAAGGTATCACGGCAGGCGCGGAGCCCTGGTTTGTTGGATTACCACATAAGTCTTTCAGTATTCGCCCAAAGATTTCGCCATGATTTAGTGCAGGGTTATTTCATTGATTTTATAATCTGCAGGGCGCCGGGCGCCAGTACAACCACAAATATGGCGGGGAATATAAAGAACACCATTGGAAAGAGCA
>CALNCU010000089.1 GCA_937875395.1 uncultured Armatimonadota bacterium | reverse complement strand
GTAGAGCATACCATAGTTGGCGCTGTTTGAGCTTAAACTTCGCATTTTGCGAACGCGAAACATTGCCAGGCATTGATTCATGATACAAGGAGAAATATTGGATTCAGAAAATAATAACATACAGTCAGAAAACACAGATATGCGATCAATACTTGAAGACTTCTGCCAGGATATGGAACGTCGTGGGAAGTCTGCACTAACAATAGAAGCATACCGTAGGGATATTAAGCAGTTTATCTCATTCATAGATGAAAAAGGTTATATTCCCAGTGTAAGCGCTATAACCGCAGATATAATAGAAGAGTGGGATTCCACGCATATGGATAAGCTGAAAGAATCATCCAGAAACCGCAAGATGTCAGGCCTTGCAAGCTTCTTTGATTTTGTCAGGAGGCGGAGGCTTATATCAGAAGACCCTATGGATCTTGTGGAGAGAGTCAAAGAGGTGGATGAGGAGTCACCCTGTCCAACTGCTGAGGAAGTACGGCGCATCCTGGAAGCGGAAGACTATGGAGAGTGGCGGCTTATATTTTGGTTCCTCTCAGAGACAGGTCTCAGGCGGTCAGAACTCCTGGATATGGATATAAGCGATCTTAACCTCGAGAGAGCCGAGATATTGGTCCGCCATGGTAAAGGAAATAAGCAGCGTACTGTGCCACTATTAAACAAGGAATTAGTTGAGGCTCTTACTGCGTATGTAAGCAGCCGTGAGAGTGATGAATGTGCAGCGTTGTTCACGAATAAACAGGGAGCAAGAATCAGTAGATCGTCACTGTCATCACGGTTTACATGTACCTTGCAGCGCGCCGGGCTGAAGGACAAGGGGTATACTCTGCATTCATTCCGTCACTACTTCATGACACAGAGGTTGAACGAAGGGTACAGCATACACTTGGTTCAGAGATGGGCTGGCCATAGTGATCCATCCATGACATTGAAAACCTATGCGCATATCACGGAAGACATAGAGAATGCCCGTGTGGCCGCAAAGAGGGAGCCGTATATCCCGTCAGGCAGTATATCTGCAAACATGGTTCCCATGCCCATGATGGGAGCCGATACGGCGATTACGCCGCCTGTGGTGTATATCCCGGTTGGTGGTAGAGTAGTTCCTTTGCCGGTTCTGGGGACTATTTTGCTTGTTTCCGGCGAATCCATGATGTCAGCCATAAATCATCAACCGTCTGCATAGCCGCTGATAATAGGTAGGGCAGGGGAGTATGGATGCGGTTCCGTACTCCCCTTTGTCATGCAAATCATCCGGCAAGGGGATGCATCTCCACTGCTTTTCTTAGAGATGTCATATCCGTACTGATATAAGCAGATGCGGTTGTGCTTATATCCTCATGGCCCAGCAATCGTTGAATGGCAACCAGGGAGCATCCGTTGTTCAGGAGCGTTGTTGCAAATGAGGTTCTCAGCTTGTGAAGGGTGATGCCTTTCCTTGCGATTCCGGCTGATGCCATGCTTCGCTCAAAGAGATGATAGAGCGAATTCTTCTCAAGCCTGTTATCCCTGTTGGATACAAACAGGTAGTCATGGTTACAGTCGGGCCTAAGTTCCAGCCAGTCTCTAACGGCATCGCAGACCTTATTATTCAAGGGAATCAGGCGCATCTTCCGGCCTTTGCCTGTTACCTGGAGAATCTTGTTATCCAAGTCTATATCATCCAATTTAATATCAAGCAATTCCTGCCTGCGTATGCCTGTGTAAACAAGCACGGATATGATAGCCTTGTCACGGAACGCCAGGTTTATACACTTGTTATTCCCGGAAGCTTCGACCAGAGATTCTATCTCCGCCGGTGTTAGGCACACAGGTATCTTGTGTTCCCGTTTTGGCATCTGGATACGCCTGAATGGCGAGCGGTCCAGATACTCTGCATCCACCAGATAATTCCACATGGATTTCAGGGCGTTCAGCCTCCTGCGTATAGAGGTGGATTTATATTTGGATTCGTTCAGGTATGCCAGAAACTGCCTTATTACCGGGGCCGTCACAGCATCAAGTTCATGAGGTATGCCCTTGCCATCCAGAAACTGTAGAAAGATCTTAAAATCAGATGTGTAGGCGCGAATTGTGAGGTCGCTCGAGTTGCGCTCGTTTTTGAGGTAGGAATAGAACTCCTGTGCTAATGGTTCCAACTGCATAATACTGTCTCCTGCATATGAATTTACCGTCAGCATAAAGTCAGTTTGCAGATGGGAAAAAGCACGGGGTTCTGTCTTACTCAAGGGGTTTCGCCCGTAAGATATAACCCCGGCAGTTTTATTATACTTTGCAGGGGTTATATCTTATTAGGGCAAAATCGCGGTTGAAATTCGTGTTTTAGAGTAAGACATAAGCCGGGTTCTGTCTAGGGTGATCATCTATCTACGGCGTGGATTGCTCCAAGCCTCTTGCGGCATTACCCGAAGGGTCGGCGGGCCGCCTCGTTCCCTTCCTATTCAGCCTTGCTCCCGATGGGGTTTGCCAAGCCGCCGCATCACTGCGGCGCTGGTGGTCTCTTACACCACCGTTTCAGCTTTGCGTTCCGGCATAGCCGGAGTTCGCGTTTTCTTTTCTGCGGCACTTTCCGTGGGATCACTCCCCCTCGCCGTTAGCGAGCATCGCGCCCTCTGGAGCCCGGACTTTCCTCGAACACGGCCTTGCGGCACTGTGTTCGCGGTCACCTAGCCTACGCACAGTTGTTCTAAGTTGTC
>CALNCU010000088.1 GCA_937875395.1 uncultured Armatimonadota bacterium | reverse complement strand
CCACACTCAAAAACAACGTGCTTGCAGATACCTTTGCGGGTTACCAGCGGCATGTATACAGAGTTGATATTAAGTAGAAAGAATACATTCAAAGAAAACTACCTGGAAGTAAACTATGCAAAAGCAGGCATTTTATGGAAAGCTTTGCATTCCCCCGCTCTTCGGGGCGGGGGCTTCCTGCGGCAATGAGAGGATAACAAATGTCAGGAAATAAAATCCACCTTGTATGCAATGCCCACCTGGACCCCATGTGGCTCTGGGAGTGGTCAGAGGGGGCGGCGGCGGCCGTATCTACATTCCGTGTTGCGGCGGACCTGTGCCAAGAATTCGACGGCTTTGTATTCAACCACAACGAGGCCATCCTGTATGAATGGATAGAAGAGTATGAGCCGGAACTCTTCAGCCGAATCCAGCAGTTGGTTAAAGAGGGCAAGTGGCATATAATGGGCGGATGGTACCTGCAGCCGGATTGCAATATGCCCAGCGGAGAGGGGTTCGTCCGGCAGATAATGCTTGGCAGGCAGTATTTCAAGGAGAAATTTGCAGCCAGACCCACCACCGCCATCAACTTTGATCCTTTTGGTCACACAAGGGGATTCCCCCAAATACTGCAAAAGAGCGGCTACCATTCATACATCTTCTGCCGTCCATCACAGGAAGACTGCCCGCTTCCGGCAGATCTGTTCGAATGGGTAGGGTACAGTGGCTCAAAGGTTGCCGCCGTGCGGGTGCCTTCTTACAACAGCCCCCTGGGTGCAGCCAGGCAGAAAGTAGAGAAGTGGATAAAAAGCAATCCCCAGGAAGCCTGCGGATTGGTACTATGGGGCGTAGGGAACCACGGAGGCGGCCCCTCCAGAAAAGACCTGCGTGACCTGGCCCTTCTGATAAAGGAATCAGAAGATTGTGAGATCCGGCACTCAACCCCTGAAGATTACTTTGCAGATATCGGCGGAAAGGATGTGCCGCAGTATTGCGGAGACCTGAATCCATGGGCGGTGGGATGCTACACATCCCAGGTACGTATCAAACAAAAATACCGCCAGTTGGAGAATGAAATATTCAGCATGGAGAAGATGGCCTCTGCAGCATACTTCCAAGGTGTTATGGATTACCCGCAGAGTGAACTTCAGGGAACTCTGCGTGACATGGCCACCATCCAGTTTCATGATATCCTCCCCGGATCATCCATACAACCCGTGGAAGAAGCGGCAATCCGCATGATTGATCATGCCCTTGAAATAATCTCCAGGCTGAAAACGCGGGCGTTCTTTGCGCTCTCATCCGGGCAGAGGGTCGCCAAAGAGAATGAGATACCCATCTTGGTCTACAACCCCCACCCGTATCCGGTAAGAGAGGTTGTGGATTGCGAATTCTCGCTGGCAGATCAAAACCGGACCGGCAACTGGCTGATGCCGGATGTCTATTCCGGCGGCAAGCTGCTTAAGTGCCAGGCAGAAAAAGAAGAGTGCAATTTAAATTTAGATTGGCGCAAACGAATAGCCTTCCTGGCAGACCTGGCCCCAAGCAGCATGAACCGTTTTGATTGCGAACTTAGGCCCCTGCCGGAAAAGCCGCATATAGACCCCGCCAAACTTGGCGATAAATTTACCTTCAAGACAGCAGATATCGAAGTTGAGATCAACTGTAAAACCGGCCTCATGGATAGCTACAAGGTAAAAGAAACAGACTACCTGTCGCCGGGCGCATTCCATCCCATTGTAATGGCGGACAATGAAGACCCCTGGGGTATGCAGGTGAACAGCTTCAGAGCTATGGCAGGGGCATTTGAACTCATGACACCGGAGGAGAGCGCAAGGTTCTCCGGCATCCATAATGAGAGCCTGCCCCCCGTCCGTATAATAGAAGACGGAGCAGTTAGAACCGTGGTGGAAGCTGTGTTTGCATACGGCAAATCAGAGATATGCCAGCGCTACAAACTCCCCAAATCAGGCACAGAGATAGAGGTAGAGACAAGGGTTCACTGGAACGAGAAAAACCGAATGCTAAAACTCTCCGTCCCTGTATCATACAGCGATGCCAAATACCTGGGGCAGGTGGCATACGGCACTGGCGAGCTTCCCATGGGCGGTAAAGAGGCCGTGGCGCAGAAATGGGTGGCCGTTATCTCAACCGATGAAGCCAGGGCAATAACCTGCATCAACGATGGAATTTACGGCTCCGATTTCTCAGCTGACGGATTAAGGCTCTCGCTCCTAAGATCACCGGCATACTCCGGACATCCGATAGAAGACAGGCCCATAGTGGTGCAGGACAGGTACGTGCCCAGGATAGACCGGGGAGAACGGCTCTATCACTTCTGGATAAACGCAGGCCCAGTGGATGAGCGGTTGAACAAAATAGATAGAGAATCGCTTGCAAAGAATGAAAAACCCTTT
>CALNCU010000087.1 GCA_937875395.1 uncultured Armatimonadota bacterium | reverse complement strand
CGCGGACAGGTTCCGGGATGCGATCAGCGCGATGCAATTGCCTATGCTTCTGTGGTAGACTTGGATGAGGCCTACAAGCTGGGGCAGATGGCGGTAGAAATTGCCGCAGAGGGCGCAAACGGCTTCATGTCTACAATCACAAGAAAGCCTGGACGCATCTACAGCGTTGAGTACGGCAGGGTTCCGCTTGAACTGGTGGCAAACTCTGAGCGCACCTTTAACGCAGAGTGGCTGGCGCCAAACAAGATAGACGTTACGGACGGTTTTGTGAATTATGCAAGGCCGCTCATAGGTGAAGATTGGGTGAGCGTCCCCATGGTAGGCGGAATCCAGCGCTTTGCACGCATGGCGCCTATCTTTGCAGAGAAGAAACTTGCAGAATACGTTCCCATGGGCCACCGCTAATACCCGGCAGTCATTATTAGCTAAAGGAGAAAGAATAAATGAGTGATGCAGCACAACCGCTGAAGGATTTTAAGAAAGAGCAAGATTTCCTTGTAGGCATAGACTCTGACGGCTGTGTCTTTGATACCATGGAGATTAAGCAGAAGGAATGCTTTATCCCCAACACATGCAAGTACTTTGATCTTCAGTCCGTGGCAAAGTATGCCCGGGAGGCAGGGGAGTTTGTGAACCTCTACTCCAAGTGGCGCGGAGTAAACCGCTTCCCGGCGCTCATAAAAATCTTTGAGCTTCTTGAAGAGCGGGCAGAGGTAAAGGCCAGAGGATTAAAGCTTGATGATTACAGCTCCCTTAAGGCATGGGTGGCGGCGGAATCCAAGCTTGGGAACCCCGCCCTTGAGAAATACGTGGCAGAGACGGGCGATCCGTTCCTCACAAAGACGCTTGCATGGTCAAAGGCCGTAAATGCAACCGTGGCAGATATTGTATACGGCGTCCCCCCGTTCCCGCTTGTACGGGAGAGCCTTGCAAAGATGCGTAAGGTGGCAGATACCCTGGTGGTCTCCCAGACCCCCGGAGAGGCGCTTGTTCGCGAGTGGCAGGAACACAACATAGACGATATGGTAAAGGTTATAGCCGGCCAGGAGATGGGCACCAAAACCCAGCATCTGGGCTACGTAATTGAAGGCCGCTACGCCAAGGATCATGTGCTTATGATAGGTGATGCCCCCGGCGATCTGAAGGCCGCCCGCAGAAACGGCGTTCTCTTCTACCCCATAAACCCGGGGAACGAAGAGGCATCGTGGAAGCGGTTCTACGAAGAGTCTTTTGATAAGTTCATCGGCGGCACCTACGCAGGAGACTACGAGGCGGCGCTTATAGATGAATTTGAAGCATACCTGCCGGAGAAGGCTCCGTGGCAGATAAAGCAGGGTGGTAAGTAAGATGGCATTAGGGGATGGTTATACAGACCGCCTGCTAAGTGAAGAAGAGATGTCCGCCATAGTAGAGCGTGCCGTGGGCGGCGCAGAACTAAACGGGAAGCGCGTGCTTATGGTGATCCCGGATCACTCCCGTACCGCGCCCGTGCCGTTCATGTTCAAGACTCTCTATGGGCTGCTTGCAGATAAGTGCTCGGCGTTGGATGTTCTTGTGGCGCTGGGCACACATCCCCCCATGGAGATGGATCATATCTACCAGCGCGTGGGCATTACAGAGGCGGAACACAAAACAAAATACGCCAAAACAAGGTTCTTCAACCATCTGTGGAAGGATCCCGGCTCGCTTATGAGCATAGGTTCCATCCCGGCGGAAAAGATAGAAGAAATCTCCGGCGGACTCTTCAGCATGTCTGTGAATCTTACGGTGAACAGGCTTGTCTCAGAGTACGATCACCTTATGATAGTGGGCCCCG
>CALNCU010000086.1 GCA_937875395.1 uncultured Armatimonadota bacterium | reverse complement strand
AAAGCATCTGGACGGCATGTTCGCTTTTGCCGTATACGATGCCGGGAAGGGTTTAATGCTCGCTCGCGATCCGCTGGGAATAAAGCCACTCTATAGAGGCGAGTACGGTGGCGCAATTTGCTTTGCATCTGAGATAAAGGCTCTTTGCAATACAGTTCCAAATTTCAGCGAGTTCCCGGCGGGCCACTATTACACAACCGCCCTGGGTATGCAGAAATACTTCTCTATTGGCGATAGTGTTCTGCAGGTTGATTCGCAGGATAAGGCTGTAAACGGCGTGAGATACTATCTCAGGGAGGCTGTTAGGAAGTGCCTTATATCCGATGCACCGCTGGGAGTATTTCTGAGCGGCGGTCTGGACAGCAGCATAATTGCGGCATTAGCAAGTAAACGGATGCCAGGGCTGAAGTCCTTCTCAGTAGGCATGGCAGAAAGCATGGATAGAGAGTACGCCCGTCTGTGCGCCAACTACCTGGGAACAGAACATTACGAACTGGTATATACGCAGGATGACATGCTCTCTGCGCTACCTCAAGTAATCTATCATCTGGAATCATACGATGCCGCGCTTGTGAGGAGCGCAATCCCCAATTACTTTCTGTGCAAACTTGCCGGCGGGCACATCAAAGTTGTTCTTTCCGGCGAGGGCGCGGACGAACTGTTTGGCGGGTACCACTACTTGAAGGGCCTGGATGATGAAGCCCTCTCCAGGGAACTTGTAGAAATTACAGAGAGCCTTCACAATACCAGTCTGCAGCGGTGCGATAGAATGCCTATGGCGCACGGCATAGAGGCTAGGGCTCCGTTTCTGGATATGGATATGCTGAAGTTTGCTTTCAGTATGCCGCTTAAGTATAAGATGAGCGGGGACGGCACGGAGAAGTGGGTGCTAAGAGAGGCATTCAAGGACGATCTGCCCAAGGAAGTGGTTTGCAGGCAGAAGAGCAAATTCAGTGAGGGATGTGGCTCCAGCAATGTGCTGGCGGCACTGGCGGCGGAGGCTATATCGGACAAAGAGTTTGAGCGCGAGCGAACTATAGCATCCGGGCGTGTAATACCCAGCAAGGAAGAGCTTATATACTACCGAGTCTTTGAAGAGTGTTTTGGGAAGCTCAGCAATCTATCGTTTGTTGGCCATACAAGGGATGCGCCCAAGCCGCTCTCTTGATATAGCTGTGCTGCTCTGCTATGGAATGCATGCCCGTGCCCTCCGTTTCTTGCAGGGCTTCCGGCAACCGTATACCAAATAGACGTATACGATGTCGGACTTCTTTTTAAACATGGTATTTATAGCCGGGGCAGCGCTGATGATACCGGGCAATTTACGCTTGCGCCAAACCCCGAGCAGAAGATCGCTTTCACTAAGTTTGAACGCCACATATCTTTTTGCTTGCCGGGGAGTTCCCCGGTTCTAAACGCGCTTTGCGAACGCGCATGTATTTAAGATATCCAGTTCAATAGTTGAGCATAGCGGGTAAATTTTATGCGACGGACTCTGTTACATATTGGAGGTAGCATATGTTTGACACTGCCCGGTACGCCTGATAGAATTGGACACTGTGATAAAAGGGGATAAATAGTATGGATGAACGGCTAAATGCCCTTTACGAGTTACAAAAGATAGACCTGGAACTGGCAAAACTGCAGAAGATGCGGGGCGCCCTTGATGATGGTTCCGCAAAAAAAGAGGAAGTCTCTGCCTCCCTGAGAAGCGCAGATGAGGCAGAGAAGCTTCTGCGGGATGCAGCGTCCGAGATGCAGGATAAAGACCTGAACCTTAAATCCGTTGAGACCAAAAGGAAAACATTTAAAGAAAGGCTCTATGCGGGAAAGGTGACAAACCCCAAGGAACTCTCCAGCATGGAGAAGGAGATAGATCAGCTTGGCCGGCAAAAAGATACGCTTGAAGAGCGCATACTGGAGCTCATGGATATCATAGAAGAGAGAAAAAAAGAGAGCGCCGCCGCCCGTGCCGTTCTGGAATCAAAAGAAAAAGAACATGAAGCAATAGTTCAGAAATACAATCAGGATTTATCAGAGCTCACCGCCAAAACCAAGGCGCTTATTGCAGAGAGAGAGAAAGCAGCCGACGCTATAGATCCGGCGCTCCTGAAGCGTTATGAAACCATGCGTACCAGGCTGGGAATCCTTGTTATAAGCAAAGTGGAGGATGGATACTGTTCCGCCTGCCGCACAAGCATACCGGGCGCAGATTTGCGCGACCTAAAGACCGGCAAAGAGATAATAACCTGTGAAAACTGCGGCCGAATACTGTATTTGGAGAACAAATGAACCGAGCAATAATCGCCGTTGATGGCGCATCAAAAGGAAATCCGGGGCCCGCCGGGATAGGCGTTGTCATCTCTGACGAATCCGGCAGGGTCTTAAGAGAGATTGGCGAGTACATAGGCGAAACCACAAACAACGTAGCCGAATACACCGCCCTTATCCGCGCTCTTGCAGAGGCGCTTGAAATGGGTTTTTCACAGGCCTCCGTGCAGACGGACAGTGAGCTCATGGCAAAGCAGCTCTCCGGGCAGTACAAGGTAAGGAATGACGGCATAATCCCGCTCTATATCAAAGTAAAAGACCTGCTCTCCCGGTTTAACACAGCAACGGTCACCCACGTTCTAAGGGAGAAGAACAAGCAGGCCGACAGCCTTGCAAGCAGATCTGCAATGTCCGTCAAACAGACTGCGCAGCCCGCACTTATAACAGAGGAGGTTGAAGCCCCCGCCGCTCCCCCCAAGCCAAAGAAGGCGGCTCCAGAGGCGGTAAAAAGCTTCCCAGTCCATACCTCATCTCATAACCAGTTTGTAGATATTACCCCTAATGTGGCGGATGCTGTCAGAGAGAGCGGCGTTAAAAGCGGCCTGTGCACGGTCTTTGTACCGCACACAACGGCAGCCGTAACCATAAACGAGAACGCAGACCCGGACGTGGTGCGGGATATAATCTCCACGCTGGAACGCCTTGTACCCCACAGCGGCGCCTACCGCCACTCAGAGGGCAACTCAGATGCCCACATCAAGGCAAGTATGATGGGTTTCTCCGTCACAATCCTGGTAGAGTCCGGACGCCTTGTTCTGGGCATGTGGCAGGGGATATACTTCTGCGAATTTGACGGCCCGCGAAACCGGAAAGTCTATGTGAAGGTAATATAATCAATCAAGTATATGTGCGTTTTTATCTTTAATATGCTATAATAAATACAGAATTTAACCCTGGCAGCCTGGTGGCGTGTAAACTTAAATATGTCCAGGATACTTCGTTCGCAGCGCCGGAGACGCCGCCAAAGCAAGGGGCATCACCCCCGGGGCGATACTTCGGTCGCAGAGTGCCTTGGCACGCCGCTGCCGAAGC
>CALNCU010000085.1 GCA_937875395.1 uncultured Armatimonadota bacterium | reverse complement strand
ATCTGCACTAAGGAATAGCGCAAATACGATGGCTAGCCTTACTAAAGATATGAATGTTATAGACAAGCAGAAGCAGGCGGATATTTGGTTATCAGGCGCTTGGGCGTGGATGATGCCTACAAGCAATGCCTGGGCGGGGTGTTTGGCGGCGTGAAGGCCTATAGCTGGGGAGGAGTGATGTTTTCCCGGCTTTTATTTTCTACGATTTGGTTGAAACACTGGTTGCATATATCTGACTTAGTTTCTGTGAATTCTAGAACACATTTTTTTTCTTTGCATATTCTACAAACTCTAAAAGTGTTTCTTAACTCTTTCATGCCGAAATACATTGTAAGGTGGCGAGCTACGAAATATGATATTCCAATTATAAGGATGGTCGTAAGTATTTCCAAGTCATCCTCCTATTATCGGTAATCAATTAACAAATAGATAATATCGTAAAAATGTTAGATTCGCAAGCAACCAATTATATTTTAGACTAAGTATACTCATGTAAGGGGATACATATGGAAGGTACAAATATAGGAAGCATATTTGCTTCAATAACCTTAGATACCAAGCCGTTAACAGCTGGTATAAGTTTGGCAAGAAGTGCACTTGTAGAGATGGCGGGAAGTTTCCTATGTATGATACCTGCAAACAGTGCCTGGGCGGAGTGTATGGCGGCGTAAAGGTTAGTGCTTGGAGTGCTGCTCAGGGTGCTGTTCCCGCCAGAGTCTTTGGCGGATGCCCATGGTGCAGTAGTTGCAGACATCTGTTCTGGAGATATTGAACTCCTTTGCAGGTTTGAGTGTGCCGCATACCCGGCAGCGGATAAGATTATTGCTATTCACGCCTGAATTACAGATTTTATGGATAATCTTTATTATTAGTCCTGTGCCAAAATAGCCTATTATTCCTGATATTACAACCAAAAACGCTCCCATAAAGTACCTCCTGCACCACGATTATTACTATAGCATACAAGTGCAATACTTTCTACTATTCATGTAATAATTTAAATATTATATATGATATAACCAGTAAAATAAGGAGCCTAGAATGGATGGAATAAATATAGGCACGGTATCTGCATCTGTAACATTGGATACCGGACCATTTATCAAGAGTATGCAGTTAATGAATGCTGCCATTATTCAGATGGGCAGCAGCATCAGTAATATGGTTAGCCAGTGCAGCAATGCACAAGCAGGTTTACAGGGAGTTGGGCAAAGTGCATCGGGAATTATAGCGCCTCTTGGCAATGTTGGAGCAGTTGCCAACACGGCATCCGCCGGATTATCCTCTCTTGCAAAAGAGTGTGCTTCTCTTGCAGGTATAGCTGGTAGCACTTCAGGTGTTTTTAACCAGATGGCAAATAGTGTATCAGGCATTTCTTCTACTTCATCTGGCTCTGCAAGCTCTCTTGTGCAGTTTGTAGGAATGTTATCAAAAATGTCTGATACTATTGATAAAGTTGCATCAGTAGTTAACTTGCTACTTTCTTCACTTCTGCGTTTAAGCAACCAATCATTGACTGTCGCAAATGGTGCAGAAGGTATAGCGGCAAGCTTAGGCAGAATCCCTCCACAAGCGCTTGAGATAGTA
>CALNCU010000084.1 GCA_937875395.1 uncultured Armatimonadota bacterium | reverse complement strand
ATGCAGCAGGTAGAAGCAGCCCGCGCCCAGGAGAGCGGAGATGGGGAGCGTAAGCAGCCAGGCCATAACAATCTGCCGGACTATCCCCCAGCGGACGGCGGAGGCGCTCTTTACGGTGCCAACGCCCATGATGGAGGATGATACAACGTGGGTTGTGCTTACCGGCGCATGCCATAGAGTTGCCACCAGCACTACAAGAGCGGCCGCAGTCTCGGATGCAAAGCCGTGTACCGGCTGAAGCCCCATAACCTTTTTCCCCACGGTTTTAATAATGCGCCACCCGCCGGCGGCAGACCCAAGGGCCATTGCAAGCGCACAGGATATTTTAACCCAAGTGGGTATTTCTACGCTTGGCAGAAACCCTCCCACAACCAGCGCAAGCGTGATTATACCCATAGATTTCTGCGCATCATTGGAGCCATGGGTGAAGGCCATAAAACCGGCGGAGGCTACCTGCAGCACCTTGAAATGCCGGTTGAGCTTGGAGGGCGCCTGCTGGGCAAAGATGTTCATAATGAGCACCATGAGCGCAGAGCCGGCAATAAATCCTGCTATGGGAGAAAAGATAAGCGAGGTGAAAACCTTGGCTATGCCTTCGCCTTCCAGAGAACTGGTACCAGCTGATGCTGCTACGGCTGCTCCTATCAGAGACCCTATAAGTGCATGGGATGAAGAGCTGGGGAGCCCCTTCCACCAGGTTATAAGGTTCCATGTTATTGCGCCTATGAGCGTAGCCAGTACAAGCACCTGTCCTATATGGCCAGAAACCAGGCTGGGGTTGACTATGCCCTTTCCTATTGTCTGCGCCACACCGGTCCACATTATGGCGCCTACAAAATTAAGTATGGCTGCAAGTAGGACGGCATTCCGCATAGATAGTGCGCGGGTAAGAACGGAGGTTGCTATGGCATTTGCAGAATCGTGAAACCCATTTATAAAATCGAAGGCCAGTGCCAGCAGCACAACTAAAAAGAGGAGTATGATTGTTGTTTCAGGCATTTTTCACCACTATGCTCTCAAATATGTTTGCTACATCTTCGCAGCGGTCTGTTGCAGTCTCCAGCCGGCTGAATATCTCCTGCCACTTGGCAATCTCAAGGGGGTCTGCCTCTTCTTTAAAGAGCCTGGCAAGGGCCCGCCGCTGTATCTGGTCTGCCTGGTTTTCAAGCTTGTTTATCTCTATGCAGGGGTTAAGAACGGTCTCTATATCCCGGTAGTTGTTGAGCGCAAAGATTCCGGCCTGTATAAGTTTTGTGCTTTCCACTAAAACCTGGGCAAGTTCTTCTGCCTCTTTTCTGGGCTTATCTATGCCGTACAGCTTCATGCGGTCTGCAGATGCTTCTATGTAGTCTAAAACATCATCCATTCTCGCGGCAAGGGCGTGGATATCTTCCCTGTCTATGGGGGTAACAAAGCTTATGTAAATACGCTGGCATATGTCATCTGTTATTTTATCTACCTGCTTCTCCATTTTGCGGAGCGCCTTTGTCTTTGTATCTATATCCTGGTAATTCACTATCAGGTCATGCAGGCAGACGGCGGCGTTGACAAGAATCTCGGCTATCTCGTCAAAGAGTTCAAAAAAGTTTTCTTCGCTTGGCAGGAAGCGGAATTTGCTTATTCCCATGGTTTATGCGTTCTTCAGCAGGGTGGCTTCTATTATTTCTGCCACTTCTTCACATTTATCTATGGCTGTTTCAATATGACCGTAAATCTCACGCCATTTAAGGGCCTCTACGGGCTTGTCTATCATTTTAAAGAGTTCTGCAAGAGCCGCCCGGTTTATCTGGTCGCCCTGGTTTTCAAGCCTGTTTATCTCTATGCAGACTTCATGGATGGTTTTTGCGTTCTTCATGTCGCGCAGGCCGCAAACGGCTTGCAGGGTGAGTTCCGTAGATTTCGCCAGAATGGCGGAGAGCTTTATAGAGGCCTCCGTGGGCTCTTTTATTTCATAGAGCGCCATTCTATCTGATGCGGTTTCTATGTAGTCCAGAATATCATCAAGGGCGCTTGTAAGAGAGTGAATATCCTCTCTGTCCAGCGGGGTTACAAAGGTAGTGTTGAGCTTCCGCATGATTTCATGGGCTATCTCATCCCCGTCATGCTCGGTTGCTTTTAGTTTAAAAGCAACGTCTTCTACGTTTCTAAAATCTTTGAGCAGCTCTGCCAGGCACTGCGCGCCTTTGTTGACTGTTTCGGCCTGCTGTTCAAAGAGATCGAAGAATACCTCCTGCTTGGGCAGCAGTTTAATCATGTTTGGTCCCCCGTGTTAAAAAGCGCATGCAACGCGCCGGATGCTGGAAAGATAGTTCAGTCCCTGCCCCCGGTACAACCGGAGGCATCCTAAAACTCTTCTATTATAACAATGTTGATCCGGGTGCGTCAAACTGAATTTATTATCCCTTTCGCATGCCGCGGGAAAGTATTATAATAGGATGGTTGTACTGCAACCCGCAATATAATAACCGGGGGGATGGTCTTGACCGAACATAATGGCGCGCATGGTTTAAAGCTGCAATTTTTCTGGCTGCCGGTTCTTCTTCTTATTCCGGGGCTTATCTCTGCGTTTATACTTGGCGTACAGAGGTATAACGTAGAATCAGCAAACAAATCTGTTGAGCTTGCGCTGGATTATGGGGAACTGCAGAACCTTTCTGCATCTTCCGGGAAGCCCATGCCGGAGGTGCTTTCGCTCTTTGCGGCAAAGGGCATAACCGGTGTGGCGGTGAGCGAGGATCTGCTTGGAGACCTGGCAAACACCGGACAGGCGTTCTATACGGTAGATACTTCCGCATTGGGCCCGGTCACTTATGTAAGCATACCGGAAAGGCAGCTGGCATCCAGGGTTTTCCGGGCGCTTAGCGTACGGCTCAACCCGGATATGGTCTCCCCGCACCAGGGTGCCGTCCCTCAAACTTTTAAGGTAAGCACCACCCCGGCTGTTCTAAACGCAGTGGGAGTAGGCCTCCCCCAGGATGCCGTGGGCATGGTTAAAGGGAGCGGGCTGGATGTAATAGCCCGGCTGCAGAACAACCCCGCCCTCACAAAAGATGCTGTAGAGGCTTCTATTAATGAGCTTAAGAGCCTTGGCGTTAAAAGATTTATAAGCAACGGAGATGAGGTTTTTGGGTTTAAGGGGCTTATCCCGGATGCCGCAAAGAGCATAAACCGCGCCGGAATGCTCTTTGGCTCCGTTGAGTTTTCAAAACAGAAGGGCGATGCGGGGATGGCCCGCGCCTTGCACTCTAATTTTATTCGTGTGCATAGCATAACCTGCGCAGAGATGGCGGGCATGGCTCCGTCTACGGCTGTTGAAAGGTTTGAACGCGCCGTAAGGGAGAGGGGTATAAGGCTCTGTTACGTGCGGCTGCCGCTTACATCCGGGCCGGGGGCGCTTGAAACCAGTCTTAATTTTGCAGGTTCCGTGCGCAGCCGGATTGAGGGTGCGGGATACAGTATAGGCCCTGTGGAGGCGCTCCGCCCGCTTGCAAGGCCAAAGCTTCTGCTGGCGCTTATGGGGCTCTCCGTTGCGTCCGGGCTGGTGCTTTTGGCCGGCTCCCTTGTCTCTTTCTCCCGCAGGGCCGCAGTGGGCGCGCTTTTTGCATCTGCTGCGGTCTTTTGCGGGCTCTCCGTAGCTGGGGAGAAGGGAGCGCAGCTTGTGGCGCTTGCATCTGCGCTTATCTTCCCAAGCCTTGGGGTGTCTGTGCTTGCAGGCCCATATTTTACCGGAGATAAGGGTATAAAGAAACCAGTTGGCAGATCGGCGGTAATCTTTGCAGGGGTCTGCGGAGTGACTCTTCTGGGCGCGCTCCTTGTGGTGGGGATTCTTGCGGACAGGTCTTACATGGTTAAGGTGAACCAGTTTGCAGGGATAAAGGCGGCGCATCTTCTTCCACTTATGTACATTCTGCTTATAATGGCCGCCGGGCTCCCAATGTTTGGCAGACCGTTCCCTGAAATAAAGAAAAGGGTGGCAGAGAACTTTAGAGGGCTTGCAGGCCGCCCGCTCCTTACCTGGCATGCCGTTGCCGTTGCCGCCGTGATGGTGCTTCTGGCGGTGGCGCTTATGCGCACCGGGAACGATTCCGGCGTGGGAGTGAGCGCGCTGGAGCTTAAATTCCGGGCGCTTTTAGACAAGATTATGGTTGTGCGCCCGCGCACCAAGGAGTTTATGATTGGGCATCCGGCCTTCTTTATGGGAGTTGCGCTCCTGCTTGCACGGCGGCGCCTTGCGGGGCTTTTGCTTGTGGCGTTTGGGATGATTGGGCAGGTCTCTCTTTTGAATACTTTCTGCCACATACACACGCCGCTTGCCGTCTCCATTTTAAGGGCCTTTAACGGCATGTGGTGCGGGCTGGTGATTGGTGTTATTATCTGGTGGCTGTTTGTGCAGCCGCAAATAAAAAAGGATTTACCGGACAAATCTTATGCAGGCAAGTGAACCCAAACACATTATTATATCCGGGTACTACGGCTTCTCCAACACAGGGGATGAGGCAGTGCTTTGCTCTATTATAGAGGGGCTTAGACAGCGCTCAAAAGATATAAAAATAACCGTTCTCTCGGCTGCACCGCAAAAGACATCCGCCCGTTACGGGGTATGTGCCGTAAACAGGGATTCCTTCTCCGCCGTGCGGCGCGCCATGGCAGGCGGCGATATGCTTATAAGCGGGGGCGGCAGCCTTATCCAGAATGTCACCAGTTCCCGTTCGCTTGCGTACTACCTTGGCGTTATAGGCATGGCTAAGTACTACGGCTTAAAGGTTATGATTCTTGCGCAGGGGCTGGGCCCTCTTAAGGGCAGGACGGCACGCGCCGCCTCAAGGCTTGTGCTTGACCGGGCAGACCTGATAACCGTAAGAGATGCCCCCTCATCAAAGCTCCTGATGGATATAGGGGTAAGACGCCCTCCCGTCAGGGTTACGGCAGACCCGGCCTTAAACCTGTCCCCGGTGTCTTCAGACGTTGCAGAAAGGCTCCTTCAGGAAGCGGGAATAGCGCCGGGGAGCGATGTTATAGCCGTCGCCCTTAGAAACTGGCCCTCCTTTAACATAGAATCCCTTGCCGCAGATACCCTGGCAGAGATAGAAAAAAGTCTTAAGGCAAGGGTGCTCCTGCTTAACATGCACCACCCCAAAGATTCCGAACTCTCCGCCCGCATTGCCTGCGGGACAAATTTTGGCATGCAGCCAAGAGTATGGTCTGCGCCGGAGCTTTTAGGGGTGCTTGGACAGTGCCAGTTTGTGGTAGGGATGAGGCTGCATGCGCTTATCTTTGCCGCCTCCATGCTTGTGCCGTTTCTAGGCATCTCTTATGATCCAAAGGTACAGCATTTTCTTACCGCCTGCGGGCAGGAGAGCATGACTCTTGACCAGGTTCTCTCAGAGGGGTTTGCAGAGAGATTGACGGCCGCCTGGAAGCAGCGGAGCGAGCTTGCTGCAAGGCTCTCTGCAAATGTGCCCTCCATGAGACGCGCCGCGGAAGAGAATATAGACCTGGCCTTATCTTTGCTTGGCGGGTAAAATGAAGCGGTGGATAGGGTTTGCAACCGGCATAATTATTTTTGGCTCCCTGGCATGGGTCTTTCTTTTTCTTAAAGACTGGCACCCCTCCGGCGCCCTTGGCGTGAGGCTGGGCGACGGCCGCAGCCGGGACTTTGCCATCCGCTTCAAAGATACCAGGCTTGTTGGATGGGCTAATGGAAAACGCATCTGGATGCTTGATGCCGGAGACATAAATATAAGCAGGGACAGGCGCCTTGCAACCTTTACCGGAATAGCCAAAGGGACTCTGCTTATGGATGGAAAACCCGCAGCCAATCTTTACGCCGGCAAGGTATTCTACAACATGTCTACCGGAAACGTTATGGTTCCAGACGGCGCCCGACTTAGCGTTAAAGGCGGCCCCACTCTTTGGGTTAAGAACGTATTATGGGATAATGAAAAATCCGCTCTGCTCTGCAAGCAGGGGGTTAGCGGCAGGCTTGCCGGGGGGAAGTTTTATGCAGAGCGGGCAGAGGCAGATATAGCAGGCAAAGAGATACGGGCAAGCAAAGTTACCGGAAATATAACTCTTTCAGGCGATACTATAGGCGGGCTCCTGCCCGTGCCGGGAGGGCGTTAGGTGAGAAAAAGTACTCTACGGGGCAGAACCATATGCATCATTCTGGCTGCAGCGGCAATAGCTGTTCTTGTGGGCGGGGTGATAGCAGAGGAGAAGCAGCAACCCGGGTATTCCCAGATTAAATATCAGGCGGATGCATCCTCCTACCGGTGGGATGGGAAAGACCGCATACTTGCGCTTAAGGGGAATGTAAAGTTTACGCAGGGAGATACCTCTCTTACGGCTGACAAGGTAGATTACAAGGAGAGCACCAACACTGCAACCGCTGTCGGAAACCTTAAAATCTACGATGACCAGAATACTGTAACCGGGGATCTGTGCACCATAAGTTTTAAGGATAAGAAGGGGAGCGTTACAGGTAACGTCCAGCTTTTAATCAAGCCCAAACCGGATGGCGGGAAGTCTATAAAGAGCGAGTGGAAGGATGATACCGTTGTAACCTGCAATGTTCTGGACTACTTCTACAAAGAGAAACGTGCTGTGATTCCCGGCGCGCTCACAATCAAACAGAAGAAGCGCGTAGTAACTGCGGATTCCGGCACCTACTTTGCGCGGGAAGAACTTGCAAAACTCACCGGAAACATAAAAGGCCATGATGATAAGAACAGGCACAACTTTCAGGCGCCAAGCGTAACCATCTCCCTTAAAGATAGCGACCAGTGGATAGAGGCGGATAAGGCTACAGGTTCCTTCTACGTTGAGGATGAAGATGAGGTCGCTCAGCCGGAAAAAAAAGAGTAAGGAGGCTGCAAAGTTGAATTTAAACGCAGCGGAACAGAAGACAGGCACTATAGAAGCAGATGCCTTTACCAATGAGCAGGGAGAGGTCCTTGCATACTCCCTGCTCAAACCAAACGCCTGTGACCCGTCAAAAAAATACCCGCTGGTGCTCTTTCTGCACGGCGCGGGAGAGCGGGGAGATGATGGGCAGCGGCATGTAAAAGTGAACGGCTGCGACAAATTTGCAAGCCCGGAGTTTATGGAGAAATACCCCTGTTTTGTACTTGCCCCGCAGTGCCCTATTGATTACAGGTGGGTTGAGGTTCACTGGGGAGATGACTCGCACGTTCAGCCTGCAGGGCCTTCCGTGCCCATGGGTATTGTGCTTAATCTGCTGGATAAGTTTCTTGCAGAATTCAGCATAGACCAAAACAGAGTCTACGTAATGGGTATCTCCATGGGCGGCTTCGGCACATGGGACATAATTGCCAGGAGACCGGATTTCTTTGCTGCCGCAGTCCCCATCTGCGGAGGCGGAGATGAGGGCGCCGCCCCCCGCATAGCGCATATCCCCATATGGGCTTTTCATGGCGACAAGGATGAATCGGTTAAAGTTGAACGCTCCCGCAACATGATTTCGGCGCTCAAATCCGCCGGAGGGAATCCCAGGTATACGGAGTACCCCGGCATGGGCCATGCCTCATGGGTGCCGGCCTTTAACGACCCAGGGCTCTTTGAATGGCTCTTCTCCCAAAGAAAACCCGGCGGTTAGTACTCTGTAAACTTGAATTTGTAAGTTCAAACAAGGCTTCGGCAGCGGCGCTTCGCTCTGCGACCGAAGTATCGCCCCCGGGGTGATGCCCCTTGCTTTGGCGGCGCCTCCGGCTCTGCGACTGAAATATCCTGGATATATTTAAGTTTACCTGGCGGCTGGGGGTGCCTGTTTTTTCTACTGACTCGCCGGCTCCAGGTTTGAGAGGTACTCCAGAATCCTGTCCTGAACTGCCACGGCCTCACGGTTTGAGCAGAGATGGTTGTTCATCATTATAGAAAAGACCAGGGGCTCGCCGCCTTTTGTGGTTACGTAGCCGCTTATGGTGCTTACCCGGCTTACGTACCCCGTCTTTGCCCGCACATTATTCTCTGCCGGCGTGCCTGCCATCCGTTTTTTAAGGGTGCCGTCCACCCCTGCAACGGGGAGCGCATCCAGAAAGATTTTATAGTGCGGATGCCAGTATATGTAACGCAGGAGCAGAGTAAGGTTTCTGGGAGAGATGTAGTTGGTCCTTGCAAGCCCGGAGCCGTCTGTAATGGCAATTGCAGTCATATCCGCCCCTATCTTTTTCATAAACTCAATCATCACCTGCCCGCCTGCAGCTGTGGAGCCGTCCTTTTTTACGTTTGCCCCAAGGTTTTTAAGAAGGCACTCCGCAATAAGATTATTGCTTGGCTTAAGGAGCATTGCAAGCATCTGGGAGAGCGGCGGAGAGTTGTGCAGGGCCACGCGGCCGGCGGTCTTTGGTTTCTCCCCCCGGACGGCCCCTCCGGAGACGGTTACACCCTCTTCCATTAGAATATCTATAAAAGACCGGCATGCAAAGAGCGCCGGGTCTTCAACGGTTATAGATTCCTCTGCGCTTGCCGGGTTGTAATCAAGAGGGACGCTCCCCCTCACCCTTACGGTGTTCCTCCCCCGGAGCCGGTCAACAATAATAACCGGCTGGCTCCCCGCAGCCGATGTTTTGCAGAGGTTTTCTATGCCAAGGTATCTGATAGATGGAGTAAGCTCCACTCTTGCAGGCGCACCCGGCGCAATTCCGGGCCGCACCCATACATCCGCCACGTTGCCCCTAAGATTCAATGCGCTTATCTGGGCGGAGTAGTAGTACGGTTCGTTATCCCAAGACCAGCCTATCCCCAGGCGAACATCGTCAAAAAGGGTATCATCGGCCACCACATTCCCCTTAATGCGGTTTATCCCCGCCTTTTTCACCTGTTTTGCAAGGCTGCGCAAATCTTCCCATCCAAGCACCGGGTCTCCGCCGCCTACAAGGAAGATGTCGCCCTCCAGAACGCCCTGCGCCCTTTTGCCCTTTTCATACACGGCCGTCTGCATCCGGTAGTCCGGCCCCAAAGACTCCAGCGCGGCAGATGCCACAAGCAACTTAAAGTTGGATGCCGGCAGAAGGCACAAATCCCCATTCTTTTCATAGAGCACGCTTCCATCTGCCAGGGATTCCACCCTCACGCCCTGAATTCCGTGAACAAGCACCGGGTCGGAGAGCATACTCTCCATTGCAGAAGAAAGCAGAGGATACCGGGGCTGGTCGGCGCTAAGCCGGCAGGGCAGGGCTGTTATTATAAACAGGTAAAGAAAAAACAGGCGAACTGTATTTCGGGTCTTTAGAGGAGTCATATCTTCTTCCTTGTGGTTTTTAAATCTGGATGCTATAATCTTGCAATTGCGGCAGAAAGCCGTGAAAAGGAAACCTGGCCGGGCCTTCCAAGTTAAGCTTCAATACAGGCGGCTATAATTGTATTTCATTATAATCTTGGACGGCAAAAATATCAAACACTTGTCTATCAATATTTCAGGCCGAAGGATCTAGCGCTTTCAGGACTAGCGAACCTTGACACTGGATACCCAGTCTTGTATACTTTAAGCGTCAAGTTTTAAGACAAAATAGAGGCCGGCAGCCTTTGCCAAGATGCTATAAACCAGGCGGCGTCCGGTGCATCTCCGCGGCATAATTTGCCCGCATGGTATTTAGAATTGGTTTTACTGGAGGGTGCAGTTCTTGGAGAAGATTTACATTGTTGGCGGCAAAAGACTTCTGGGCGATGTTAGAGTAAGCGGCAGCAAGAACGGCACGCTGGCAATTATGGCCGGAGCCCTCCTGGCAAAAGGCACCACAATCCTTGAAGATACCCCCTGTATTGGCGATATTCAAACCATGGTAGAAATGCTTCAGCAGCTTGGAGTTCATGCACGCATGCTGGGCAAAAACCGGGTAGAGATAGACGCTACAGAGATTAAAAACTGCGAGGCCCCTTACGATTTAGTAAAAAAGATGAGGGCCTCTTTTTGCGTTACAGGCCCCATACTTGCCCGTTGCGGATATGCCAGGGTTCCCATGCCCGGCGGCTGCGATATAGGCGCCCGTCCAGTAGACTTTCATGTCAAAGGCCTTCAGGCCCTGGGAGCAACGGTAAATATTGAACACGGCTATGTAGAGGCAGAGGCAGATAAGCTCCACGGCGCTCCCGTCTACCTGGATTTCCCCAGCGCCGGAGCCACCCAGCACATTATGACCGTCGCCTGCCTTGCAGAAGGCATAACACGAATAGAAAACGCCGCGCTTGAGCCGGAAGTTGTAGGGCTTGCAAACTTCCTTATCGCCATGGGCGCCAAAATAAGCGGGGCGGGAACGGGAACAATAGAAATAGAAGGCGTAAAAGAGCTCCGCGGAATCAACTACAAGGTCATCCCGGACCGCATGGAGGCAGGAACCCTTGCCATTGCAGCAGGGATTACCCGCGGAGAGATAGTCCTTTCAAACGTTACCTCAGAGCACTGCACAGCAGTCTTTCAAAAGCTTCAGGAGACGGGCATACATGTCTTCCAGGGGCCGGATTTTGTTAGTATAAAGGCAGATGCCAGGCCGCTTGCCACAGATGTAAAGACCATGCCGCACCCCGGTTTCCCCACGGATATGCAGCAGCCCTTCTCAGCCATGCTTGCCGTTGCAGATGGCACCTCCGTTGTCAGCGAAAACGTCTATGAACGCCGGTTCCGGTACGTGGCAGAGCTTCAGCGCATGGGTGCAGAGATAGTTCAAGAGGGGCGTACCGCCATTATAAAAGGGGTGCCAAAGCTCACCGGGGCAGAGGTAACCGCGTCAGACCTTAGGGCCGGCGCCGCCCTTATAGTTGCGGGGCTTGCCGCCGAAGGGCGCTCTGAAATATCCGGCCTTGAGCACGTAGACCGCGGCTATGAAGACATCATGGGCAAACTTGCATCCCTTGGCGCAGATATAGTGCGCATGGGCATTCCGCCGGAAGCCGCTGTAAAACTAGCCTGATTCCCCGCAGAATATAAAGCCCGGTTAACCTCAGAATTTTGCGGAATACCATCACTCCGCAA
>CALNCU010000083.1 GCA_937875395.1 uncultured Armatimonadota bacterium | reverse complement strand
CGTTTACGTGCGGCTTTGTTCGCTCGTACCGCTGCTTTGCCATTTTTATGCCTCCGCTGATAATTAAAAGTGTTTCTACCGTGTATCTCTTGCCATCTTTAATAAAAATGGAGCCCACGATGGGAGTCGGACCCATGACCTCCTCTTTACCAAAGAGGTGCGCTACCACTGCGCCACGTGGGCATAAATACACAAATAGATACCGGATGTGCACCGGGTCTGCACTCGGAGCGCTTCGCCGGTAAGTCGCATCCGGTATCCAGTGTTTTGGTGGGGGGAGGTAGATTCGAACTACCGAAGCGTTCCGCAACAGATTTACAGTCTGCTCCCTTTGGCCACTCGGGAATCCCCCCATTTTTAGAGACCGGCTGGCGGCCTCTAAACTGGTTTTAATTATGGAGCCGACGATGGGAGTCGAACCCGCAACCTACGGTTTACAAAACCGTTGCTCTGCCATTGAGCTACGTCGGCGCGTCAATCTCTCGCCAGCTTCTCGCCGATCTTACGTTTGGCTCTTTGAAGGGCGTTATCTATGGACTTTATGCTGCAGGAGAGTAGCTTTGCCATCTCCTCATATGATTTCCCCTGCATGTAGAACCGGAGCACCTGCTTTTCCAGCGTACTCAGGCTTCCACTTGTGCGCTTTTTTAGCGCTTCTGTGGCATCTGCATCCAGGATGATTTTTTCAGGGTCCACTACGCATGTATCCGGGAGTATATCCAGAAGCATGCCGTCAGATTCGCCCTCTCTGGGGCTGCTCTGCAATGATACATACTTGTTAAGCGGCAGATGCTTCTGCCGGGTTGCGCTCTTTACCGCCGTTATAATCTGGCGGGTAACGCAGAGTTCTGCAAACGCTCTAAAACCGGCGGGCTTATCTATCCGGTAGTCACGAATTGCCTTAAACAGGCCGATCATACCTTCCTGGACAACATCTTCTCGGTCCGCCCCTGCCAAAAAATACGCTCTTGCTTTGCCTTCAACAAGACCTCTGTACTTTTTAAGCAAGTATTCGGCGGCTTTTCTGTTCCCGCTTCTGGCGCAGGCCACAAGGTCTGCATCTGCCATCTCCGGGAAGTCGGCGGACATGCTGCCGGCACGCGAAACCATGGAACGCTGCCTCCTTGTTTACGCACACCCAAGGTAGTACCGCTTAAGCATTGCGGGAATACCTGCAAAACCGGTATTCAGTTATCACAGACACCGGGGCAATATGCCGCCAGCGTTTACAGACGTTCATTATAGACTCATATTGCGGCGTTGTCAAGGGGTTTTGCGCCAGAATTTCACTCTTCATGCGCAGGCGGTGTCTCGGCGGGTGCCACTGCCACTATGCGTTTTTGCGGGCGGTAGTAATCTTTGGAGATTAGCTCCTGCTGGATTATACGGCCGTCCTGCTTTATTATGCGGTAGAGATTTATCCTGTATCCATTAAGCCCCGGCTCTTCTACTATGCGTGCTCCTGCTGCAAGGCTGGGGTCAACACGGTGGATTGTCTTTGCATAGATGACCTGCCGGCCGCTTGTAGCAAGCACCACCTCCCGGCCCGGAACCTTTTTGCTGTAGAAAACCACCGTCATGGTACGCGTCCCCATGGAGACGGCTATGTATACCGGGGCGTCGCTTGTGTTTTTGAACTTCAGGTCTACGGAAGGGTATGCCACCGTGGCGTCCCTTCCAAGGGGCGCATAGGCAACCGGGCGGGAATGGTGGGAACGCCTCTGTATCTGCATGTTGGATAGGAGCGCCGCATTGTAGATGGTGGTGCATACCTGGCAGATGCCGCCGCCCAATCCCGGCTCAACTTCTCCGTTTACAAAGATGGGGGCATCGCGGTAGCCGTATTTTTTGAGCCTGGGACCTACTTCTTTGTTATAGCTGAAGGTTTGGCCGGGCTTAACCAGGGTTCCGTCTATGGCCCGGCAGGCTATCCCAAGGTTATGCGTGCGGTCGCGCTGATACGGTTTAAAGGCTGTGGTGTAGGATGCAAGAACCCCATCTATCTCTGCAAGGTCTGATTCCCTTACTTCCGGCTCCGCGGTTAGCACCACAAGGCCTGCATCATGCTCTCCAGAGCTGATTGCGGCGGAGAGCTCTTCCAGTGTCTCCGGGATATCAAGTTTTAACCCGTATGCAGATGGAAGGATGCGCAAGGCTCCGTCCTCTTCCACAAGCCGGGCATCCGCCGGACTGCGGTCCACTCTGACGGCAAGGGCTGCAAGATAGGCCTTTGCGCTATTTTTATCAAGGGTAAAGGCGGGGGGTATATCCGCTCCATTGTATCTTGCATAGAGAATACTGGCGGTACGGTGAAGGATTCCGCCGTTCCGGCCCACTGCAAATGCAGCTTTGGCGCAGGCTGTGGAATTAAGCCTTATTCCCAGCTCATCTGCTTTGGGATGATACACGCTCTTCTTATAACGGAGTGTTATATCAGGCGGCTCAACCCCGGCCTGCCGGAGCATATCTTCTGCGGCCTCTTCCGTGAGCCCTCCAAGCGATATCCCTGCCACGCCCACGCCAGAAAATATTCTGTCTCCGCGGCAGATGAATATCCCCGGCACAATAACCGCCAGCATTATGGCGGCAAAGACAGCCGCACCCACGTGTAAATTTATCTTGCTTGACATCTTAAGCATAAGGATCTTCCTGCCGTAAATGCGGTAAAGAGAGAGTCTCTGTCCCTTCCTACCAAAATATAGCAGGATTCGTGCTCCGGGGCAAGGGGTTTTTCTGCAAAAGACGCCGGTTTGCCGGATACCGGACGCCGGATGTATAATTACTGGAGAATCGGGAGGGAAAATGTTTAATCTACTTATAAAATACCGGGCTGCGCAGAGAAGAATACGGACGATATTTAACAGGTACACAGAGACCCTTTGCCCGGTGTGCCCGGAGCCGTGCTGCCGGAAGCCATCCAAGGTGGGGGAGTTTGATGTAATGCTTGCCGAATCCTGCGGATGCACCCTCCCCGCGGCAGAGGACGCCATATCTGCGCTTGTAGACCGGGGCATGGATGCTCTGCAGGGGAAGAGCGCACCCGCCCATGACGATGACCCGCCGTGCGATTACCTGGTAGAAGATACCTGCGCCTTCCCGGGCGATCTGCGCCCGTTTGGGTGCGTGCAGTACGTCTGCCCGTTTATGAAAAAGGCCATGGCCCCTGCAGAGATGCGGGAGATGCGCCGGCTTTTGCATAGGTTTGGAGTAATCCACCGCCAGCTAATTGATGCCGTGTCTGTCTCCAGGAAGGGTTAGATTACTGCGGGTTTAAATTCCGGCGGGCGGGCGCTAAGGCCCGCCCTTACTGCGTTCGGCTGCATATCTTAGGCTGCCGGACGCTCCTCTTCCTCCGTATCCTGACCTTCAAGCTCCAATCTGCCAGGAGGGCGGATAAAGCCCTGGGAAGGCTCTTCTGTACTATCCACTGCCTGGCTTGACCAGTATTCATAATACGGTTCATAATTTGGGGCTCCTCCAAAAAACTCTGGCTCCTTCCTTTTTACACGTTCATTTTTGGTGAGAATTCTTATATCAGTATCCGCTATCTCAAGTTCCTCCACGGGCACCAGAACATGCCGCTCGCCGTGCCCGGCGGCCTCTCTAAATGCAATTGCCGCAATCTCTACGCGGCGGTTGCGCGGATTAACATATAAATCTTCCACTATCCCTACATCATCGCCCCTGGGATTCACTACCATCCGCCCGCGGATATCCGGGTAGTGAGCCAGATAGTCTTCCTGATTTTGAAGCTCGCCGAGTTTTTCCAGCACAAGCGGCTCTTCTGTGCCCGGTGCCTCTTGCGGAGTATCTGTCATGCCGGCCCCTCCTTTCCGAACCCATCCGTTCTTCATAGAATTTGTTCCCACACAAATGAAAAGAGAAACGGAATCCGGCATGGAAGGGATATGCCGGGCAGGGTGCGGCAAGGAAGGCGGAAGATGTGCTGGCAGAGAGAGCACCTCCCCCGGAGAACCGGATATTGAGGGGAATCGGCACAAAAGTTTGACAATTTTTATCTGCAAGAGATATAATAATATGCAAATTTGTTGTGCAAAGGCTGTGACAAGGAAGAGTACCCGCGCGGGCAGGGCTACAGAGAACCGGAGAAGCTGAGAACCGGGCCTGGGGAAGTGCGGGGAATATCACCTTTGAGCCGGGTTTGTGAAAGCCTAGCAAGTAATGAACCCCGGGGGCTCCCGTTACAGGGCATGGGTATGCAAAGCGCACGCTTTAAGTACCCTCCAAGGCACGCGCCGCAAGACGCGTGTAAAAAAGGGTGGTAACACGAAGGTTTACAGCCTCTCGTCCCTAGTATAAGGGCCGGGGGGCTTTTTATTTGGCCAAATTGAAAACTCTTGGGCGGACGGCCGTCCGGACGGAGGATTAGGTAATGTTTAAGGAAGTTAAGAGCGGGCTCAACTTTCCGGAGATGGAGCGCAGAATTCTGGATCTCTGGAAAGAGGGGCGTACATTTGAAAAACTTAGAGAGAAGAACGCCGGGCATAAGCCTTGGTCGTTTATAGACGGCCCCATAACGGCCAACAACCCCATGGGCGTCCACCATGCCTGGGGGCGCACGTACAAAGATATCTTCCAGCGGTTCAAGGCCATGCAGGGCTATGAGGAGCGTTACCAGAACGGCTTCGACTGCCAGGGACTATGGGTAGAGGTAGAGGTAGAGAAGGAACTGGGGCTAAACTCAAAGCGCGAGATTATGGAGTACGGGCTGGATAAATTTGCCCTTGCCTGCCGTGCGCGTGTAGAGAAGTACAGCGCCCTTCAGACCGAACAGTCCATACGGCTTGGACAGTGGATGGACTGGGAGAACTCCTACTACACCATGACGGATAACAACATAGAACATATATGGCACTTCCTAAAGACCGCCCATGAACGCGGTTGGCTCTACAAGGGCCAGCGTGCCATGCCGTGGTGCGCCAGGTGCGGAACATCCCTCTCCCAGCACGAACTTATAGATTCATACCGCGACCTCACCCATACATCCATCTATGCAAAGCTCCCAATCCTTGAGCGGCCGGGCGAGTACATGCTGGTATGGACCACCACCCCGTGGACTCTTACGGCAAACGTGGCCCTTGCGGTACACCCGGATTTAGAGTATGCAAAGGTGAAGCAGAGCGACGGAATCCTCTACCTCTCTGCAGGCACGGTTCAGAAGCTTGAGGGGGATTACGAACTTCTGGGCATGGTGAAGGGCAGAGACCTTGTGGGCCTGCATTACCGCGGCCCGTTCTTTGATATCCCTGCACAGAAAGAGGTAGATACAAAAATAGTCCCCTGGGAGGATGTAGGCGAAGAAGAAGGCGTGGGCGTGGTGCACATAGCCCCCGGATGCGGCGAGGAAGACTACAACCTTGGCCGCGACCTTGGACTCCCCGTGCTTGTGCCGATAGATGAAAACGGCTACTACTACTCCGGCTACGGGTGGCTTGAGGGCAAACCCGTAAGCGAGGTTGCCTCCATGATCTTCCAGGATTTGGAAGAGAAAGGGATGCTCTACAAAACAGAGGCTTACAAGCACCGCTACCCCGTCTGCTGGAGGTGCCATGCAGAACTGGTATTCCGCCTTGTGGACGAGTGGTTTATATCCGGCGATGAGATTAGGCAGCCTATGATAGAAGCGGCCCGGAAGGTTCACTGGGTGCCGGATTACGCCGGAAAACGCATGGAAGACTGGCTGAATAACATGGGCGACTGGTGTATCTCCAGAAAGCGGTTCTGGGGGCTGCCACTCCCCTTCTACAAGTGTCAGTGCGGCGAGATGACCATAATAGGCTCAAAAAAAGAACTGGAAGAGCTGGCCGTCTCCGGCATAGAGAACCTGCGGGAGCTGCACCGCCCCTGGATAGACGATGTAAAGATAAAGTGCCCCAAGTGCGGCGGCACGGCCGAACGCATCCCGGAAGTGGGCGATTGCTGGCTGGATGCCGGAATAGTCCCCTTCTCAACGCTCGGCTATCTTAGTGAAGATAAATCCTACTGGGAAAAGTGGTTCCCGGCGGAGTTTGTAGTAGAGATGCGGGAGCAGATACGCCTATGGTTCTACTCAATGCTCTTTATGAGCGTAACCCTAACCGGGCGTTCCCCCTACAAAAACGTGCTTGTCTACGAAAAGGTGCACGATGAAAAGGGCCGCCCCATGCACAAGAGCCACGGAAACGCCATCTGGTTTGACGAGGCCGTAGAGAAGATGGGCGCAGACATTATGCGCTGGATATACGCCGGTTCCAACATTCAGAACAACCTGAACTTTGGCTACGGCAAGGGGGACGACGTGGTGCGCAACCTGCTCACCCTGTGGAACGTCTACTCATTCTTTGTAACCTACGCCGTGGTAGATGAGTGGGTTCCTTCCAAAGAAAAGACGCCCCCGGCATCAGAGCTTGACCGGTGGATTCTGGCGCGCCTCTCCGCCCTTGTTGCAGACATCACCAAATCCCTTGAGGCCTTTGACACGGCGGATGTAACGCGGCTTGTAGATGCCTTTGTAGATGATCTATCCAACTGGTTTGTCCGCCTCTCCAGAAGGCGCTTCTGGAAGAGCCAGGCAGATGCAGACAAGCAATCCGCCTACTCCACGCTCTACGAGGTGCTGGTAACGCTTACAAAGCTTCTGGCTCCCGTCCTGCCGTTCATGGCGGAGGAGATGTACCAGAACCTGGTGCTCTCCGTATCCCCGGATGCGCCTGCAAGCGTGCACCTGTGCGACTGGCCCGTCCCGGATGAAGCCATGCTGAACCGGCGCCTTATAGAAGAGACGGACGCCGTAATGAAGGTGGTGCGCCTGGGCCGCTCCGCCAGAAACTCTGCGGGGATGAAGGTTAGGCAGCCGCTTGCCAAATTCACCGTAAAACCGGCTACCAACCTGGAACGCGAGGCCGTTATAAAGAACGAGCGGCTTATACTGGATGAACTGAATATAAAGTCCCTGGTGATTGAAGAGGATGCCGCCAAGCTTGTGAAGCGTGCCCTCAAGCCCAACTTTGCCGTAATGGGCCCCAAATTTGGCAAACTCATGCCAAAGATTCAGAAAGCCCTCTCCATGGAAGATACAAACGAGCTTGCGGCAAAGATACTTGCAGGGGAAAGCGCCCATCTTACCGTAGACGGCGAGACGGTAGAGCTTGAGGCATCTGATGTAACGGTTGAAATGGTCACGCCGGAGAACATCTCCGCCGCAGAAGAGGCCGGAACAGTGGTGGCGGTAGATACAGCTCTCACCCCGGAGCTTATGCAGGAAGGCCTGGTGCGCGATCTGGTTAGACAGATACAGAACATGCGCAAAGACCTGGGCTTTAACGTGGATGACCGGATAACCATAGAATACTCCGCAGAGGGCGCCTTTAGAGAGGCAGTCCCGGCATGGGAGGAATACATAAGGCAGGAGACCCTTGCAAACTCCGTAACGCCATCATCAGCTCCCCTGGAGAAGGTGAAGGTTGCAGGAGAAGAGATAGGCCTTAAGCTTGAAAAGGCCTGATGTAATCTTAAGTTGAGTGCCGGAATCGGCCCGCGAGCACGAAGCGCGCCGCTGCAGGGTTGCCGCAATCTTCGTAATTCTTGCTCGCCGGGCCGCGCATATATTCCTCACATCTGGCAACCCTGAAATTTATGTAAGGATTGGTGAAGTAAAATGAAGACGGTAACGCTAATCTCTCTTCTGCCGGCGTTGTTGCTGCTAGCCTGCTCATGCAGCATATCGGCCGCCGGGATAGGCAACAAAAAGAGCAGCGTATATGTTGATTATGAATACGGAAAGCTTACAGAAGTAATTGTTGGGCTGGAAAACGGCAAGTCCCCAGATATATCCGCCCCATGGTTTGAGGACGCCATGAAGATTCTACCGGAAGACGAGGCAGAGATCTCAAGAGCAACTGCCGGTCTCAACTGGAAGAAGTTAATCTATCCCGATTCCGGCAAGAGCGAATCCCAGCTTTTGGCGGAGGAGAACAACGCCCTGATTGCTGTCCTACAAAAGCTGGGCGTAAAGGTTTACCGCCCCAACGAGATCACGGAAGAATATATCATTAAGAACTACGGCAAGGATGCGCTGATAAACGGCTACTCACAGGACTTCCCCCGTGACAACGCCCTGATAATAGGAAACAATATTATTGAATTCAACCTCAGAACACCCATAAGACGTGTGGATATCAGCGGATTCAAGGATATTTTCAGGGAAAAGGCAAAGGATGAAACCGTAAAATGGTTCTCAATGCCCCATACAGAGCTTCTAGCGCCGGTCAGCAATGATATCCCCCTGCTGGAGGGCGGAGACTTTATGCAGCTAGGGGAGACCATCCTGGTAGGAAACAGCCTGAACCCCAACGTTGGCTCTAACGAGGCTGGTTACCGCTGGATAAAATCAATTCTGGGCGACAAGTTTAACTTCATCCGTGTGCCACTGGTAGAGGAAATCCTGCATTTAGACTGCGCCCTCTCCATTCCAAAACGCGGCTTGGCCATCATCTGCCCGGAGGCATTTGTAAACGGCATACCGGACTGTATAAAGGACTGGGACTTGATAAAGGTTTCGTTAAAGGATGCAAAGAGGCTGGCTGTCAACGGACTGCCCGTAGATGAGAAGAACTACATAATGAGTCACAACAAGGCCGTCAGCAATTCCTACTTAAAGGCGGAACTTGAAAAGAGAGGCATCACCGTACACATGGTTTACTTCAACACCCACAACGGCGAGGGAGGCTCTATCCGGTGCGCAACCCTGGCCTTGAAAAGGGCAATTGATTAATAGTAAAGCCAGCTCAAACAGATGGAACAACAAACTCCCCTCCGCAATACGAAGGGGAGTTTTCTCTTATTTGAGGCCGGAATTATGCCTTAAAGCGGTTTTTCCAGCTTAACCTTCTTTAAATCCTCAACGGCCATAGTTGCCACGCCTATAACTTTATCAGCGCCGCCGTAGTAGACAAAGTAGCGGCCGTCCTTTTCAACGGCCCCGCAGGAAAAGACCACATCAGGCACTATTCCAACCTTCTCATATTCCTTTTCAGGGCTGAGAATAGGTTTAGGAGAACGCCCTATCACCTTTGACGGGTCTTCAAGTTCCAGCATCAAAATCCCAAGGCGGTAGACTCTTTTATGGTCTACGCCGTGGTAGATGTTCATCCATCCGTACTCCGTCTTAATGGGGGGGGCGCCAGCGCCTATTCTGTTGCAATCCCAGGCTCCGGGCTGCACGCGCATTATTACCTTATGATCATACCAGTTCATTAAGTCATCTGAATAAGCTATCCAGATGTTGGGGAAGGTTCTGTGCAACATTACGTACTTGCCGCCCACCTTCTCTGGAAAGAGCACCACGTCTTTGTTATCCATATCCGGCAGGATGCAGCCATGCTTTGTAAAGGTCTTAAAATCCTTTGTAGAAAGCATTCCCACCCGGCAGCGCCAGGGTACGGGATTGACCATGGATGGAGGCATTTCACTACAGGGGCATGTGGATGCTCCCGTATAAGTGATGTAGTAAGTCCCCTCTATAAGCGTAATCCTGGGGTCCTCTACGCCAAGCCGCTCAAGCTCGTCGCCTACAGATTCGTAGATCGGCTCGCTGCTGCGCTCGGTAATATCAAAGCCGTTCTCTGTAGCCGCATAACCAAAACGGGAGACATAGTCATCTCCCTGCGCGCGGTAAAGCAAATGAACCTTGCCATCTGCATTGGCAGCTGCACAGTTGAACACGGTCTTATTCTCCCACCACTTATCCGTGGGTGAGAGCACGGGGTTTCCTTCGTAACGTTCTAGCTCCATTGGTAGTCTTTTACGAAATACTCCTGTTATTGTATTTTTTGCCAGGCAGCACCGTAATTCTTCCCGGCTCTGCGTTGGTAGGTAGGCACCTTAGCCCTCTAGGATTCACTCCACGCATTCATGAAGAATGATACCATTAGTTCTTCATATTGTCAATATGGTTCGCAAAAGAAACATACTTTCTACACAATTACCGCTTTTTCCCGTGCTACCACCGTTTCTACCCTGTTTGCGTACAGACTATTCACATCATGCACCAGACGGTATGGATATGACCAAAGAAGCTTTTTCACTTGAGGCGTTATCCGTCAGGTAAAAACATTCGGGAGGAGGGACGGCGCCTCTCCTCCCGGGTTTGTTTCTGTATTGGCAAGCAGGGGTGTTACTCTGCCGTAAAATCTACGGGGCAGCTGTTGTAGACCGGCGACATGGAGCGCAGGAGCGAGACTACCTTTGGGAAGGTCTCCAAAAACTTATCTACATCCTCTTCCGTGTTGCTCCTACCAAGGGAGATTCTAAGGGAGCCGTGCGCAAGCTCGTGCGGAAGGCCTATTGCCAGCAGCACATGAGAAGCCTCCAATGACCCGGATGTGCATGCAGAGCCGCTAGAGACGCAGAAACCCGCAAAATCCAGCCGGAGGATCATAGATTCTCCTTCTATCCCTTCTATGCTTACGTTTACGTTATTTGGGAGGCGTTTCTGCGCGTGCCCGTTCAGGCGGCTGTCCGGTATGTTGGAGAGGATGCCTGCTATAAGCCTGTCCCTCATGGCGCGCTCGCGGGCGGCCTCTGCATCCATGGTAGATGCGGCAAGCTCTGCGGCCTTCCCAAGCCCCACAATTCCGGGGACGTTTAAGGTACCGGCACGCCGGTTGTTCTCTTGCGCCCCTCCGCGCATAAAGGGAAGGATTCGCGTGCCCTTTCTTATGTAGAGCGCCCCTGCTCCCTTTGGCCCGTATAGCTTATGGGCTGAAAGGGAGAGCATATTGCAGCCAAGTTCTGTTACATCCACCGGGATCTTTCCTACGGATTGCGTGGCATCTGTATGGAATGTGATGCCCCGCTCCCGGGCTATTAGGCCTATCTCCCGTATGGGTTCTATAACCCCTATTTCATTGTTTGAGTGCATGATGGTTATAAGCACCGTCTTATCCGTGACGGCGCGCCGCACATCTTCCGGGTCTACAAGGCCGTCTGCATCTACCGGGAGCACAGTAAGTTCTATTATCCCCCTCTTTGCAAGGGCTTCGCAGGTCTCCAGAACGGCGTGGTGTTCTATTGCGCTTGTAATTATGTGGTTGCCCTTCTTCTCTCTGGCCTGGACGACCCCCGTAATAGCCCAGTTATCCGCCTCTGTGGCGCCGCTTGTGAAGAAGATTTCATCTGTCTCTGCGCCTATAAGGCGGGCCACCTGGGCACGTGCCTGATCTATGGCGGCGCGTGCCTGCTGCCCAAAGCTGTAAAGGGTGGACGGGTTTGCAAACTCTTCGCTAAAATACGGCGTCATGGCGCCAAAGACTTCTGCGGCAACCGGGGTTGTGGCCGCATGGTCAAAATAAATAAGCTTTTTCATCAAGTCCTCCATATCTGCCAATTGCTGTCTACCTGCCCTCATCTTCCATGCGGGTCTTGTTGATTATGCAATTTGGATTGTGTTCCGCCCTCTCTTCCGGCTGCATAAGGTTTAGAATTTGGCCCGGATGCCTCAGCCAATCTTCTTCCGTGCGGCTCAGGAGGCGGCGGGTTGGCTTACGGAAACCCCCGCCGTGCAGGGCTCGTGGCAGGCGGATATGCCTTAGTGCCTGATACTGGGCAAGGGTAGGTTTATCCCAAGTGCATTTAGAGATGCCCTGGCTTAGTGTCTTAAGCACTACCCTTGTGAAGATATCCGTTATGTGTTCTATCTCGTCCAAAAGAGGGTTTGTTTTCATTAAAATCAGGAAAATATCCTGATTGTATAACCTAATTATAGATAATACACTCCCCTAAAGATTTCGTCAACAGAGTTTGGGGAATATCTGTTGACTGCCTGTATTACATACGCTAGAATGGCCGTACAGCTTGATAGGTGAGGTGAGTAATGAAGCTTTGCGAGATAGTGAAGATAATGGATGAGATTGCACCGCCGGAGCTGGCCTGTCCCGGTGACCCTGTGGGGCTGCACGTGGGCGACCCCGGCCAGGAGATAGAGCGCATTGCCGTTACAGTTGATGCTACTCCAAGGGTTATAGGAGAGGCCGTCCGCAGAAGGGTAGAGCTTATAATCACCCACCACCCCCTAACCTACACGCCTCTGTCCTCTGTTAGAACAGATATCTATCCGCAATCCCTTATCTACCGGATTGTTTCAGCAAAGATGGCCCTTTTTGCCGCCCACACAAACTTTGACGTTGCTCCCGGCGGAATAAACGATGCGCTCTGCAGCCGTCTTGGTATCAGGGATGCGGAAATCCTTGAGCCAACCGTTAATGAGAGCCTGTTCAAGCTTGCGGTCTTTGTGCCGGAAGAATCCGTGGAGAGCGTGAGGGATGCCATATTTAAGGCCTATCCCGGCAAAATAGGGAACTATTCGCACTGTTCCTTTGCATCGCCCGGTATGGGAACCTTCAAGCCGCTCCCCGGCGCAGAGCCGCACATTGGAGTTGTGGGAGAGATGGAACGCGTCCAAGAGATGCGTCTGGAGGTTCTGGTGGCCCAGGACTCTCTGCATAGCGTAATATCCGCCATGACGGCCGCCCACCCCTATGAGGAGGTGGCCTACGATGTGTATCCCCTTAAAAACGAAGGGGCCAAATACGGTCTTGGCCGGATAGGCGCCCTGCAAAAGCCCATGAGTTTTGACGGTTTTTGTGAGATGGTGCGGGATGTGCTTGATGCAGAGGATGCCCGCGTATCCGGCAATCCGGATTCAATTATTGAGAGGGTGGCCGTTATGGGCGGCACGGGAGGGAGCGTTATGGAGTTGGTCCGCTCCCGCGGCGCAGATGCGTATGTAACGGGAGAGGTGCGGCACCATGAAGCTCTGCATGCCCAGGCGATAGGTTTGAACCTTGTAGAAGCCACGCACTTTGCCACCGAACGTCCGGGGATGGTTGACCTTGCCCCAAGACTGTACGACCGGCTTTCAGAGAGCGGGGTAAGCGTTGTGTATATGGATGATAAGATGATAGAGGAATAGCAAAATCTCCCGGCTGGGTCTTTGGCCCGTGAGCAAAGGCATGGCGGGCTTTGGTATAAACAGCACACCTCCGGCATAAGTTTGCAGCAGAAGTGCACGGGGTATAGACCCTCTGGGTTGACGGGGCCGCCCATCCTTTGGCCGGCAGCCCAAAAAGAACAAACCCGGAGGAGAAGCATATGCCTGAGTTTATAAACCCCTTTTCCGGAATGGTACCCCGCCGGCTGACAAATACGGAGCTTGCGCGGGCCATTATGTTAAATATTGCCGCAGAGCTTGAAGCCGTTCACCTTTACCGCGCCCATGCCGATGCCACAGATAACGAAGACGCCAAAAAGGTGCTTCTGGACATAGCCCTTGAGGAACTTGTGCACGCCGGGGAGTTTACAAGCCTTTTATACAGAATAGACCCTACTGCCGCACAGAAGGCGCAGGAGGGTTTTGACGAGGTTCGGGCGCTCCTGGGCCCCGGCCCCTCTGAGGAAACCCAGGGGGAGTCGGCCGCGGAAGGCGCCCCTGTGCCGGAAGGGCTCACCGTTGGCAGCCTTATGAACAAAAATCGTTAATTTGCCGGGCGGGTTTCTGCGCCCGCCCGCATCTATCTACTTTGCTTTTTCAAGGGTTATTGCAACAATCTTGACTGCCGGAGCTGTTGGAAGCGCTAATTCAGAGAGCTCAACGGAGGCGTCGGCATCTATTGTGTAGCGGAAAATGTTGCATGCCTGCCCTGTCCGGCGAGGGCATGATAACGCCACGCTCTCCCCGTGTTTGGGCGCGCCCTTCCATGAGCTGAAATCAACCTTCTTTACAAGCTTCTTCCCGCCGCCCAAAAGAACAAACTCTCCGGTTGCATCTTCCTCTGGCAAGGCAAGAATATGTACCTTGGAGTAGCGCCCGTTGGGGATGTTTACCGTCTGCCCCTTGCAGGCGGCGGCATTCTTTGCCCCGTATTCCTTTCCGGGATACATAAAGGAGGTTCCATCCAGAGGCCCTTCCCACAGGCCGGACGGCCACATGTCTGCGGGAGTAAAGCTTGTTATAAACGGCGGAAGGCTCTCTGCAGCATAATTTGCCATATCCGTATCAAAGTATTTGCTTAAATCTACCGGCAGATGCGGGCCGCCCGTAACCTTTACGGGCACAACAAGGGTGTCTCCGCTCCTTATGCCGGGGAGGGCGCCAGCCCATTTGCCGTTTGATACAAAATCCCACACCAGGTAGTAGAGGCCGCCGGTCTGCGGGGCAACAAACGGAGCCTTTACAAGCACCCGCTTCCCCGGAGCTACATCTGATGGAAGGGGCGTGCGCCGCCCGTCGTCCCAGCGGGCTTCGGAGCCGTCAAGGTTGTACCAGTGGCAGCCCACGCTGCACTCCGAACGCTTCCAGTCTGACGTTCCGGCGTTTTCCAGCACCAGGTCTGCACCGTAGTATCCGCCCGCCTGCACCTTTTGGGGCAAATCATGCACAATAAACTTCTGGCCTGCATCTTCAGGCACTACCCGCACGGATTGAAGGTTGTTTGTGGGCGGCAGAACCGTCTTGCCTCCCTCCATAATCCTTAAGCTTGCCACAAGGGACGGGGCGCCAGCCGGTATGGTTACGGGTATGGTTATTTCTGCTATCCGGCCCGGCTCTACATCTTCCGGGAAGGATAATGCGGCAAAGGCTCCTCCGCTTCCGGTGGCGCCGCCTTCTGCTTCTTCCACAGTCTTGTTAAATACCAGGGAGACGGCCGTGCCGCCGGTCTTCCACGGTGCGGGGCCGTCGTTTCTAAGCCGGGCGGTTATGTTGTAGGATGCGCCTGCTTTAAGCGTGGGCGGAAGGTTTGTATCTATAACCGTAAACCCAGGCTCCGTCCGGCCGATTGTAACGGGGATGCAGAGCGGCATATCCCCGCCGCCTGCAAACCAGTCTGCCTGCGTGCCCAGCATCTCGCAGCGGAGTTCGTACTTTCCCGGGGGGAGGGGTTTGCCATCTGCCTCTATGGTGCGGATGCCCAGCACCTTATTCCATATCTGCCCGGCCATTATATCTTCCTGCAGGGGAAGGCGGGCGCCGGTATCTGCATACAGGGCGCCGTCTTTATACCACCGCGCGGCAAGGAAGATGCCGTCTTCCGCGTACCAGGGCTGGGTGCCTGCATTCTTTATGGTCAGGGTTACCTGGCAGATTGCGCCCGGAGGCATGACGGAAGGGGTATCATGCCGCAGATATTTGGCATTGTACTCCTTCATGCCGTTAAAGCGCAGCATGTTTATGCGGGTGAGGCTCTGGTAGCGCCTGCCGTACTCCATTGAAGGGGCTATCTCTGTGCCCTCTGTGTAATTGTTCCAGCTCTCTACTATTACCCAGTCGCATGTCTTTGCGGCAAGGGTGTCCCAGTCTTTTTTAAAGGTGTCGCCGCCTGAGCGGGGCCGGATGGGGCTTTTGGAGCCAAGGGTTCGGTTGCAGTATCCGGGGCTTATCCCGGCTACGGAGAGCCACCCGGTATTGTTTAGGGTGAGTTCGCCCGCAACGCTTTTGGTATAGTAGCCGTCAAGCACTACGGATTTTGACTGGTAGCCTATATCCCCTATCCAGATAAGCCTTCTCCCCTCAAAATCCAGGGCGAACCGCTTGTTGCAGTATTCTACAAATGATTGGTCAAAGTCTGAAAAGGCGGCGGCGCTGCCAAGTACCACTATGTTTGCCTTTGCGGTGCTTTGGCCGATGGGGGCTTGCAGTGTTGCCTTGTATTCATCCGGCACGGCGCGGAAGAAGTTTCTGATAATGCTGTAGAAGGCGGCTTTGGCGGAATCGTCTTTAAGGCTGGGCTTCTCTGCGGTTGCCGGGATAAACGCAGTTGTATCCAGAAACATTCCTGTAAGCGGGTATCCGGCGCCTTCGCCTTTAATCTCTTGAAACGCAGATACCATTGCGGATACGGCTCTTTCTGTTTCCGGGCCGCCCTTGCAGACGGGGAGCAGCACGTCTATCCCCGCCTCCCGCGCGCCTGCAATGTTTTCTTTGTGCCATTTTACGTTATCGTAAGAGAACCAGGGGCCGGTGCCTTCTACCGGGTGGTTGGTGAGCAGGCTTGCCCCGGTTTTGCTTACTACTCCTGTGGCGGGAAGGTCTTTTTTTGCATCCCCCTGGTAGTTTATGTAGTAGGTTGCAAGAGCAAGTTTTTCTATGGCGGCGCGGGAATGTTCTACGGCCTCTTTTGCGGGTTCCGGTTTTACCATTTGATGGCTTACGTCTCTGTTCCACTCGCCGGCAGAGAGGTTTCCATCAATAAGAGGAGCCTTTCCGGCAACTCTGCGGCAGATGATTGCTCCATCCTGCATGGCCACAATGGTGGGGTAGTTTATAAACTTTACTTTTATCCATTTTGAGGGGGATGAAAGATCTGCTTCTGTTTGGACATCCGGGGAGATGCTTATAAAGCCGCCTGCCTCTCCTTTTGACTGGCAGAGCACGTTCATGCGCATGATCTGCCCGGGGGAGGGAGGGCCGCCTATCTCCCGCCAGGGGATTGCAAGTTCTACGGTGTAGCCCATGTCATGATCGCCGGGATTGTTTAAGGTGCCCGCAATCTTGGCGGCGTATTTAAAGGTGTATATGGGGCGGGGGGTCATCTTTCCTGATCCGCCTACAAGCCATGATGATCCGCCGCCTGCGCTTACGCACATGGCATAGGTATCGGCGGTGGGGGTATCTGAGTCTTTGCCGGTATGGAGAAAGACTTCTACGCAGTCATCCAACCAGGGCTGGGACATGAAAGTGCTGTTTGCCCCGCGGATATCCGGGTCCTGAACATCAAAGGCGGCGTAGAAGAAGCTGTCGTCCCATGATGTGTAGAAGGTGACTCTGTTTACCGCGTGTGACGGCAGAGCCGTGAGTGCCAGTAGTATAAACAGAGTGATTGCACATAGTCTTCGCATGCCTGCTCTTTCCTTTCACCCATTTGTGAACGGGAATTTTATGACGGAGAGCCCTGTTTTGTTAAGACGAAATCTTTTTGACAAACCGGGACATACGCTCCATGGCTATCTGGATGTTCTGTATGCTTGTTGCATAGGCGCATCTCACATAGCCCTCTCCGCAGTCCCCAAAGCTGTTGCCCGGCACCACGGCCACCTTCTCTTCCAGAAGCAGCTTTTCTGCAAACTCTTCTGAGGATAGCCCTGTGCTTTTGATGGAAGGGAAGGCGTAGAAGGCTCCCTTGGGGGTAGTGCATTCCAGCCCCATATTGTTCAGGGATTTTACAATAAGCCCACGGCGGTGGTTGTACTGGCGCACCATATCCTGCATATCCTGCTCGCCGTTCTTCATGGCTTCTATTGCCGCCATCTGCGCCATTATGGGGGCGCACATAACCATGTACTGGTGAACCTTCATCATGGCTTCCAGCAGTTCCGGGTTGGCGGCGGCAAAACCAATCCTCCAGCCGGTCATGGCGTAGGCCTTGGAAAAGCCGTTTACGTAGACTGTCCGCTGGTAGGCGCCCGGCAGGGAGGGGATGCAGGTGTGCGTCTCTCCGTAGATAAGCTTGTCGTAAATGTCGTCGCTTATTATGTACAGGTTGTGTTTTACGGCTATGTCAACTATTGCCTGCAAGGTTTCTTTTGGCATTACGGCGCCCGTGGGGTTGTTGGGATAGCTTAAAAAGATGGCTCTTGTGCGCGGGGTGACGGCCGCCTCTATCTCTTCCGGCGCTGGCAGGAACCCGCTGGTATGATCTGTGCATACGGTAACGGGGTTCCCTCCCGCAAAGATTACGCACGGCTTGTAGGCCACAAAACAGGGCTCCGGGATTATTACTTCATCGCCGGGCTCAAGGATGGCATGCATTACAAGCATTATGGCCTCGCTTGCGCCCACGGTTATAAGCAGCTGGTTTTCCGGGTTATATTCTACGCCGTATGTCTTTTCTATGTCTGCTGCAATCAGGCGCCTCAGCTCAAGCAGCCCGTAGTTTGAGGTGTACGTGGTGTAGCCTTTTCCAAGGGAGTAAATGCAGGCCTCGCGGATGCGCCAGGGCGTGACAAAGTCCGGCTCGCCCACGCCAAGGGAGACTACGTCTTTCATCTGCGAGACTATATCAAAGAACTTTCTTATCCCGGATGGCGGGACGGATTTTATTTTACTGGATATATGCATAATACTCCTTGCCAAAAGACAACCTTGCGGGGCCGGAACGGTATACCGGCGCCGTGTTACTTATATTTATGCCGGTATCAGGGCACAATTGCCAGCCGTTTATCACTCTCTGGAATGTCAAAGAAAACGCCGTCTTCCTTGTATCTTTTAAGAAGGAAATGGGTGGATGTTGACTGCACGCGGTCAACGGTGGCAAGCTTCTCTGCCACAAAAAACGCCACTTCCTTCATAGATTTGCCTTCTACCACCACCCGCAGATCATGCAGGCCGGAGACAAGGTAGACAGTGTGCACTTCCGGGTAGCGGTAAATCTGCTCTGCAATAGCGTCAAAGCCTACGCCGCGCTCCGGGGAGACTTTAACGTCTATTAAGGCAAAGATGCGTTCATCCCCCGTCTTTTCCCAGTCTATGACGGCCTTGTACCGGCGGATAATCCCCTTTTCCTCAAGGTCTGCTATCAGCTCTTTAACCTCTTTGGGCGTCCTGCCGGTCATGGCGGCAATTTCTTCTGGGGAGAGGCGGCAATCCGTTTCCAGAATCTTTAGAATTTCGTTCATTCGGCCGATCCTTTCTTGGCACAGAATCTATAGTTTGAGTATAGCATTCAGGCTTGGCGCTAGTCAACCTGTACTTGCGGGGCAGATGGGGAAATAATCAGCTGTGTTTAAGGTGAATTCCGCCTGGGTATGCTCAGTTAAGGCCTGCATGGTAAAGGGCCCTTTTACGGCAAAGGAAAGGAGTATGCAATGAGACCTGAAGTTGACGAAAGCCTATGCATTGGCGACGGCGCCTGCACGGATATCTGCCCGGAAGTCTTTGAAATGGGGGACGATAATCTTGCGCACGTAATAAACCAGAACCCCGGCCCGGAACTCTACGACAAGGTGCAGGAGGCGGCCGATGCCTGCCCAGTGGAGGCCATTATTATCCATGAGGAATAGAGACGGTTGGTAGAAATAGGCGGGCGTTTATGTTAAAATATATGCAGACTGTGCGGGCTGCTGCCCCGGTTTTAAGGAGAAAATGACGCATGAAATTTAAAGAAGGCGATTACGTAAAAGTTATAAGCAGGGAGCAGACCCCGGAGGACGTAAAAAACGGCACCTACTACCCGCATTTCGGTGGGCTCTACGGCACCGTGGACCGTATTTATGACGATACTATCTGCATTAAGGTAGATATAGACAGCCTGCCTAAAGATATGATGAAACGCCATCAGGATGTAGAAGAATCCATCCGCAAAAAATGGCTGAACGGGCTTTCAGGGGAAGCTAGAAACCGTCTCTCTGCAGAGGACAGGCGGTTTAATCTGGCGTACACAATCCTTGTTTCTGCCAATGATCTTGAGATGGCCAAGCCTGCCCCCAAAAGCCAGGAAGAACCCCGCGCCATAAAGAATAAAGACTTGGATGCGGCAGAGCAGGAGTTCCTTAAATCAAGGGAAAAGGCTATAAAAGAAGGTTAAACAGGTAAGGAGAGTGGGAACGGAAGGAACCTTTTACATCCGCCACTCTCCTTTTAATATATCCGCGGGTCAGGGTTCCAGGGGATCGTCTTCATCGGCAAATAGGTTCTCAAACCACCGGATAATTCTGCCAATAAGGCCCTTGCCCTGCCCGGTATCGTACTCCTCACCGTTCTTTCCCATTATTTTAGGCGGCAGTTCAGATTCAAAAAACCACTGCAGAGATCTAAGAAGGTGTATCTTCTCCTCCTCAGAGAGCTCCTCTGCTCTGCGCACGCCGGCCGCCGTAAAGTGCTTCTCCACTATATCTATGGCCTTGTTTGCCGCAGATTGAGGCACGTCCGGCGCCGACCCGTAAATCTTTCGCATCTGCAAACCTCTAAAGAATTCTACTTCTGCACTGCTGCCGCCAAATCTGATATAAGGTTAACCGTCTGCTGCGGACAGAGCCCGGCAGGGTTAAGATCATGCCCCTGGTATATAGATTCGTAGTCCAGGTGACGATCTATCACCTTTGCCATTTCTTTTGATTTCGTCACCAGAGTGTCCCAATCTGGAACAATGGGTAACGGCAGCGAATCAGCATCCGGCAGTTCCACCGGGCTGTTTATTTCTTCCTGAGATATGCCTATTCTCTCTCGCATTTACAGCCCCTCCTTCCGCATCTGTTTGTGTTTGGTATCTACCCACGCGTTTCATCACGTAAACAGTAACTGGGGCACATTCTACATGCATAAAATATTAAAAGCATATTTGCACCCAGAACTAACTGTAAGAGCGCTTCAGGCATAACCCGGCAGAAGAATTCAGCCCGGTGTAAGGGGGATGTAAGAATTCTGTGAGGATAAAAATGTATCTTGTTTATGGGATTGTTTGGGTATCCCCTGTATAAGAATGGAAGAGGAGCAAAGTACAGATGAAAAGAAGACTCGCATTTTTTGTGATGCTTATTTTTTGCGTCCTTGCCGTTTGCGGATGCAGCCGGCGGGCGCAGATGCAGGGCGAGCTTCAGATTAAAGGTTCGGATACCATGGTGAATCTTGGGCAGGCGTGGGCGGAGGCATACCAGCAGATGCATCCGTATACCAGCATCTCCGTAACGGGCGGAGGTTCCGGCACAGGGATTGCGGCGCTTATAAACAAAAACGCAAGCATTGCCGAATCCTCCCGGAGCATGAAGCCGGAAGAGTTGGCGGCGGCCGTGAAGAACGGACTCTCCCCCCAAGAGTTCACGGTGGCCCTGGATGGAGTAGCGGTTATTGTAAACAAAGATAATCCGGTTAAAAAGCTCACCATAGACCAGCTCTCCAAAATATATACAGGCAAGATAACAAACTGGAAACAGGTGGGCGGCAGGGATGAGAAGATAGTCCCGCTCTCCAGGGATAAAAGCAGCGGCACGCACGATTTCTTCCTTGAACACGTGCTCCGGCAGGGCAACCCCCGCGGGCAGGAGGAGTATGCAGCCGATGTGCTTATGCTTGTCTCTTCTACCGCCATTGCAAGCGAAGTATCTGCAAACAAGGGTTCAATAGGCTACGTAGGGATGGGTTTTGCAGATAAATCAAAACACACGGAGGTTGCTGTTGCAAAGAGCGCTGCATCCCCGTACATGGAACCTACGGAATCTAACATACTAAACAAGACCTACCCAATAGCCCGGCCGCTCTACTTCTACACGCCCGGTAAGCCGGAGGGGGATGTAAAAGGTTTTATTGATTTTGTGCTAAGTGATGAAGGCCAGCGCATAGTTAAAAAGAAAGAGTTTGTTCCGGTGAGAAGCCTAAGTTAGGCCCGGCTGTAAGGAGATCTTTGTGAGCGTTACAGAATACAGCAAAGAAAAAGAATATGTAAAGCCCAAAATTAAACGCAGGCGGTTCTCTTTTCTGGAATGGCTGATGGAGAAGATTATAGTAATAAGCGGCAGCCTAACCATTATTATAGTCTTTTTAATCTTTGCCTTTCTTTTAAAGGATGCCTACCCTACATTTGCAACAGAGGCGCCGGGAAAGCTTCTTTTTGGCAGGGAGTGGTATCCGCTCTCCGGCATCTTTGGGTTCCTGCCGCTTATACTTGGTTCTCTGCTTGTTACTGCCGGAGCTGTGGTTGTGGGGGTTCCGGTGGGCGTGGCGGCGGCAATCTACATAGGGGAGGTGGCCTCTCCAAGAGTCCGGGAGATATTGAAACCCGCCGTTGAGACGCTTGCGGCAATCCCTTCTGTTGTAATAGGATTCCTGGGGCTGGTGCTGCTGGCGCCGTTTTTGCAAAAAATTCTTAATCTTCCCACAGGGCTTACTGCATTTACGGGTTCGGTAATGCTGGCTTTTATGGCAATGCCCACCATTATCTCTATCTCAGAGGATGCCCTGCATGCCGTCCCGCAGGATTTTAGAGCCGCCTCCCTTGCGCTTGGCGCAACCCGGTGGCAGACAATTTCAAGGGTTGTGTTCCCTGCTGCAAAGAGCGGGATACTGGCCGCCGTAATGCTTGGGATAGGGCGCGCCATAGGAGAGACTATGACCGTGCTCATGGTTACGGGGAACGCCGCTGTTATCCCACGCAGCCTCTTTCAGCCGGTTAGAACCATGACCGCCACCATTGCGGCGGAGATGGGCGAGACGGTGCAGTACGGGGCGCATTACCATGCGCTCTTTGCAGTGGGAATGGTACTCTTTCTTATTACATTTCTTATAAACCTTGCAGCCGATGTGGCGCTTCAGAGGGGCAGGAGATAGCAGTTGAACAGACTATTATCAGAAAAGATTGCATTCTTTCTTCTCAGGGCGGCCGGATTTGTGGTTATCCTTCCGGTGGTGATTGTTGTTTACCTGCTTGTAAGCAGGGGGTACAGCGCCATCTCCTGGGACTTTTTTACGCAGATGCCCAGAGACGGCATGACAAAGGGCGGAATCCTCTCCCCAATTGTGGGTACGCTCTACCTTATGGGCACCACCACGGCTATTGCGCTCCCTCTTGGAATTCTCTCTGCAGTGTATATCTCAGAGTACGCCCGCCCCGGACTGCTCTTAAGGCTTATACGGCTTGCCATTGTAAACCTTGCCGGTGTTCCTTCCATTGTATACGGGCTCTTTGGTTACGGGGTGTTTGTGCTCCTGCTAATTAAGGTGGAGTGCATTCTGGCCGGTGCGCTTACCCTTGCAATAATGACTCTCCCCGTAATTATTGTTGCTACGGAGGAGGCGCTTAACTCCGTCCCGCAGGGGTTCAGGGAGGCCAGTCTTGCACTTGGCGCAACCCGGTGGCAGACGGTGCGCAAGGTGGTGCTGCCCAGCGCGCTCCCGGGGATAATAACAGGCGGAATTCTTGGGATAAGCCGCGCAGCCGGGGAGACGGCGCCCATCCTGTTTACGGTGGCGGCCTTCTACATGCCCAGGCTCCCGGATTCTGTTTTTGATAAGGCCATGGCGCTGCCCTACCATCTGTTTATTATGTCTACGCAGGTACCAAACGCCCCGCTCCGCGTGCAGTGGGGCACGGCGCTCACCCTGCTTCTAATTGTGCTTGGAATGAACCTTGTTGCCTCGGTCATCCGCGGGTACTATAGGAGGAAAAGGACTTGGTAATGGTTTTAAAACCGGCATCCGACAAAGAATTTGAGCTGCAGGAAGAGCACCCCACCCTTATATCCGTAAGGGATCTGCATCTATACTACGGGGATTTTCATGCTTTAAAAGGGATTACCATGAATATCCGGGAGAGGCAGATCACCGCGCTTATAGGGCCGTCCGGGTGCGGAAAATCTACGTTCCTCCGGTGCATAAACCGCATGAACGATCTTATCCCCAACGTTAAGACCCTGGGAGAGATAAATATTCACGGGCAAAACGTGCTTGATCCATCTGTAGACGTAGTGGAGCTTAGAAAGCGGATAGGCATGGTCTTTCAACGGCCCAATCCGTTCCCAATGTCCATCTTTGAAAACGTGGCATACGGCCCAAGGATACACAATCTCTTCAGGGGCCGGGAACTTGAGGAGCGCGTAGAAAAGAGCCTGCGCCAGGCCGCGCTCTGGGATGAGGTGAAGGATAAGCTTAAAAAGAGCGCCTTTGAACTCTCCGGCGGGCAGCAGCAGCGGCTCTGCATAGCCCGGCTGCTTGCCGTAGAGCCGGAGATTCTGCTTATGGATGAACCGGCATCCGCCCTTGACCCTATCTCTACATTAAAGATAGAAGACCTTATGCGCGAGCTTGCCAGGGAGTACACAATTGTAATTGTCACCCACAATATGCAGCAGGCGGCCCGCGTTTCAACCTGCACAGGCTTCTTCCTTATGGGAGAGTTGATAGAGTTTGATAGCTCAGATAAAATCTTTACCACTCCATCTGACAAGCGCACGGAGGATTATGTCACCGGACGGTTTGGCTAAAAATATATAAGGAGAATAGAATGCCGGATTCTGTACGCGTTGTTTTTGCAGACCAGATAAACGCCCTTGAGCAAGATGTTTTAAAGATGGCTAGCGTAGTGGAGCAGATGCTTCATAAATCTATAGAGGCCCTTACATCCCAAAACAAAGAGCTCTCTGACCAGGCAATTGCCATGGATGACGTGGTGGATGATTATAACCTCTCCATAGAGAACGACTGCCTTAGGCTCCTTGCGCTTCAGCAGCCCATGGCAAGGGACCTTAGAACCATTGCCGCCACCATGAAGATTATAACGGATATAGAGCGGATGGGGGATTATGTTGTAGATATTGCAAAAACTGCAAAACGTCTATGCATCCGCCCGCTCTCCGGGTCTTATGTATACATACCGCAGATGGCCGGACTTGTAGAGCAGATGCTTCGGGAGGTGCTTGAGGCCTTTGTAAGCCGTGACCTTGAGCTTATCCAGCGGATGATAGAAGATGATGATAAAGTTGACCACCTGAACAAAACAGTCTACCGCGAACTTGTAGAGATGATGAAGAACGACCCTTCTATTATTGACCAGGTAATCCCGCTTATTATGATTGCCAGATACCTTGAACGCCTTGCAGACCACGTAACAAACGTGGGAGAGCGAGTGCATTACATGGAGACGGGAGAGATGCGCGAGCTGCACGTTTAGCGGAACTATCTTGCTTTTCTGCAGGAGGAACGCTCTATAAGGTAGGGGTCAATCTTTACCTTTACCATTTGGTGTTTGCTGTTGTTAAAGGCATCAACAAACACCTCCCCGGCAGTCTGGGCCAGCTGTGATATGGGGAAGGCTATGGATGTAAGCGGAACGGGCAGGTAATCCATTATGGGAAGCCCCTCTGCGCCTATAAGGGAGATATCCGCCGGGATGCGTATGCCCAGTTTTATGCAGCCCTTCATTGCACCGGCGGCGGTAAGATCGTTTGTTGTCATAACGGCGGTGCACTTCCCCGGGGAGATCAGCCCTTCCATGACTATCCTGTATCCCTTTTCAGAATCATCCGCACCGTCTTTAATCCAGGCAAAACTATCGTCCGATGTCTTAAGCCCGGCATCCGCCATAGCCTTCTCAAAGCCCCGTGCCCTATCTGCCGCAACGCCCCTGGCGGTCTTTCTTGAGAGCAGGTAGCAGATCTTTCTGTGGCCAAGCTTTATAAGGTATTCCGTAGCCATATAGCCCACATCAAACCTATCTATGTATACCTGGTCTATAGGAGCGCTTGCAATCTTATCCAGGCTGAGCACTGTAACGCCCCTCTTTTTAAGCATCATCAAGTATTCAATAGCTGCAGGGTTGTTATCGCTTATTTCAGATATAATAAGTCCTTCCGGGCTGATTGCCGTTATGTTTTCCAGAAAGGCGCGCTCGTTCCCCCTATCCCAGCTGAAGTCAAACATGTGGACGCGGTAGCCCTGCCTGGTGATGGAATCTGCAACCGCGCTCTGCCGCATCTGCCTTATAGGGAAGCCCGCGGGGGAGGCGGCAATGGCAACTATTCCCGTCTTGCCGCTTCTAAGCGCTCTGGCAATAATATTGGGCTGGTAGCCAAGGGATTCGGCTATCTTTATTATTTCCTTCTGGGTGGAGGGCTTTATGCGTGAAGCATCGCCCTGCCCCCGGAGCACTGCGGAGACGGTGGATACGGCAAAGCCGGAAGCCTTTGCAATTGTCTGTAAAGTAACGTGCTGCATAGTAAAACCATGGTATAGTAAAAAATGAGCTTCTGTCAATACGTATGCTTGATAAGCATATTGCCGCCAAGGCAAAGGGCGACAAATCCCCCGGTGCGATACTTCGGTCGCAGAGTGCGAAGCACGCCGCTGCCGAAGCTTAATATGGCGGGCACAAATACCATCCCTGCGGAATAGCAAAATATCCTCCTCCGCAGATAATGCTTTGCTTGCATTAAGCCCTATACTAATCTTTGCGGAAGGATGGCTCCGGTATGCCGTGAACCAGGTCTGCGGGCCTAACCGGCAGACCGGTGCGTATGGATTGGTTGGCGGCAATACCCGTAAGTATAGACCATGCGCCGTCGCCCAGTCCGGCCGCCCGCTTAAGCGGGTCCTTGGGGGCGTTGGGATTAAAGATATCCGCCAGAAGCGGATCATCTCCGCCGCCGTGCCCGCCCCTTGCCTCCGGGATGGGGAGCGCATAAGGCTCTGCAAAGTGCGGGTGCACAGTTACGCTTGTCCCCTTCTTTATAAGCTCCCCGGGGGTGCTGCCGTCTCCGTTTATATATACGCGTTCAACACAGGTATGCTCCAGGCGCCCCAAAGTCCCGTTAAAGCTTATGGAGTAGCCTTCCCAGGGCGTAAAGGCGTTTAACGCATAGCTCATCATAACCCCGGTATCATACCGCACAGTTGCGTTCATGCTGTCTTCTATGCCAATCTCTTCGTCAAAGACGCACAGATCCCTCTGGTAACCATCGTACTTTTCTGCATCCAGATAGAGCGATTTAAGGTCCGGGTTGGCCTCAATATCAAGGTAGAACTTGCATTTTTTGCTCTCCGGGCAGTTGCGGCAGCGTTTGCCCCGGTTTTTAAGACCATACCGCTCTGCCTGGGCGGGGGTGTAGAACTGCCTCCCCGCTATGCAGTATACCTCTTCCGGTACGGCGGCTATCCACCAGTTGACAAGATCAAAATGGTGGGTGGCCTTGTGCACCAGCAGCCCGCCGCTATTCTCCTTCTGCCGGTGCCATCTTCTAAAGTAATCTGCACCATGGCTGGTGTTAAGGTTCCAGAAGAAATCCACAGAGAGGATATCCCCTACAGCGCCGTCCATAAGCGTCTGTTTAACAAGCGCCCGCACCGGCGAATACCGGCAGTTGAAGGTGACTTTAAGATTGCGGCCCGTGCGCCCCACGGTGTCTATAATCTTCTGACAACGCTGGCTGTCTATGGTCAGGGGTTTTTCGCATATTACATCGCAGCCGGCGTTCATTGCGCGTATTATATACTCATCGTGCGCAGAATCCATGCAGGTTACTATTACCGTATCCGGCTTCTGCTCCTCAAGCATAAGGTCAAACTGATCCGCTGTGTACGTCTTAACCGGGGAGACCGGCTTATACTCCGGGAAGTGCGCATCCCCTTCTGTAAAACGCTTGTTCCTTATATCCATCCTGTGCCGGTTTGTATCGCACAGGCCTGCAAGCTGGCAGTATTCCGGGTACTTGTGCTTTATGGCATCGGAGTACATATAGCTCCGGCCGCCGATACCTACCTGAACATAACGTTTTTTCATTACACTGGAACCTTTCCCCGGCGCTTGCCGAATATTGTTTTAATTGCTATACCTTTACTGGTGCAGCAAACTCCCTGCTCTCATTCCACTTGCTGGGTAGCCGGTGGAATTTTATTATAGCATTGCAGTAACGATATAGCAACTAGTTTTTTCAGACGTTTTTTGCAGTAAATACCTGCCTTTGTTCCCATGCTGACAGACCCTTAGCTCATCAACCGGGAGGGGGGAATTACTCATCCGGCCGGAAATTGCACGGTTTGGGCATGCTGGCAGACAAAAATTACGCAAAGCCTGTTGACAAAAAGTGCGCTGTGTAATATCATGGCAATAACGATACAGCAAACGCTCAACAAGGCTATAGCCTTGGGGTATCGTAATTCATCCCAGAAGCCGGGATAGTACACAGCCGATATACTTTTCACCAACGGCCAGCAAGTTATGTTTACTTATGTTAACTCAGTCTGTAACTACAATGGAGGTACGTTATGAAGAAAAAAGGATTCACCTTAATTGAGTTGCTTGTTGTTATAGCTATCATTGCTATACTTGCCGCCATTCTTTTCCCTGTCTTTGCAAAGGCGCGTGAAAAGGCCCGGCAGTCCACCTGTGCAAGCAACCTCAAGCAACTGGGCATAGCCTTTATGAATTACATGCAGGACTATGACGAGACGATACCGTACTCTTATCTTCCCGGAGCTGGATATCCCTGGTTCAGGCAGATTCCCCCCTATATCAACAACAGCAATGCCGCTCACTGGGATAAGCTGGGCGTCACCCGCTGCCCGAGCGATATAGATTACAAGGATCAGGTGAACGGGAGTCCTTCCCTGCATGCATGCAGCTACGCGATGAACTCAAGCCTCTCAAACAAGGCTCTGGCGAAGGTAGCCGCCCCCAGCGATACGCTTCTGCTGGTAGATGCCATACATACAACATCAAGTATTATCTATGCTGTTTACGGCCCATGGGGGGCAGCCGGCAATAACTACTATGCAGGCATAGCCCAAACCCGGCACAGCGATGGGTGCAACATAGCGTACCTTGACGGGCACGTGAAATGGATGAAGGGGCCTATCCCTGCAACCGGTTCTCTCTGGCAATAGAGATATTTTATAAATGGTTGAATACGCCTACATTACAAGGAGGGTGCAATTGATACGTCGTTTTGTGCTTGTGACCTGTCTTATTCTTATCTCCCTGCCTGCGTGTGCCGGCAACTTGAACATGCGCGCAATATGGGGACATGGTATAAATGAATGGGACACATCTACATGGAGTAAAATAGCGGATGCAGGAGTAAACACCGTGGCTGTCCCTGCAATGTACAAGAGGGACAGGAACGTGTTCTGGTATGACAATGCCGCTTCTACAAATGAGTTAAAACGCCTGGCGGATGTAGCCGGCAGCTGTGGGATGCGCCTGCTTCCCACACTCTCCCTTGGCTACAATGCAAGGTACATGTACCCCAAGGTATTCAACCATACAGTAACCAGAAAAGGGACTATAGAGACCGGGCTGCCCTGCCCGCTGGACCAAAGCTTCTGGGATGACTTTGTAATAAAGGGCGCATGCACCATAGCAAAGTATTCCAAGCAGAAGCGCTCAATCAGCGGAATCCACTTTGATACGGAGCAGTATGGCGGGAGAGAGACTTCCGGCGCAGTCAGCGATATATACTGCTTCTGCGATAACTGCTTTGCAGGCTTCCTTGCCGCAAAAAAGCTGCCCAAGATGGATTTGCCGGCAGGCGAGCGGTACTCCTGGCTTAAGGAAAACGGGCACATTGATGATTACTACAACAGGCTGCAGCAGCGGGCGGAGGCTCTGGCCGCCAAGCTAAGGCGGGAAGTGGATGCAATAAATCCCAGCCTCTTCATCAGCTACTACCTGTTTACGGACAGCTGGTACTACCGCGGGCTGGCCAAAGGACTCTACAAAAAAGGCATGCCCCTGCCCATCTTTGACGGCTCATCCTACTACGGATACCTCAACGGGCGCGGAGATGACGTAGTCAGCCCTATTAAAAAACACAACCCGGAGGTTGTGTACGTGCCAGGGTTCTATACAAAAGGCATAGCCGCCTCCAGAATAAAGGGCAACTGTCTTTTAGCTTTAAGGAATGACGGCGGCTACTGGATATGGAATGAAGCCATACCCTTCCCATCGTATTATCTGGAGGGCATAAAGGCGGCTAATCAGCTTGTGCAGAGCCGGATTCCCTCCAAGTTTGACTTCGGCACCGATACCTCGCCCGTTGCCCCGGGATACACGGGGGTAACGCCCGGCACTATATATACCACCTCCACCGGGTACGGCTGGAAGGATACAGCGCCTTCAGCCGCTTATCAGGAGTTTGCGTATCCCTCTGATCCGCTTGTAAACGATACGGCAGAGGCCGGCGCCGGTAAGAAAGCCATATTTAGAGTAGACCTTCCCTCTCCGGGGAAGTATGAAATAAAGCTTCACGTGGGCCTTAAGCATGACAGGGAGTGGCGCCCGCATACAATGGTGGATGTAAACGGCACTCGCGTGCTTTCCGGCATAACAGCCACCTCCGGGATGGTGCTCCCTGTGCGTGCCGTGGTTGATGTAGACCGGCCCTACGTTGAAGTGGCGGTCTACTCCGGACGCGGCACAGGGCGGGCATCCGTAGCCTCTCTTGAGGTTAAACCGGCCACGGGGGATACCCTCTCCACCAGCACGGCAACCCCTAACAGGGGAATACCGGACTGGGCAAAAAAGAACAAGTTCCGCATGATCTACGGCGGATACCTGCACTACTACACATCCGATCTATGGAACAAACAGCTCCCCGTTATGAACATAAACGCAGTGGGCACCAAGCTGGATGATAAAATAGCGGAGTACTGCAGAAAGAACAAGCTGAAGATCGTACAGATAAAAGGCTGGGGGGCGGACGAATCTTACACACTTATTGCCCACAAGACAAGAAAGGTTGTCTACCTGACCGGCAAAGCGGATGTAAAGCCGTGCCCGCTCAACCCGGAACTCTGGGACGAGATGGTAGTAAAGGATGCCATACGTTACATAAATGCAGCAAAATCCTGGGGAGTAAAGCTTACCGGTTACGTGCTTGATATGGAGATGTACGGCTCCAGATACGGCGATGTATACTGCAATATGAACTGTTTCTGCGAGCACTGCTTTAACTCTTTCTTTAAATCCAGAAAGCTTGTTGCTCCCGCCGTGGGCGCAGCAGAGCGGTACGGATACCTTAAGAATAACAGGCTCCTACAGGATTACTACAAATATCTTGAAGATGAAATGGCCCGCATAACAGCCGGTGTGCGCGTAAAGATACACCGCGTGCAGCCGGACCTGATACTCGGTTTTATGCAGTATAACAATACCTGGTGCCTGCGGGGGATGGCCCGCGGACTCTCATCTGCAAGCATGCCCGTCTTTGTAAAGTCAGAGAGCGAGTATGACGGCTACGGGTTCTCCGCATCAGATATGTGCGCGCACTTTAAATCTTACGGCGCCAACGCCATCTACATGCCGGGAATCTCTGCAGATACCCTTGCACCCAACAACCTCTCTGCAAACATATATAATGCAGCTGTAGACGGTGCCGGATACTGGGTATTTGGACTCAGGCCGGATCTGGATGCCATGAATGCCATCACCCTGGCCAACAATGAGCTGGATAAAAAGCTTGCAAACAAAGCCTACACAAGCAAGCTTACCGTAGACCCGTCCCTGCCCATAAAGCCGGCCAACTGGAGGAGCGTGGGCAGCGATACCGCCATAGAGCGGAAGAACCCGGATGCCCATGCCACAAACCTGGTTGCCATCCCGGAGTTCAAAAACGCGGTGTATAAGCTGGACTTTGGGACGCCCGGCTCGCCCGTTAAAGCCGGCTACACCCCGGTCTACTCCAACACCATGTTCGACGACGCCCAAGGGTACGGATGGGTCACCCCGCCCTACCACAGCCTGGACAGAGATTTTTCCAAACCGCTTGACGATCTTACGCGTGACGGCATAGTTACACTGGGCAGGCAGATATTCCGCCTTAAAGTGGCCCCCGGCAAGTACGCGGTGACGGTAATTCTTGGCGATATGAACCCAAGGGAACCTCGCCCGTACCAGAACGTATACATCCAGGGGAAGCACATGGTTAAGGATGTGCTCACAAACGGCGGAGAATACAGAGTTTTCCGTCTGCCCGCAGAAGTCAGCAAAAAGTACCTGGACGTTACATTTGCATCCGTAAGAGAACAGCTCTACACCAGCGTCCTGGGGATAGTGGTGGAAAAAGAGCATTGATTTCCGCAAAATACAGATTCGGGAGGATGATTATGAGAAAAGGCCTTGCATTTAATACTTGTCTTACGCTGATTGTTGCAGCAGCGCTCTGCGTGGGGTTGATGCTGCCCTGCACGGCACAGACAAGATCTATCACAATGGAGAACTCCAACCTGTTTGCAAACGGTGATTTTGAGTATCAGTCGCTTGGGTTAGAGATTCTTAACAGAGATTGCGGCACGTGGAGTTTTGACGAATCAATTGCAAATACGGGCAGGAGATCGCTCCGGTTAAGCCCGTCCAATTCTGCATATCCTAAAATCTTCTATGCCCAAACGCGGTTTACCAATATAAAAGGGCATTACTACTTTGAAGGCTACCTCAGAATAGATGAGGCGTACAAGGGAAGCATGCCTCAGTTTGCTCTAAACGTATTCCCCGTCGATTCAAAGGCCGGGGAGCGGCAGTACATAACCCTGCCGCTTCCAAAAGATACAAAGCCCGGCACGTGGGTAAAACTGCAGAAAGAGCTGGAAGCTCCCGTTGATTCCACCATATACATGCAGATTACCACTTCCGGCAGCAGCGGCTCCGTCTGGATGGACGGCCTGTTTATGACAAAGGTTGCGGGCAAGCTCTCCCCCGGAGAGAACCCCCGGCTGCGCACCATAAAGGTCTCCGCAGAGAACTTTGTGAAAAACGGCGGCTTTGAATCCGATGTCTACTGGGATATTGTAAACGCCTCTTCGGGCAAGTATGCATTTGATACCACTGTTCACAAAGAGAGCCCCAGGAGCTTAAGACTCTCTCCCGTAAAATCTACCTACGGCTCTATATTCGCCGCTCAGCAGAGGCTGGTTCTTCCGGCTGGAGAGTACTATTTTGAGGGATTCTGCCAGGTGGATGAAGAGTACATAAGCCAGGTTCCCAGCATGAGCATGGGCGTAAGTCCAAAGAAGCCGGACGAGTTTAAGCGCTTCTATCCCAGCTTCCGGCTTCCGGCAGACTTAAAGCCAAACGAGTGGGCCAAGGCAAGCGGATTGGTAGAGATCCCCGCAGAGGCAGTGGTCTACCTGCAGCTCTTCACCTACGGCGGCACCGGCTCCGCCTTCTTTGATGATATATTCTTAGGCAAGGTGCAGCAGTAGCAACACGTTCATACTACACAACAGAACAGTAAATCCCGACGAACGGCTTCCTTTAAGAGGCCGTTCGTCCTTTTAAGGAAAGGCTGAAGCAGATATGGCAAAAAATTTGTTGGGAGAGATGGGAATGCTCAACCGGAAAGGCGCCTTCCAAAACTCATCTAAAGATTGGGCGGTGGAAGA
>CALNCU010000082.1 GCA_937875395.1 uncultured Armatimonadota bacterium | reverse complement strand
TCTGCCCATACGAATTGCCGATGCATGCATCCGGGCTTCGGAAAACCTGCAGGAAGCATTAATCTCTTATGCACAGGTGCCTTGTGAGGGAATAGGCCTGAACCGTGAATATGATAAAGATGCGCCGCCTCTCAAAGATGTGCTAAAAGAGAGCTGGCGGCCGGAAAAGCCTGAACTCACGGATACGGAATGCAGCGTGCTCACATTCCATGGTAAAGATGGCGTCATGATCGGCTTTATGAGCTACTTCGGGTGCCATCCCGTAGTCTGCTGCCAGGAAACGAGGTACATACACGGCGATTACCCCGGTGTGGCGACCAATATGCTGGAAAATGAATATCCCGGTGCCATAGGCCTGTTCCTCCAGGGAGCACAGGGCGATGTCAATTCATGTGTCGTCCATAAGCCAGAAAAGGAATCACTTCTGGCGCTTGATATAATTGCCGGGCGGTATGCCCGGGCTGTGAGGCTCGGCATAAACACAGCAAAACCGCTCAGGATAGATTCTATGAGCTTCTCCCGGCGAATGGTAAAGTTCACCAGAAAGAACATGGCTATAGAGGAACTAAAACAGCACCTCTCAAAAAATGAGTCTGTAATCCACTCGCCCAGCGCCTGCGCTGAATCTTTTGATATCAGGATGGCAATGGTCTATGTCGGGGCACTGAGGGAACGGCTTGCCGCAATGGAATCAAACAGCATCACCGATTCTGCAGAGGAACTGCAGGGACTCCGGTTAGGACCAGTAGCTTTTCTGGGCGCACCGCTTGAGATATTCCAGGCAATTAAGAACGATGTTAAGCGTCTTGCAGAATCACCGTTCACTCTTATCATGGGACTGACCAACGGCAGTATAGGCTATGCGCCAGATAAAACAACCGCTGCCAGGGGTGGATATGCTGCAGATATGGTGCCCATGATGATGGGGCAGGCTCCGTTCAAAGATATACATACGGAGCTCTCCCGGGAGCTTGTTGAACTGGAAAGAATTATCAGAGAAGAACCCGGCACTGCAGCTTCCCCGTAAATCATCTACCAAAGAGGCCTTTCTTCATCCCGTTTATATCGACTGCGCATGGGGTAGCATAAACAAAATTCCAAAAGAATTCCAAGGAGGGCTCACATCGTGGCAAGCGGCAACATGCAAAACAATAGCGACAAGGAAGGCAGAGTGGTAATCTGCACGGCCCGCGATTGTATGTGGAACGATGCTGCACTCTGCGTTGCAGACGGCGGAATAATGGTTAACATGCACAAGGATCATGCCGATTGCAACACCTACACAAAGAACCAGCATATCCCCGGCCAGACCCCGGGCACGGCAAGGTTATAGCATAAGGGAGGAGCGGCCGCCAAGAGCATAACATGCACCCGGCCGCTCTCCGTCAGCCGGCCAAACCTGCAATTGAAAGCCCGGAACAGGGCGATGGCAGTTTGACTGCCGCGCTTACGCGGGAAGATACTTAGTACAAGCATGCGCAGGAGGCCGGAAAATGTCTCTGCTCACCCGCAATAATATCACTGCCCCCGCCCCGGAATTTGTATCCGAGGCTTATTGGATAAACTCTGCTCCGCTTGGCCTGGAACAGCTTAAAGGCCGTGTTGTAATGGTAAATTTCTGGTCGTATTCCTGCATGAACTGTATAAGAGAGTTACAGTTTCTTAAGGAGTGGTGGGATAGATACAAAGATGCCGGGCTGATGATTATAGACATACACACCCCGGAGTTTGAGTTTGAAAAAGACCCAGAGAATGTAGAATCCTTCTGCCGAAAGTACGGCATAACATGGCCGGTAATACTGGATAATGATAATAAGATGTGGAACGCCTATCGCAACCGGGTATGGCCCAGCCGGTATGTAATTGACGGGCAAGGGATTATCCGCGAGCACCATTTTGGGCGTGGCGGATATGCAGATACGGAAGCCGCAATCCGCCATCTTCTAAAAGAGCTCCCTTCCGTAGCCGAACTCCCCCCCATTGTATTTGACGGCAAACTGCGCAAAAGGCGCATCTGCTTTCCATCCAGCCCAAAGGTACATTGCGGATGCAGCCATGGAAGGATAGCCAACGCCCTTGAATACAAGCCCGGCAAACCTATAAATCTTGGAACGTGCGGCATATTAAAAGAGAACCATGTCTACCTGCGGGGCACATGGAATTGCGATGGCGAATACGTGCAGCACGGAAGATCAACAGAGGCGCTGGAGGACAGCCTTTCCATAATATTCTATGGGATAGAGGCCGGCGCCGTCTTGGAATCTGCCGATAAAACCGAAACACGGGTATACATAACCCTGAATGGAAATCCCGTAAACAAAGACCAGGCCGGCGAAGACATACGTTATAACGGCGGCTCAAGTTGCATAATGGTACGCGAGCCCAGGTTCTACAGCATTATGCGGTCAGAGGAGTTTGGCACGCATACCTTAAGAATGGCTGTAGATTCAGATAAATTAAGGGTGTATGCGTTTATGTTTGGCGGCTGCTTATAAGAGGACGGAGGTAAAATATGCCCGCTGTGCAAGAAGTAATAAAAACTGTTACGGATAGCGTAAAAGAGGCGGCAACAGTTAACGCGGTGTTTGGAGAAGCAAGGGTTATGAATAACCGTGCGCTCATCCCGGTTGCAATGGTTTGCGGTGGATTTGGCGCAGGCGCCGGAGAAGGCGTTATGCCGGGTGGCGAAGAATCCGCCGAATCCGGCTCCGGGGGAGGTGGCGGCGGCGGATTTAACGTTCGCCCGCTTGCCGTCCTGGAGGTTACGGATACCGGTACAAAATTCATACCCATCCTGGATGTAACAAAGATTGCGCTTGCAACACTGGGGTTCCTGTTAGGAGCACTCTGGATAATGGCAAAGTCCAAACACCACAAACATCATCATGGCATAATGAAACGCTGCTGTTAGCCTTATATCACAAAACCACAGGGAGAGGCCGGGCGCGCACCTATCCTCTCCCTTTGCAATTTTTACTACCTTTAAATTACTGCTACGCACCCTCCCTTGATTTTGGGATGGAATCTCTGCTATATTGTGCGTGTATTACTCTAGCCGGAGCACGCACTTCCGTCCGGCATAAACCGCGGAGGCACATCCCAATGAAAGATAAAGAATACGTCCTTAAAATGGCCAAGGAACGCAACGTCAAGTTCATCCGCCTCTGGTTTACGGATATACTTGGGTCGCTGAAGAGTGTCTCCATCACCGCAAACGAATTAGATAAGGTTATTGAAGAAGGCATAGGCTTTGACGGCTCTGCCATAGAAGGGTTCGTCCGAATAGACGAGAGCGATATGATAGCCATGCCGGATCCAAACACTTTTAAGATGCTACCATGGAGATCAAAGGTGGACGGCGCCGTAGCAAGGATCTTCTGCGATATAGTAAACCCGGACGGGCAGCCCTACGAAGATGATCCGCGTTGGGTACTTAGAAAAACACTCCGCCGCGCGGCGGATATGGGCTTCACCTTCTACGTAGGGCCGGAGCTGGAATACTTCTACTTCAAAAACGCCAAGGACGCCCCGGAGGGCCTGGACGAAGGCGGCTACTTTGACCAGACGCCGCTGGATATTGCAAGCGACCTTAGACGGGATACCGTGCTCCTTCTTGAAGAGATGGGCATAGAAGTAGAATCCAGCCACCACGAGGCAGCCCCCAGCCAGCATGAGATAGACCTTAAATACACAGATGCACTAACCATGGCGGATAACACCATGACTTATAGAGTTGTTGTTAAGGAAGTAGCCATGAAGTATGGGGTCTACGCATCTTTCATGCCAAAACCAATCTTTGGGCAGAACGGGAGCGGAATGCACACGCATCAATCGCTCTTCAAGGGTTCGCAAAACGCCTTTTATAATAAAACAGATGAATACCGCCTCTCACAAACGGCAAAAGGATACATTGCCGGCCTCTTAAAACATGCGCCGGAGATTACCCTTGTCACAAACCAGTGGGTGAACTCTTATAAACGCCTTGTCCCCGGCTATGAGGCCCCGGTCTACGTTTCATGGGCGCTCAGGAACCGGAGCGATCTTATACGCGTCCCATCCCACCAGCCGAGCAAAGAGGAGGCAAGAGTACCGCTCCCCGGACCCGGCATGCAACCCGTATCTGGCGTTTGCCGTAATGCTTGCCGCCGGATTGGAAGGCATAGAAAAGGGTTACCCCCTGCCGGAGCCGATAGAACAGAACGTATTTGCCCTGTCAGAAGAAGAGCGTTCTTCGCTTGGCATAGAAACCCTTCCGGAGAACCTGCATGATGCCATCCGCCTGGCAGAGAAGAGCGAACTCCTTAAAAAGACACTTGGCAAGCATGTTCTGGAGAAGCTGATAGAAAACAAAGAATCCGAGTGGCAAAAGTTTAAGGCACAGGTCACCCAGTGGGAACTTGAGCAGTACTTCCCGGTGCTTTAGTACCAGCGGAGAGTAACATATGAGAGGAATTCTCCTCATAACAGAAGATTTGCTAGGAACAAATGCCATCCAGAGCGCCCTTGTAAGAGAGAGCTGGAGGGTTGCCATCTCCGGGCCGGATGAGGAATCCATCCTTAAATCCATAAGCGATCTCACCCCGGAGATACTTATAATAGATTGCAGAGACAATACCAGGCAGATTGCTGCAACGCGCAAGTTCCTTGCAGAGTGCAACCTGAAGGAGCTGCTTGTTTTGGCCCTCCTCACCCCGGAACAGGCTGTAAACATGGAATGGGCGGGCGTAGATGAGTTCCTTACAGAACCCTTTAACGGCAGCGAACTTACAGCCCGGCTGCGCCTGCTTTTATGGCGCACCAGCAAAATATCCAACGATCAGGTAATAAAGATAGGCGACCTGATGATAGACATGCTTAACTACGATGTCTCAGTAGACGGCCTGCCGGTTGAAATGACCTTTAAGGAGTATGAGCTTCTAACATTTCTTGCAATCCACCGCGGGCGGGTGTTTACCCGGGAGGCGCTTCTAGACCACGTTTGGGGCTACGATTACTACGGCGGCACCAGAACTGTAGATGTGCACATCCGCCGCCTCCGCGCCAAGCTGGGATCCTCCTGCGAATCCCTTATAGAGACTGTAAGAAACGTAGGCTACAGGTTCTCCTCTTAAAAAAACACAAAGGGGAAGGTATGCCGCCCTCCCCTTTTTAATTTACCATCCCCCCTGCCGGGGCATTCCTACAATCCTAGCACGCGTTTTATCAGCGGGGCAAACCCCTTGGCCATAAGGTAGAACCCGTAGGTGTTGGGGTGGCACCCGTCTATAGTGCCAAGGGTGCTGTCCCGGCTTATAAGCTTATATCCGTCCATCTTATAGATGTTGCGGTCGCCCTCTGCCTGTGCCTTCTTCACAAAGGCATTCACCCACCTGCGCTGGTCATGGCGCACGGTTTTGCCCAGAATATCATCCGGATAGCAGTACGGCGATACCACTATTATGGGAATATTGGGCCGCCCGGCGCGGAGCCTGCCAACAAACATGGGCAGATTATCCTTTAGTGTCTCATGAGTGTTGGCCCAGTGGTCGCACACTATAAGCGAGGCGTCTATATCGTTTATGGCATCGGCAAGCTCCGGCTCGCCCATCCCCTGCCCGGAGAAACCCAGGTTCAC
>CALNCU010000081.1 GCA_937875395.1 uncultured Armatimonadota bacterium | reverse complement strand
CGGGTGGAACCATTCCAAAGACTCCGCCTCCCAATCCGTCTTTATCTCTTTGCCGCCCGCCAATTTAAAGAGAAACGGAAATACCAGCCACCGGCACCCCCCCTCTGCATCGTCCACCGGCATTGGGATGCCCATGCCTCTAAGCGTAACATCGCCCGGGGAGAGCCCCGCCTCTTTCAAAAGTTCTATCATGGCCTGCCGGAGCGGTATATCTTCCACGTATCCGCTAAATGCGGCCCATCGCCCACTGTAAGAGCCTACACTGCCGCTTCTCTTTACAAGAGCAATCCTATCCCCTGAGTGCACAAAAGCCGTAACAACCAAGGTGCGTTCCATCTCCATTATTCTAAACCGCTCCTTTCCGGGAGAACTTGTGCGGGCCTGCCACCCAGTTTATTGTACCCTTTGCAGACGAATTTATCATAAAAAAAGGGCGGCACCTTACGGCGACGCCTTAATTTTACTATCCATATGTGCATCCTTGCCGGATGTTTGGCAGGCTCTACAGAGCCCTGGCAGCTATGTAGAGCCTGCGGTCTGAAAGGTCTGTCTCTTTAAGTTCCGGGGTATCCCACATTCCCAGTACAGAGAATTTATGCTGGCCCAGATAATCTTCAATCTCCAGTGGGAAGAAGAGGCGGAACTCTGCATCGTCTACCACGGGGTCATCTTCGCCGTCTATACGCCAGGTTCTCACGCGCCTGAAGCTCTGATTCCGCCTGTCTAAAAGGTGGCGGGAGAATGTGGTGGCGTGAAAATCCTCTTCATCTACGCGCATCTCTACATGCTCATTAAAGGTCTCTGCGCCCAGAAACCGCGATGCGTTAAGAAGGGCTATAATAAGCAGTCCGCCCGGTTTGCAATGCCTGTGAAAATTGGCCAGGCTTGCATGCACATCTGCATTTGAGAGGTTGCTGGTAAAGGTGGAGCCCACGCAAAGCACCACATCAAACTTTTTATTCAAATCAAAGTTGCGCATATCGCCCTGCGTCACATCAAACTTTGGGTGTAGCAGGAGGGCATAATCTACCATGGGCTTGGAGATATCTATGCCGGCACAGGTATGCCCCGAACCCGTCATGTGAGAGATGATTTTGCCTGTTCCGCAGCCTATATCAAGCATGCTGAGGCCCTTGCCGGGACAGAACTCATCTATAATATTCTGGCAGGCCTGCGCTGCAATGCCGCCTGCCTCTGGATAGATGTATTCATAGTACCAAGGCTGCCGGATTAAATGTTTGTTAGATTTTTTTGTCATGCTGATACCTCTGCGGTCTAGATGCCGGGCTGGTCTGATAAAATAGTATATCCGACTACTATGGTTATAGCAAGTATGGCGGTAATATAATTACAGTTATTTTTGAGCGACGAAGAACACTCTGTCACACCTGTCAGAGGCTTTTCGGAAGGTATAGGCGCAGTAAGCGGCCAGCACATTAAGCCCTGCTCTTCCAAGCATATCTATAATCTCGTCCACCTGATAGGCATGCTGGTAGTGCACGGTTTCAACCCGTTTTTGAGTCTCTTTGTGTAGAAAACTCATTTTAATAGTACAGATGCGGGTTGCCGGATTATAGGTACTGCACCAGTTATATTGCACAAGGTCATCTTTATCCAGATTGCGCTGGTTGAATAACCCTGCGGCAAGGGCGTATTCCGTATTCATATCAAAGATAAACAGCCCTCCCTCATCCAGGTGAATGGCTGCCCGCCGGAACGCTTCAAGAAGGTGATCCGGCTTTAGTATATAGTTTAGACTGTCAAAGAGAGATATGACAAGGTTGAAGCAGCGGCCCAGATTAAAACGGGTTGCATCCTGAACATAAAATTCTACATCCCCTCCGGCTTGTGCAGACCTCTCTTTTGCAATCTCTATCATTCTGGGAGAGATATCTACCCCGGTAACCTTATACCCCTTGCGGGCAAGAAGCAGGCTAGCGCTCCCCGTTCCGCAACATAGATCAAGCACTGTCACGGGGCGGTATTTATGTTCTCTCAGCAACTCTTCTACATAGTTTATCCAGCCGCTGTACGGCACGGCGGACATAAGATCATCGTAGAGAAAAGCAATATCATTAAACTGGCGGTCTATTCCGTTAGAACCGTTTATCTCGTCCTGTTGCATATTAAACATTATTTGCCTTACTCAATAAGTATGATGGTTAAAAGATTAGGGATTAGTCGAGAGATCAGGCGGCATTCTTCCTGAAGGACGATAATTCCTTAACTTCCAACTCGTCTGTATTTACCCTGCGCACGCCGGGGGTGCCCCGGACTATAAACTCTACAATATCCCGCTGCTCCAAGGTATCCACGCGGCCTATAAGATAGACATCGTTATCTATAATGTGGGTGGCTACGGGCAGATCACCCACCCGCTTATCGCTTGAAAGACGGTTTCTAATGCTGCTGGCAAGCGCCGCTTCTTTTGCAACGTTCATGTATCCACCTGCAAACGGGTTTTTACAGAGTGTTTATTCCCCCAATTCGCCCGGTCTAAACGGCCGAGCTGGCACATATATATCAATAGCAAATCCGGCTGCTATGATAGCGCTGCTGCACGCCTCTGCCGCTCAAGCGCAACCATAAGAATAGATATATCTGCCGGAGTTACGCCCGGAATTCTTACCGCCTGCCCTACGGATGCGGGCAGCACCTGCGAGAGCTTCTCCCGGCCTTCACGTGAGATTGCCGGTACGGATTCATAATCAAACTCTTCCGGGATGGCCATATCTTCCAAGCGTTTAAACCTTTCCACCTGCTCAGATTGGCGCTTTATGTAGCCGTCGTACTTAACCTGAACCTCCAGCAGTTCTTCTACATCTGCCGGAAGGACTTTTGCGCAGGAGGAGAGGCGCAGTATATCTTTGTATGCAACCTCCGGGCGGCGCAGCAAATCTTTAAGCGTGGTCTTTTTTGAGATATTATCAATCCCCAGGAGCTTAAGGCTTTTACTATCTTCAGGAGAAATATATGTCTCTTCAAGGCGGGCGGATTCTTTTGCAAGGAGCCTATCTTTCTCCTTGTAGACAGCCCATCGACGGTGGGATACAAGGCCCACCCTGCGCCCCACGGATGTAAGCCTTTGATCTGCGTTATCCTGCCTTAGAAGAAGCCTATGCTCCGCCCTGGAGGTTAGCAGCCTGTACGGATCCCGGACGCCTTTTGTAACAAGATCGTCTATCATCACGCCTATATACGCCTGCGCCCTGTCCAGCACAAGGAGTTCCTGTTTCTTTACGGTAAGGGCGGCGTTGATACCGGCCATAAGCCCCTGAGCCGATGCTTCTTCATAACCGGATGTGCCGTTAATCTGCCCGGCCATAAAGAGCCCGCGGATCAGCTTGGTCTCAAGGGTGGGTTTAAGCTGCGTAGGGGGCACAAAATCGTACTCTATTGCATAACCGGGACGCATCATGCGCACGTTTCCCAGCCCCGGTATTGTCTGCAGCATCTGAATCTGCACATCTTCCGGCAGGCTGGTAGACATCCCCTGCACGTAGATTTCGCTGGTATCCCATCCCTCCTGCTCCAGAAATATCTGGTGCCGGTCTCTATCTGGGAACCGCACTATTTTATCTTCTATGGACGGGCAGTAACGCGGCCCCACACCAGTTATTCTGCCCCCGTACATGGCAGAGCGCTCAAGGTTTTTTAGTATAACATCCTTTGTGCGTTCGTTTGTCCACGTAAGCCAGCACGGAAGCAGGCCTTCGCGCGGGGTTCTGGGGGTAAGGAATGAGAATGCAAGCGGCTTTTCATCCGACGGCTGAATCTCCGTTTTATCCAGATCTATGCTGGCCTTATCTACCCTTGCGGTGGTTCCGGTTTTTAGCCTGCCAAGCTCAAATCCCAGGGATGATAGAGAGTGGGAGAGCTGTTCTGCAGAGAACTCCCCCGCCCTGCCCGCCGGAAAGCTCCTCTCTCCAATATGAGCCAATCCCCGCAGGAAGGTGCCGGTGGTAATAATTACGGTCTTTGCCCTATATTCTACGCCGGTCTGGGTTACAACGCCCGCAACCCTGCCGCCCTCTGTAATAATATCTTCAACCATGCCCTGCTTTAAATCCAGGCCGGGTTCCGCCTCCAGGGTGTGCTTCATGACGGCGCCGTAGAGGCGTTTATCCGCCTGTGCGCGCAGGGCCTGCACAGCCGGGCCTTTGCCCGTGTTCAGCATGCGTATGTGCGTATAAGTTGCGTCTATGCACAGGCCCATCTGCCCGCCCAGTGCATCTATCTCCCGTACAAGATGCCCTTTTGCGGGGCCTCCTATGCTGCAATTACAGGGCAAAAGCGCCACATTATCCATATTTGATGTAAGGAGCACGGTGCTGCACCCCATGCGGGCCGATGCAAGCGCAGCCTCGCATCCGGCGTGCCCGGCTCCTACAACTAAAACATCATAATCATACATGCTGATATTATAACACGGAGAGGATTAGGCGTGCAGCCCAAAGTCAAGAAAAATGGCCCCGGCTGATTTTGCAGCAGCCGGGGCCTAATTACAAGCGTAACTATTAAATTATGCGCCCGGGATTACAGCTTAAGGAGTTCCCTGGCCTTGTCCACCGCGCTTGCTGCATCCGGGGAGTAACCGTTTGCGCCTATCTCATCTGCATAGCTCTGCGTAACGGGCGCGCCGCCAATCATAACGAATACGCCTTTGCGGAGGCCTGCATCCTTTAGCGCCTGGATGGTATCCTTCATGGCAGGCATGGTGGTGGTAAGCAGCGCAGAGAGCATAATAAGGGTTGCCCCGGATTCCTTTGCAGCCTGAACAAAGCGTTCTGCCTTCACATCTACGCCAAGGTCTATAACCTCAAATCCGGCGCCCTCCATCATCATGGCGACCAGGTTTTTGCCTATATCGTGCAAGTCGCCCTGAACCGTGCCTATTGCGGCCTTTGCAATGGGCTGAACGCCTGTCTCTGCAAGTTTGGGCTTCAGAATTTCCATGGCGCCCTTCATTGCCCTTGCCGCAATCAGTACTTCCGGAACATAAAACTCGTTATTTTTAAACTTCTCGCCCACTACGGACATCCCCGCCACCAGGCCCTTGTTTAGAATATCCTGGGGCGTCTCGCCGGAATCCAGAGCCTTTGTTGTAAGCTCCTTAACCACCGGCGCCTTTCCGCTAATTAGTGCGGCAGAAAGCTCCTCATAATCAAACATCCAAATACCCCCCTGTTTTTACTGTATGCAAGATGCCCAAGACTTATCCAAAAATCAGGGCATCAGCAAACCTTTGCTGAAATTCTGCGTCCGTTGTAAGTTCCACATACTCTATTTCATTTGATATTCGCGCGGCATCGCCCCGCATATCTTTTGAGATAAGTGCAAGTTTTGCGCCTTCGCCCGCCGCATTTCCTACCGAGTGTAATTTATGCAGCGGGACGTTTGGAATAAGCCCCACGCCAAGCGCACTCTCTTTGCGAACGTAATTACCAAAGGCCCCCGCAAGGATTACCTTATCTAAATCTTCCGCAGATACGCCCATTCTGCCCATAAGAGTATAAATGCCCGCAGCAATTGCCCCCTTGGCAAGCTGCACTTCACGAATATCCCGCTGTGTGATTACTATGGGCTCTCCGGTGGCAGATTTCTCTTTTGCAACAAGAATAAACTCTCTGCCGTTACCGCCCATCCTTAAGCTGTCTTTAAGAAAGGCGTACTCCTGCGGCAGCTCTTCCGGGTCTGCTATCCTGCCGCCTTCATCCACTACGCCGGATTTTAACATGCACACAACGGCATCCAGCAGGCCGGAACCGCAAATTCCGGCGGGCGACTTCCCCTCTATGGTACTAAAACCAAGGCCATCCTCATCAAGCCAGACGGCGTCTACGGCACCTGCCACCGCACCCATGCCGCAGTAGATATGCGCGCCCTCAAAAGCAGGCCCCGCCGCCGCAGAGCAGGCGAGCATCCTGTTTTTGTTGCCAAGGACTATCTCTCCGTTGGTGCCTATATCTACCGCCAGCGTGAGCTCTTCATTATTATACATGCTGGATGCAAGCACAACGCCCACGGTATCTGCGCCCACATAGCCCGCTATGGCGGGGAGCACGTGCACCCGCCCGGCGGGGTTTATACCCATGCCCAGTTCGCCCGCGCTTAGAGCAGTCATCTGCCTGACCACCGGAACATACGGAGCCTGCGCCAGACTTGCCGGATCCACCCCCAAAAAGAGGTGCGTCATGCAGGTGTTGCCCACAACGGAGACTTCGTATATGTGGGATGATGATATCTGCGCCGCATCCGAGAGCTTCTTTATAAGAGAATTCATCTCTTTCAAAACCAATGACTGTAGATTGGCAAGCCCATCTATCCGGCTGGTGGAGTAGGATATACGGCTGATAACATCGTCCCCCACGCCTGCTTGCGGATTCACTGCAGAGGCGGTGGCCACCTCATCCCCTGTTGCAAGGTCTATCAGGTATGCGGCAAGGGTGGTGGTGCCTATATCAAAGGCCGCGCCGTAGCATGCAGATTCCGTATTGCCCGGCTCAATATCTACCAGCTCTCCATCTGCAAGGATTGCCGTCACGCTGAAGTTGGACTCTCTAAGTCTTGCAGCCAGATGCCTTAAGAAGGGGAGTTCTATGTTTTGAGGGGACTTTTCTATTCCCAGGGAGCCCAGCACCCGCTCAAGGTCTGAGCGGAGGTCTGCTGTTGAGGGGGCTTCAACCGTTATATGTTTCTTGCGGATTGATGGTGATGCAAGAACCCTGCGCCGGGTTCCGTGCGTTAAAATTTTTGCTGCCCCGGAGCCGTTGGGAATGTATATAACGGCATCCTGATTTATTGTTGCGGTGCAGCCCAGACGCCACCCGCCGTCCAGCTCTGTCTTGGTGAGCCTATCCGTCTCTGCGGGGGTGGGTTCCGGCACGCCGGATTTAAAGACCACCCTGCACTTGCCGCACCTGCCCCTGCCGCCACAGGGCATGCCGGATTTCAGCCCCGCCGCAAGAAGAGCACCGGCAACAACAGTTCCATGTTCCACCCGTAAGGTCTTGCCCGCCGGAAGGAACTCCACATTAACCAGCCTAGCGTCCAAAGTACTCCCGCCCGTATTAACAAAGTAAATTTACCGCCGCACCCAACCGGCGCCGCATGTACGGGAGTAGTATAGCATCAGGGTACCATCAAATCAACTGATTATGATGCTTATCTTTTGTAATCTGGTATCCACTTGTTGTAATCTGGTGACCGCGAGCAAATTCTGCCGCGTGCATACGCTTCTTACCTTCCGGCTGAACTTCTATAAGGAGCACGCTCCCCCGCCCTGCCCGCACGCGTATGCCGTGCGAATCTGCCTGCTCCACTTCACCGGGCGCAGAAGCATCATTAGATGTATCCGCCGGGAGGGCGTTCCATATCTTCAGGAGCGAGCCGCGCCACACGGTATATGCGCCCGGCCTGGGGTTGCAGCCGCGCACTCTGTTTACTATGTGCTGCGCGCTCTTCTCCCAAGTGATTAGGCACTCTTCCCGTTTTACGGAGGGCGCGTAGGTTGCAACAGAATTGTCCTGCGGGGAGAGATGCACAGCGCCTCTTTCTAAAGCATCTATGGTTTCTATAAGCAGCACGGCGCCCGCATCTGCCAGACGCGCCTCAAGCGTGCCCTGGTTATCCTGGGGGAGGATATCCACCTCTCTCTGAAGCAGGATTGGGCCGGTATCAAGGCCGGGTTCCATAAGCATGGTGGTAACGCCGGTAACTTTATCGCCGTTGAAGAGCGCATAATGAACGGGGGCGGCGCCGCGGTATTTGGGAAGAAGGGAGGCATGTACGTTGATACTGCCCAAAGGCGGAATGGAGAGGATGGATTTGGGGATAATCTGTCCAAAGGCGGCCACCACTATGAGCCGGGGGGATAGTTCCCGCACCGCCTGAACAAAGGATTCCTCCTTTACCCTCTCCGGCTGCCACACGGGGATGCCTGCCTCCAGGGCAGCTTCTTTAACCGGGGATACGCTTATCTTGCGTCCGCGGCCAGAGGGTCTATCCGGCTGGGTGACTACCCTTGTAACGTTGTGCCCCGCCTTTATAAGCGCCTTAAGGGACGGGACGGCAAAGCCGGATGTGCCCATAAAAAGAACATTCATGCCCTTTTACCTCTCCTTTACAAATGCACCTTGCAAGCGCCAAGATGTGCAGGTGACATGGATATCTGTTATTCTGCAGGTTTTCTGTACCCGCCCAAAACTACCGTGGGTAGGCTGGTATTCTATCCAGCCTGTCCGCGGGGGCTTGATTCCGGAGGCATGTTGCTTACAATGCACGCCTATCCCCTGGATTAGTCTGGTACTCTGTAAACTTGAATTTGCAAGTTCAAACAGGGCTTCGGCAGCGGCGTGCTTCGCACTCTGCGACCGAAGTATCGCCCTGGGGGGTTGATGCACCTTGC
>CALNCU010000080.1 GCA_937875395.1 uncultured Armatimonadota bacterium | reverse complement strand
GCTGCAGCTTCTGCTGCCCGGCCTTAATGGCTTCGTTTACCTGCTCGTATGCGCATGCCTGGAATGCCAGGCAGAGCACTAGAGCCGCTATGGTGATTAGTTGATATACGGTCTTCATCCGGCATCTCCTCTTACTTAATTGCATCCAGTTTCAAGATATAGTTAATCATCTCCATACGGGCGGCATTAAGGTCTGCGCTCTTTTCATCCAAGAGCTCCAGCCACTGCAGCGCCCTGCGCCCGGCATAGACTGCTTCTGTTTTTCCGGTGGCAATGGCCTTTTGAGCAAGCTGTTTTAGCTTGGTGGCGTAGCGGACGTCATCTACGGCCTCTCGTATGCCTTCCCATTCCAGGGTATCTATTACGCCGTCTCTGGTGGGATAGGTCATGTTAAAGCCGCGGAAATTGTAGCTGCCCAGAAAATCGTTCCATCCTGTGCAGCTGAGTATGTAGTTGCCTATCCCGTCATGGTTGGCCTTGTAGAGGTGCAGGCCGTGTACGCGGCGCATAAAATCCGGGTTTTCCGGCCCGGTATGGGGGTTGGCATAGCTCATGATTCGGTTGCCCATGGCGTGCCATTTATCTGCCCTCTCACGCGTGGGCGTACCGGCGGTGTTGCAGAAGTCCTCGTTGTAACCGGCGTATAGCAGGTGCCTGTCGTTGCCGGTGCTGCAGATTTGCATGTCTTTATCTGCAATATACTTCCACGGCTTGCGCTGCGTAACCAGGATACCCATGCTTGGCTCATCCCACCCAAAGCAATAGACCCTGTGGTGCCCCAGCTCTTTGGTGACTATTTTGTAAGCTTCATCAACTTTTTGGATGAAGTCTTGGGGCATCGGCTGCTCTGCCATAGGCTTATCCTTTACATCCGGTGAGAAGAGCCAGTTGTAAGATGGAAAGCCGGGGATGCCTCCAAACAGCGGATCTGTGGAGATTCCGGCAGATTTCATGATGCGCAGCTCCCGGATGAAGGAATCCTTGAACTCTGGCCTGTAATCCGGGAAGAGCGGGTTCAAAATGTTATGATCCCGCATGTTTTGGTAGAGGGCGCGCATCTTTCTATCGGCATGTGCTGTATTGCCGCCGTTTGCCTGGAGGATGTTGCGATAGTGGGGCGAGTTGTAGAGCATGGTATAGTATTCGCGGCTCAAGTCATAGTTTGTCATGGGCCGGGGCAGCTGGAACGGCAGTACGCGCACGGCAAGAGGAACCGCCGCCGCCTTTGTGCCGCCGCACGCAATGGTAATGCTGCCGGTATAGATTCCCGGCCTGGCGTTTTTTGGCACTTTTACCGTTATCCAGAACTGCTTGAACTCCCCCGCAGTGAGTTGGAACGGCTGGATGGTCTTGTTATCGGCTACAGGAGCGGTCTCTGTGTTAAAGGGTATGTTCACCGACGCCGGGTTGCTGATCCAGACGTATTGGGCGCCCTGGGGATAGTCCACCCGCAGGTAGTTGTCCCGGGTTTGGGTATCAACTTTTATCAGGTTTTCATCGTTAAGGAGCAGCTCGGGCACCATCTCCCTGCCGGTGCTGTCTGCAAAATAGCTGTACCAGGCGGTACCGGCTTGATACCAGCATTTCACCACCTTCAGGTCTATGTTGTCTGCAGTGATGGTTCCGGCGCTTCCTGAGAGAGCAGAGGCCTTCAGTTCCGCCTTTTCTATGTTGTCAAAGGCAAAGATGACAAAGGAGGCGGGTTCAAACTCATCCTTGGCTGCAACTATCTGCACGCCGCCGCAAAGCCGTCCATCTTGCGGAAAAACTGAGGGGAGCCGCTTCACCGGGCTTATGGCCGGCACTGTGTAATAGGTGAGCGGCGCGTTCATCAAAGGATATGTACCTTTGCGGGCGTTGATCTGATTTGCAACCTTCACGGCGTTGGCCAGCTCTGTTGATAGGACGGCATCATTACCCTTATCCAGCCGTTGATGCAGGCTGGTGAGGTATTGTTTCATGCTTGGCAATTCGGATGCCTGTATGAGGGCCGGCAATTGTTTGCCAGCCTGCGCTGCCGAATCGCCGGATGCGGCTTGTGCCCATGCGCTTCCCGGTATGGCAGAGAAGCATAACATGGACAAAATGGTTATTGCAGTTCTCATCATGGCTTTCACCTCTTTCACTGTTATATCTGGTTGCCGGTATGAGGTATCCGCCGCGCTGCCGGTGCCGCGGCAGGAACATGGCTATCTCCGGGCGTCCTCACAATTATCCCAACCAGAATTGTATTGGCGTTGAATTTGCAATTAAGCCAGGTTCATTATCATTTTACCGGCTTATTCGCAGGAAGTCATTGCCTGCATCGCCGATTGTATTGGCCAATGCGCTCATTAGTTCTGGTTGGAAAGGGGGATTAAGCGGCAAAAATCAGCGGTAATTATCTGTGCAGGGTGCACCCGGTGTAAAACAGCAAAAACCCCGCCGGTAGTCCAGCAGGGTTTTTGTAAAAAGAGAGATTTTGTTATGTAGATAGTTAGTATTCTGTGAACTTAAATTTGCAAGTTCAAACCATGCTTCGGCAGCGGCGTGCCAAGGCACTCTGCGACCGAAGTATCCTCCCCGGGGGT